>CAITZA010000221.1 GCA_903896745.1 uncultured Desulfomonile sp. | reverse complement strand
TGGAAGACGCCATTCCAGCGGCCCGGAGTTTTGTGGAAGAGCATAGGGTTTTTGATGTCAAAACAGGAGTTGAACGAATTTCCAGAAGGCTCGATTTACGCAAAACCAATAAGCAGGAATTACTTGATTCAGGGGTTACGCCGGAGAATATCCGGGACTTGAACCTTTGCACCAGTTGCAATGACAAGCTGTTTTATTCTTACAGGCGTGACGGCGCCAATCCGGGAAGGCTCATTGCGCTAACCGGTTTTAGAAACTAGGAACCTGAGATGTGTTCAAGCCTTCTCAACAACGCTGCGAGACCTGTGGCGGCATCTTCAGGTGTCAGATAAACCGGGGTTTCATTCTGGTGCAATAAAGCCCTGTCCTTATGAATTGTCAACGCAGACCCGATGAAACAAGTAACGATAGTCTTATCAAATTTACGTGTCAGTTCCGCTATCTGTTCTGACGGATATATCCAGTTCTTGTGTTCACAGAATATCGTGAGTAGACAATCAACCGCCTCATCTTCGAGGATGGCTTCACCAATTTTATGGAAGGGTTCTGTCAGGAAAGCGCCTGCAGCCCCATCAACAGGGTTTTTATGGATGACAGGAACACTGGGGCCGAGTATATCCGCAATTTTCTTTATTGTGGCATTGCTCAACTCGGTAAGGCAGAAATTGGGTTCATTTTGCAAAATGTCGCAGGCGACAATACTGGGGCCGGCGGTGTGAGTAAAAATTGCTACCCTGTTTCCTCGGGGAATTCGACCAATCGACAGGGCTTTGCATACAGTGACCATCTCAGAGGCTGAATTCACTACGTGAGCGCCAACCTGCCTGAGCGCGCCCTGCCATATTTTATCAGGGCCTGCGGCGGCTCCCGTGTGGGTTACGGTTACGCTATCGGCTTTATCCCCTTTGCCACCTTTATAGATTACTACGGGCTTACAGGGAATTATTGACTCTAGCGTCTTTACGAGAGCTCTGGGATTGGAACTCCCCTCAGTGAACAGACCGATAACTTTTGTTTCGGGATCTTGCTTAAGGTATTCGAGCAGGTCATGGAATTCAAGGTTAACCCTGTTGCCCACGCCAATCCATTTAGCTAGTCCGAGACCTTCGTCATCCGCTTTTGCCTTGATGGCCAATCCGATGCCACCGCTTTGACTCAGAAATGAAACGTTTCCAGGGTTTAGAACTCTGGGGTAGAAAGTCACATTCAATTTGGCGTTTGCATTCAGGAATCCAAGGGTGTTTGGCCCGATAACAGGCATATCTCCTGCAGCTAGACGGAGTTTTTGCTGCAAGGACATTCCGGTCGAACCCATTTCGGCATAACCTCCAGCTAGCACAACAGCCCCTTTGACACCCATCTGGCTTAATTGAGCTACGGTCTCTACTGAAGAATGCTGATTCAGGGCCACTACCGCAAGATCAGGAACATAAGGTAGATCTTTCAAATTCCTGAAAACCTGATAACCCAAAATTGATTCATGTCGGGGGTGGACAGGAAAAATTTTTCCGGGGAATCCGCCCGTCACCAGGCTGTCCATAATAGCATATCCAACCTTATCCGGTTCTGCTCCAGCCCCTATGACAGCAACCGTTTTCGGGCAAAAAAGTTTGTTTAGTCGATCATTCAGTTCAGTCGCCATTCCTGTCCCCCTAAAGAAATTTCACATAAAATGTTGAGCCGCCGGTGAGAAAACATTCTTCGCGGGATTTGACGTATTGACATTTCTCTATATCTCCGGGGCAATGATCAGTAGCCTTGGGAATATGTATGCATCGTGAGCTATCGAATGATAGATCAAAGCCGTGATTTTCTGAAATGGACTTAAGCCGTAACAACTCCAGACCCTTGCCGCCGGCATTAAAATCGTATGGTTTTCTTGTGGAATATTCATCAGTTTCCTGAGTGTGGTGGAATCCCTCAAAAATAAAGTTTTGATCCTCCAGGGAAATCCCGACGCCTCGATCTGCTACCGCAAGGATGGGAAAAGAATTATCAAAGGTGAGACGAATTTCAACGTAACCTCCATCCGGAGTATTCTCGATAGCATTTTTTACCAACGTTACAATAATAATTTCAAAAGTTTGGGGATCAGTCCTGTCTATTACAAAATCGACAAGCGGGATTCTGAATTCGATTTTTCTATGGGCGCAATCATGCTGTATTTTGGTCAAAATATTTGATAACACATCATGTAGGTCAAATTTGACAGGCAGGAAATGAGGGGGATACAGAATTTGCTCGACTATGGCCTCGATGTTTATTAAGCGCTCCAGATTCCTGTCGATTCGGTCCAGGTATTTTTTGGTTTTTTCGTTTAAATTCTCGGCCTGTTTCAGGCTGTTGACAGTGGCCTGAATAACTGAAACTGGCGTGGCTAGTTCGTGGGCCATGTGATTGACCGCTTTCTTGCGGACTTTCTCCAGGGCCTTGAAGGCTGAAATGTCCCTGAAAACCACAACAAAAGTTTCCAGACCGTCATAGCAGGTGTCCAGATCAAGTGCGCTGGACGAAACGGCAAGACTGACTTCCTGGCCGTCCCTGCGATGATATACAATCTCCGAATGACTAGTTTCCAATCCATCAGTTACTAAACGATCCAATACTACGCTAATTGCCAGATTTCTGTCGTCGCCAAAAAAAGACCTGTAATGCCTGGAGGTAAAACTCGATGCGTTTACACCGAATATCTTTTCAGCAGAAGGGTTTGCGGACATTATATTGCCGGCGCAATCAATTGTGATTACTCCTTCGCTTATACTTTTCAATATAATTTTTTCAATATTTTCGAGTTTTGTAAGGGACATTTTTCCAGCCATATTACTTTTGTTGGAGAGTGATTTGTGAACAATGGTTCGGGCGGTCAGACTACCTTCAGACAAAACCAGAATAACCAAACCAAACAAACTTTACACGAACAATTTGTGAAGTGTGACTTGCGAAAACGGCGTTTAGGGTTTAACTTTAATCAAAGCTATCTTTCGTTCGAACGAAACCTTATTTAGGGTGAATTTCAAACAAGTTGTACACCTGAAAGCAGAGAAAGAAACAGATCGGCGCTAAATGCTTTTTCAAACTATTAAACAAGGAGTTCACAGATATGTCAAAATCTAAATGCCCTCACTGCGGGGCCGAAATGGATCCTATAGAAATGCCACTGGAGTCTAGTTGGGGCGGTGAAATTCACCATGTCTGTTTTAATGACGAATGCTGTTATTTCAAAAGTAGTTGGACAGCGCTTGAAAATCAGGGGATAGAACAGACCGGCTACAGGTGCAGAATGGACCCCAGAGGGGCCAGTGGTCCTATGGCCGTATGGTCATCCGACGCTTTAAAAGATCAAGTTTGTAAGAGCGGTTCGCAGAGCTAATTGACAAAAATTAATTTTTATTGATGGGGGCGTCCAGAATGCCCCCAGCCTCACTCAGGCGCTGTAAAATGATGCAAAACACTCTATCCTATTACAAATCCTCGGATTTTACCCGAGATAATGAGTCTCCAGACCCCGAGTTTTATACTAGGCCAAGATTTGTCAACCACCTTGACACCACTGCTCTAAATACGGTTGAAGAGTTATACCTTCGGCTCATCCCTAAGGACTCCCGAATCCTGGACTTGATGTCAGGACCCGATTCGCATCTCAGATCGGAAATCCAAGCGCTATCCGTTTGTGGTCTGGGGATGAACAATCTGGAACTGGAGGCCAATCCCATTCTGACCGAACGCATAATTCATGATCTGAATGTTGAGCCAATCCTGCCATTCCCTGACAATCATTTTGATGCAGTAATCAACACAGTTTCGGTTGATTACATGGTCAAGCCCCTAGAAGTGTTTTCTGAAGTTGGCCGCATTCTGAGGCCAAAGGGTTTGTTCATCGTAGTTTTTTCCAATCGGATGTTTCCACCGAAAGCCGTTAGTATATGGAAATCTACCAAGGAAAGCGCAAGGGTGGATTTAGTAAAGAATTTTTTCAAACTGAGCGGGAAATTCAGCATAGAAGGCTATACTGAGAGTAAAGGTAAACCCAGACCCGAAGATGACAAATATTTCCACCTTGGGATTCCTAGCGATCCTGTTTATGCTGTATGGGGATCGGCTCTGAAATAAAATCTCGGAAGCGTCTCAAGCAAAACGGTCCACACTGGCATGGAGCATTGGAAATGAAGCCATACGCCCTTATTATCGTTGATATGATAAAGGATAATGTGGACATTGGTCGCAACAGCAAGTTTGATATTCAGGCTGCCAAGATCATACCCAATATTAACATGTTAGCCGATAGTTTCAGAAAAGCTTCGAGTCCAGTGATATTTGCATGTGACAGTTTTTTGCCTGGTGATTTTATCTTTAAGGGTAAAATGAAACCGCATGCGCTCAGGGGGACCCGTGGAGATTTACCGATTGACGAGCTGAATCCCCTGTCAACAGATCATGTGCTGAAGAAGCGAAGGATGAGCGCTTTTTACAAGACAGACCTCGATCAGAGTTTGAGACTTTGGGGAATAGAAACGATAGTAGTTTGCGGAATTGTCACAAATGTTTGTGTGCTGTTAACAGCCTTTGACGGTATTCAGAATGATTTCAGGGCAATAATTGTATCCGATGGATCAACATCCTACGATGACTCCGTTCATGAAAAGACACTTTCAATATATGATAAGATAATTCTCGATCCATTGTTTCGGATAATGTCAACAGTTGAAATTATTAGAGAACTGGACACCTCTTCTGTTGAGGAAAAATCCTAGGAGCTTCCTTCAAGGTATTTCTTGAACACTCTTGTAATAGCCGTGGCGGTAGCATCCACGATTGGCACCACCTTACTGTAATCCATCCTCTTTGGGCCAAGGACCCCAACACAACCGAGAACCACCTTGTCAGCCCTCAATGGATAGGCAACTATCGAACACGACTTTATCTGATCCAGGCCGTGTTCTGAACCTATGAATATCTGGACCCCCTGAGCTCGTAATGTCTTGTCCAGTATCTTTAAGAGTCCGCTTTTATGTTCGAATGTAATTAGAACAGCCTTCAGATTTTCAATCTGACAAAATTCGGGGTCATCGACAATGTTGGTTTTGCCCTCTACAAATACCTCGCCCAAAGAATTGTCAGAAAGGATCATGTGACCCAATCTCAAGGTTTTGGCGAGGATCAAATCGAATCTTGTTTTTTCAAGACATAGCTCGTGTTCGATACGTTCGCGCGCCTGCCTCAAATCCAGATCTTTGAGCATGTCATTCAGCATGCGTCCGTAAGATTCGAGCGAATCCTGATCGAGATTGTCCTCGTCATAAATAACCTTGTTTTGAACCAGGCCTGTGGTTGAAACAAGAACCACCAGTATTCTGTCATTTGATATTTTAATAAATTCGATAGTCTTGAAGGTCTGATCATCCACGGGAGAGCATATCGAGACACCGGCCTGCCTGGATAATTCTGCCAGAATGAGGGAAGACTGTCTTAAAACATCCCGAACATCGAGTCCCGCAGTCTTTATGCTCGATGCTATAGAAGCCTCATCATCACTATTCAGTTTTTGGTTTGATACAAGTCCATCGACATAGACACGGTATCCCAAGTCGGTAGGCACTCGGCCAGCGCTGACATGTGGTTGTTCAATAAATCCCAACTCCGTAAGATCACACATTATATTTCTGATAGTGGCGGCTGAAAGGCCTACACGGAATTTCCTGGACACAGTCCTGGAACCTACTGGCTCGCCTGAGTATATATATTCCGAAACAATAGCGTTCAATATTGTTTCTGACCGGGGTCCCAAACCGCTCATGGTTTTTTCCTTTCAGCGGTTCCAAATTAATCTAGTCCATGTTTAAATTAACTTTCAAAATCCCCATCGTCAAGGGAAACAGTACGCCACGAATCACCAAGGGATGTGGAAATATCCGGCGTGTTTTTCTGGATTTGATCCTGAAACCCTTGACAACAGCGCTTAGAGCGGTTTGAAATGATGGACGAAAGATTCCCATGATCCCTTTGGGGCCGCAATCAGTGGTTCTTCAACTCTGCGACCGTCCAGGATATCTCCAACGTGAAATCGATTTCCATTCATATATCTGATTTCACCCCCGGCGGCTTCGAGAATTATGCTTCCGGCAGCCAGATCTCTGACGGTGACATTTTTCATGATACAAGCGTCGGCAGCGCTTCGAGCGACGTAGGCGAGATGACCGGCTGAGCTCCCGAGATTTCTGATTTTCCCTGGAAAATTGGAGGAGAAATCGTTATGAAAACGGGAATAGACCAATACAAGTGATTCATTGTCGATGGTCGGGTCTTTTCTGACCTTGATCCTGTGATCATTTAGAAAAGCTTCCCTTGCGGCATAAGCCGAATATAACTCTCCGGTGACCGGCAAATAGAGGAAGCCCAAAACAGGCCAGAACTTCTCGAACAACGCCGCGCTGATGCCCCACACCGGCATACCGGCCTGAAAAGACGCGGCCCCATCGAGGGTATCCACTATCCACAAGAATCTGGGGGCATGCTCGCCATCCATTTCTTCTTCGCTCAGGTCACGCAAAAAAACATGCCCTTCAAAGCTGCCGGCAATTTTAGAAGATATTATTTCCCAGGCTGTATTCTCTGCCTCGGTTACCAGTTCATCATCAAATTTTAGTTCCCTATTTCCACGACCATACAACTCAAGTAAGCTGGCGCCACTTTTTCGCAACGTATTCTCAACGAACTCTTTCAACGTCCATAATTCTCTTTCGGTCAAAGACTGGATTTCTGACGATTCCATTATGTGTACTCCATTATCAAGAATGTGCTTTTGTAACAGGACATTCCAAAACGTGACCTGCCCCGAGACTGATGCAACGGGCGAACGTGTTGATGTTTTTTACAAAGTGATTGATTATATCAACAAACAAACCTTTAGGCGATAACCATTTATCCGGACATTGAGATTATTCCGGATCAGGGAAATAATTTTGTGATAAAATAAACGACTTAGATTAAAATATAGAGCTGGAATCCTTAATTAGGCATCAGATTTATTTTTTAAAGAACCAATTTTAACTTGCGGAGCACACTATGCAGTCATGGCGCCAGCGGTATGCGTCCAAACTTGTATCGGCGCAACAAGCCGCTTCTTATGTAAAAAATGGAGATAGAGTATATCTTGGAAGTAGTTGTAGTGAACCCGGGGCGATTATCGAAGCGCTGGGGAAATCATACCTCGAGGACGTAGAATTCATTCAATTCATACGAGGGCCTAAGGCAACCGAACTGGCTTCAAAAATTCCCGGCAGATTTACTATAAAAAGTTTTTTTGTTGGGGGCAGAACAGGCGGGACGGAACAACCGCTAGAGGCTGATTACGTCCCTTTGTTTCATTCTCAGATACCCAACTTCTTTCGAAACCGTCGAATAGCCATTGACGTGGCGATTGTCCAGGTGGCCCCTCCAGACAGATTTGGCCGTTTCAGCCTGGGAATATCAGTGGATATAACAATGTCTGCGCTTGAATCTGCGCGTCTGGTGATTGCCCAAGTCAATTCAAGGATGCCTCGAACAAACGGTGACACCACTGTTCTCGCTGACAGAATCAATCATCTGGTAGAGGCGGACGAGGATTTGAACGAACTCCAGGAAGAAAAGCTTCAAGAGAGGGAATTACTTATAAGCCGCTATTGTGGAGAGCTGATTGAAGACGGATCAATTCTTCAGTTTGGGTTTGCGGGAATATCCCAAGGATTGATGGACCATTTAAAAGATAAAAGAAACCTTGGACTCCATACTGAAATTCTGGCTGATCCGATGGTTGACCTTATAGAATGCGGCGCGGTGGACAATAGCACCAAAAAAATGTACAGGGGTAAATCCCTCGCTACGTGTTGTATGGGAACAAGACGGCTTTATGATTTTATTGATGAAAATTCCCTCATAGAACTTTATCCTTCTGATGTGGTTCTGAATCCGGCGTTTATTGGGGCCAATGACAAGGTGGTGGCAATAAATCTGGCGCTTCAGGTTGATCTTAGAGGACAGATACGGCAGGGTAATCCGACGTGGACTGCTTTTGAGGGATCTGGTGGCGATCACGATTTCATGATGGGCGCCAATCTGTCACGCGGGGGGCGTTCGATAGTATGTTTAAGGTCAACTTCCATAAAGAGCGGTCGTTCCACAATTGTTCCCTCGTTTGGACCAAAAGCGGCTGTTATACTTAACCGAGGCGAGGTGAACTACATTGTAACGGAATATGGTATAGCCTATTTGGGAGGTAGAACCATAAGAGAAAGGGCAATGGCGCTGATAGAGGTATCTCATCCAGACCACAGGGAAGATTTAATGAGATCGGCCAGAGAAATGGGGTATCTTTACGCTGATCAGTTCTATTACAAAAGTGTTAGTCCTGACTTGAGGCGACGCATCAGAACCGACAAAGTTTTTAAAGGGGGGTTGGAATGCCATGTCAGGGTGATCAAACCAACCGATGAGTCCATGATTAGAGACCTTTTCTACAATCTTTCGGAGAGTTCGGTTTATTTTCGTTATTTTAGTCCCAAAAGAAGCATGCCTCACAAGAACTTGCAGCAATATTGCAATATTAATGAAAACGAAGGCATATCAATAGTGGTAACCATAGGGCCCAGAGAAAACAGGCGCATAATAGGTGAAGCCCGTTACATGATTGAACCGGAAGAAGGTTTGGCTGACACTGCTTTCATGGTTGATGAAAATTACCAAGGTCGCGGAATCGCTACTTTTCTACTGAATTATTTGGTTGAAATTGCAAAAGAAAGAGGAATAAAAGGTTTTAAGGCTGATGTGCTGTTTTCCAATCAGCCAATGCTAAAAGTTTATGATAAGCTACCCTTTAAAAATCACAAGAAATTCTCAGACGGTGTAATCAGTCTGAAATTCAGGTTTGATGAACCCAAGGAAGACTCGGAACAGAAAAAACAGTAGATTATGAATCAAAGGTCTTTCAACAGTCTTGAATTAAAACAGGCAAGAGATTGACGATGATGACCGCAAATACGATTCCGGATGAACAGGGCTGTATTTCCTTACTGGAAAAATACAATACGCCACATCACATAATAATGCATTCCAGGAAGGTGTGGGAAGTAGGTCGGCTTTTAGGGGAAAAGGTGCGGATTCATATTCAGTTAGACATGGATCTTCTTAGGGCGTCATGTTTGTTGCATGACATTGGGAAGTATCCAAGCATAGTCCAGGGAAAGAAGTTTCATGATGTCATTGGGGAGCAAATCCTTGTGAATGAAGGCCTTTCAGTGGTAGGAGAAATCATAGTTCAACATGTGGTTCTTAGATCAGATGTTTCCAAGCGGGTTTCTGAGGAACATGTCCTGTTTTATGCGGACAAAAGGGTGGTTCATGACAGTTTGGTGAGCCTCGAAGATCGGTTCGCGTATTTGATAGACACTTATGGAAAAACCGCCTTAGCAGTGGAAAAACTGATGGAGATGAAAGAAGAGACAAAAAGAGTGGAAGACGCCATTTTCGCATTGACGGATTTTTCGCCTGAACAAATTTCTCGGTATATACCGTGAGGTGGCCGATAAAGGGGATTAAACGATGATGCGAAAAGTCCACAAGAATGATCACGACAAAGCGATAGTGCTTCTATCAGGAGGACTGGATTCGACGACATGCCTGGCGATAGCCATGCAGAAGGGGTATGATGTTAGCGCGTTGAGTTTCAATTATCATCAGAGACATCGCGTGGAACTCAAGGCCGCAAGTCAAATCGCCCGGCAAATGGGGGTCTCTAATCACCTGATACTGGATTTGCCATTAGATCGGATAGGTGGCTCGGCTCTTACGGATAATATTCCGGTTCCAAAGGATGCTAGTCTGGATAGCGTGGACATACCCATCACATATGTTCCTGCGAGGAATACGGTTTTTCTGTCCCTAGCTCTTGCGTGGGCTGAAGTTACTGACGCCGAACACATATTTATTGGCGTCAATGCGCTTGATTATTCGGGATACCCCGATTGTCGGCCAAAATTCATTTCAGCTTTTCAGAAAATGGCGAATGTGGCGATGAAAAAAACAATAGAAGGAACGATGACAATCAGGATTCATACGCCATTAATGAGAAAAACGAAATCTGAAATCATTAAAACGGGAATTATGCTGGGAGTGGACTATTCCATGACCAGATCATGTTATGATCCTAACCCGGCAGGGGACGCATGTGGGCACTGTGATAGCTGTATCTTGAGAAGGCGCGGATTTGAACAGGCAGGGGTCGATGACCCAACTGTTTATCAGTCTTAAAACGCCAGACATAACAAAAACAAGGTTGGAAAAATGGAAAAATTCTTTATTGACAACGTGGCAGCCATGGGAAAAACGCCTTTGGTCAGACTGAACAAGATCATCGGCAAAACTGACGCTACAATTCTGGCAAAAATAGAGGGGAGGAACCCGGCTTATTCCGTAAAGGATAGAATTGCCGTTTACATGGTAGCCGATGCTGAAAAAAGGGGGTTGTTAAAAAAGGGAGTTGAAATAGTTGAACCAACCAGTGGCAATACAGGCATTGGACTTGCCTATGTTTGTGCAATAAAAGGGTACAAGCTAACCCTGACTATGCCGGAAACCATGAGTCTGGAGAGAAGAAAAATTTTAAAGATGTTTGGCGCCAGTCTGGCTTTGACTGATGGGTCGAAAGGAATGAAGGGCGCGGTGGAAAAAGCCGAGGAACTGGTTGAAAATGACCCGAAAAAATTCTACATGCCTCAACAGTTCAAGAATCCAGCAAATCCATTAGCTCATGAAGAAACTACAGGACCTGAGATTTGGGAACAAACAGAGGGTAAAATTGAAGTGTTTGTCAGTGGGGTAGGAACTGGAGGCACTATAACAGGGGTTTCTCGTTTCCTTAAGAACAGGATGAACAAAAAAATATTTTCAGTAGCTGTTGAGCCATTAGAGAGTCCGGTTATTTCACAAACCTTGCAAGGTAAACAGGCAATGCCGGGGCCCCACAAGATTCAAGGTATTGGCGCTGGTTTTATTCCCGATGTTCTGGACCTGACAGTAATCGATGAAGTTCAGCAGGTTTCCAGTGAGGAAGCTATAGAATATTCCAGAATGTTGGCTAGAAAAGAAGGCATGTTGAGTGGAATATCATCTGGCGCTGCAGTTTGCGCAGCGTTGAGGATCGCCAGTCGAAAGGAATTCCAGAAAAAAACCATCGTAGTAGTTCTTCCTAGCGCTGGAGAAAGATATTTGAGCTCGGCGCTGTTCGAAGGCATAGATGAGTCATAGGAACGTCTAACAAATTTAAATTCTGCAAGCGCTGTTACGCAGGTATTCATGGAGTACGAAATGAATAAAGATGGGAACTGTATTTTTTGCAAGATAGTGGATGGGATCATACCGTGCATAAAAGTATATGAAAATGCAAAGATACTGGCATTCATGGATATCAACCCGCTGAGTCCGGGACATACCCTGGTGATCCCCAAGGAGCATGCTGAAAATATATTTGATATATCGCCGGAAGATTACGCTTTGATATCCGGAATAGCAGCGAGAATTGCGTCAGCTATAAATAAATCCCTTAAGCCTGATGGCGTAAATATTATGCAATTAAACGGTAAAGCAGCCAATCAGGTGGTTCCTCATTTGCACATGCATGTTACTCCACGATGGTTTGGAGACGGCTTGACTATAAGCGCGTGGGAACCTAAACCCGGAACCATGGAGTCAGTGAAGGAAAACGCGGAGCTAATAAAAGCGCATTTACAGTTTTAGCCTGAGATATCCCGATAATCGATTTTACACAGACCTTATAAAAAGAATCTCTGTTGAATTTAGAAGCCGAAATGAGTCACTATACGCATGCCAGAAAAACCGGATCAAAACGAAGGATTGACCAAAGCCCATAACTCACGCGAATTTCTTAACTATTTCGGGAGGGAAAAGAAACTTCAGCTCTGGTTTGCCGAAAAAAGGACCAGACTAACCTCCGCTATCTTCCCGCCGGCGCTTAAACTGGGGCTAGTTCCGGACACGATTTCCTACGTCGGTATCTCTTTATTGGCAGGGGTAATACTTTATTTTGTGCGCAAGCCGTGGCTGGCCGCAATTTTCTTGCTTTGCCACATAGTCTGTGATGGTCTGGATGGGGCTTATGCCAGAAATACGGGGAAAGCCTCCCAGTCGGGAGCATTTACAGACCTGGTATGTGATCAGTTTGGAATGGTGGTGGTGGCAATGCTCGCCATTTTTCATCACCTCGTTGAACCGCTGGTTGGCGCCCTATACGTGACATTATATCTGATAGTGGTTGTCTTTGGAGTAATCATAAATGTTATGGGCCTAAAAGCCCGTATCACCATTACCAGCAAATATTTTCTGTACATAATTTATGGAGTCTGGGCTTTTACCAATCACAATTACTTTTACGAGTTAATGGCTTTTTTCTCGGTGATAATGGCTATCGAAGTAATAGTGGGATATGTCAGACTAAAAGGTGGGATACGCAAGAAATTCGATACGGTGGTTCGTTTTTCCGAAGAGGATGTGTATTCGAGCAAATTGAACTACGCAGTAAATGTTCTGGTTCCTATTATGGTTTTAGCTCTTATTTTGGTTTGGGGTAACTGGATTCCGATCAGGGCTATTCTCTCGAGGCCTGATGCCGTGTTAAGCTGGGAAAGGCAGGCTCAAATAATAGATCCCGATGAACCTGTTGAAATATTGGGCTTTGGGGCAGCGTCCGACAAGTTTCTGTTGCTGTTAAGGCGCGAAAACGAAAAAATAGAGGTGCGCAGGATTGACCCCATTAAAAACGGCCAAATTCCGGAATCATTTGAGGCGCCCGCATACATACAGCCGTGTTTCAGGACGTTGCCTGTATACGATAACGTTTTACTTGTAGCGGATAATTCTACAAGATTGTTGATGGGGTTGGATATCGAGGAATCATTTAGAACAAGAAAAGCGGTCACTACATTGACTTTGCCTCTCGGATACCTGAGAGTTACAGCGATGAATACCGCAAAATGGGAAGGCAGGACGGTGTGGCTTGCCGCCAATTATTTATATACCAGGAAAACATACATTATTGATCCTGAACTGGCCATAAGGAAAGGATATATTTTAGGTGGACTAATAACATACTATATTAACGGTGGTTTCCCCTCAGGTCTGGAAGTCGCCGGTGACACAGTAGTAGAACTTAATAAATCTCCCCTCAATTCCATATTATATGTGGCTTCACTCAAAAAACTAGTCTCCGGAAGAGACTTGCTGTCCGCCTCATATTCATCATTTGATCCTCCGGAACCAGATGCCATAGGACCGGTTAGAAAAGGAGACGACATAGTCATGTTGACTCCAAGAGGGCTCATCTATAAATTGGATCAAAAATCATTGCCCAAGTAACATTTGGCAAAATAATCGATCAGGAATTCCCGGCGCTTACCAAAAACGGACCGTTGGCGCCGGCAGTCATGAATGGTCAATCATTATCTTGTTACTAACGGCCTCAACGGAGACCTTTTATGGATCATCTCAGGAATTTTTGCATAATAGCGCACATTGATCACGGCAAATCGACACTCGCGGACCGGCTTCTGCAGATAACAGGTGTGGTTGGAGATCATGAATTTCACGATCAGATGCTTGACACCATGGATATTGAAAGAGAGCGCGGAATCACCATCAAGAGCCAGACAGTAGCTCTCCCTTATAAGGCTAAAAATGGCAAATTATATACCCTGAATCTGATTGATACTCCGGGTCACGCCGATTTTTCATACGAAGTATCCAGGGCATTGGTTTCATGTGAAGGAGCTTTGCTTGTTATCGACGCATGTCAGGGCATTCAGGCTCAGACCCTGGCAAATTTTTACATGGCTGTCGAACAGGATCTGGAAATAATACCAATAATTAACAAAATAGATCTTCCCGCTGCAGACATTGATAGGGTCAAACATCAAATAGACAAAGATTTGGGTTTGGACCCTGAAACCGCCATTCTTGTCTCGGCGAAAGAGGGAACAGGAATAGAAGAAGTCCTCGAAGCCGTAGTAGAGTTGACGCCTCCCCCCAAAGGCGACCAGGACATGCCATTGAAGGCGCTTATTTTTGATTCTCACTGGGATCCTTATCGAGGAACCATAGTACACATCAGGGTTTTTGACGGACAATTGAAACAGGGAGACAATATAAGGTTATGGTCAACGGGAGCTGTTTACCGGGTTGAAGAGACAGGCGTCTTTCTCATAGAGAGAAAACCTGTAAAGAAACTTCTTGCCGGTGAGGTGGGTTACATAATAGCCGGGATAAAAACTGTAAGTGATACGCGAATAGGTGATACAGTAACCCTTGACGAAAATCCGTGTGAAACTGCTCTGAAAGGATTCCAACTAGTTAAGCCGGTTGTGTTTTCCTCCTTTTATCCGATCTCGTCTGATGACTATCAGGAACTTGCCGAAGCTTTGGAAAAATTAAAACTCAATGACGCTTCACTGACATTTGACAAGGATCATTCCACAGCTTTGGGACATGGTTTCAGGTGTGGCTTCCTGGGACTTTTGCACTTGGAAGTGGTTCAGGAGAGACTGGAGCGGGAATTTGGGTTGTCTCTCATCCTGACGGCCCCGTCCGTCCAATACTTGCTGACTCTAAAAGACGGCTCCGAAATTATGATAGACAATCCAGCCAAGTATCCCGATCCCGTTTCCATTGATAAAACCAAAGAGCCATTTATAAAAGCCTCAATAATATTACCGGACCAGTACCTCGGATCAGTCATTTCCTTATGCATTGATCGCAGGGGTGTTCAGAGGGACATGGCTTATCTGGATACGGGGCGTGTAGAACTTGTTTTTGAACTACCCCTTTCGGAAGTGCTCTTTGATTTCTATGACAAACTTAAATCAATTTCGAGAGGTTATGCTTCCTTTGACTATGAATTCCTGGAGTACAGGCCAACCGATCTGGTAAAAGTGGATATATTGGTATCAAGTGAGAAAGTAGACGCATTGTCAATGCTTGTTCATAAGGACAGAGCTTTCCAGAGAGCCAGAAAATCATGTGAAAAACTGAAGGACGAAATACCTCGGCAGTTGTTCAAAATTGCCATTCAGGGAGCTATTGGCGGGAAAATAATAGCTAGGGAAACGGTCAGCGCATTGAGGAAAGATGTTACCGCCAAATGTTATGGTGGAGACATAACGCGTAAGAAAAAACTACTTGAAAAACAAAAAGAAGGCAAGAAACGCATGAAACAGGTGGGGAATGTCGTAATACCACAGTCTGCATTTCTTGCGGTTTTGAAGACTGATGAGGATGAATGAGCTCGGTCCCTTGACTAATGGATTTCGAGCTCATCCGGACATAAAAAATTATTATTTTTTCTGGGAAGGAGCTTCAGGAGCTGGAGGAGGTCCTTCTTCAAATTCTACAATCGGGACGTATGAAAAGTGTGATTGAACAATTATCCATTTGCCACCAATTTTTTGCATCACGCCGCTCCATAGAGCGGGAATAGGACTTTCCTGGTTCTCAACCTTGATGTGCCCTATTAGCGAAGTGGTGAACCACGCTGTTTCACCTTTGCCATTGACAAAAGTTTTTGTAAATTCGATTCGTGATGCCTGTATCTGAGAGAAATCACGCTCAAATGTTGTCTTTATCTGCTCCTGGCCTACGACGGGAAACTCGGAAATTCCATCAATCAGGATCACACCGGGGTCGGTAGAAAAAAAACTCATTATCGCCTTTATATCTCTTTTTTCATACGCCTCAGAGTAATTCTTAAGGGTATCCTGAATTTCTTTTTCTATTTGTGCGTCCGCTGCCAAAACATGACCACCAAGGATTAAAACTAAAACCAAAGGTAGCGACCAGAATCTGATTTTCAAAGTTACCTCCAATTAATTTTGTGTCAGACGTTCTGACTACTTAAACCTGAAAAAGTTTTCATATTGGTCGCTGTATAACATCAATCCCTGAAAAAAATAAATAAAAAGGTAGACTTCCCAATTAAAATTTGTGAGATGAACAATTATCTTCAGTAAGGCCACATTTCCTGCAATCGCACGAATCGCATCCGGAACCCTTGTTTTTTGCATTACTATAGCTGTTCCAGTATTTTCGTATCAAGAATCCGGCAGCCAGAATTACAATGACAGTTACGATAATATTTTCCATGGTTAATTCCTGACTCAAAATAAAGTCCTTATACCCCTAAGCCTAAAAATAAACCGACTGATCTTACAATAAAAGCTACGCAGTAAGCCAATGTAGTCGTGTAAATCATGGCGAAGAATGTCCAGCGCCATTTTCCCGTTTCTCTTCTGATGACAACCAATGTGACGAAACATGGAGCGTAAAGCATCACGAACATTATGAGTGTGAAAGCCATCAAAGGATTCCAGCCCGGTTCATTCCTAAGTTGCTCGGACAAGTCCCCAGCCTGCTCAGGATCTATCTCTCCGAGGCTATAAGCAGTTCCCAAAGTTGAAACTACCACTTCCTTCGCCGCAAATCCTCCCACCAAAGCCACATTGGTTCGCCAGTCAAACCCCAGTGGCTTGGTTACATATTCCAGAGCCGTGCCAAACCTTCCGCCAACAGTGTGTCGAAGCTTTTCACGCTGTTTTTCACTTTCCAGCATTAACCTGGATTTTTTGAAATTCAGATAATTCTGCGCAGTGGAAAGAGTAGCCGCCTCCACCTCAGCTTTGGACCTTACCGTCGAGCTTGTTCCTTCCATAGCGATCGCTAGCGAGGCGAAACGAGGGTTACTTTTTTCAAGTTCCTTTCTCTTTTTTCCTTCAAAGTGTTTCTGATAATCTTCAAAAGCTTCTATATCCTGATATGAGGCGAAATAATCGCCAACTCCGGGCTCTTTCAAAAAAATGTCAGTAGCCCGGGACAATTGATCGTCAAAATATTTTTGTCTTTCCTCCGGCATGTCCGGAAACGTCATCATAGCCCAAATCACTATAGAAACCGCCAATATTGAAGTCCCGGCTTTTCGGACATACATCCAGGTCCTCTCCCAAGTGTGAATGATTAAACCCTTGAATGTAGGTATTCTATACGGAGGGAGCTCCAGGACAAACGGAGCGGACGGTCCTTTTAGAACTGTGGATCGAATAATTTTGCCTGCCAGAAGAGCCAAGCCCCAGGAAATTATGGTCAATAAAAACATTATGCTGGCTTTTGAGCCAGAAAAAAAAGCGCCTATCAGCAGGGCGTAAACTGGCAGCTTGGCGCCGCAGTTCATAAGGGGGGCCACCAGTATCGTGACAAGACGCTCTTTGGGTTCTTTCATGGTCCTGGTGGCCATTATTCCAGGCACGGCACATCCACCGGCTATTCCACCAGAGACCATCAATGCCAGCATCGATGCGCCATGTAATCCAAACCCCTTCAACACACGATCCAGCATGAATGCTATTCTGGCCATGTATCCGGTATCTTCCAGTATGGCTATAGTCAGGAACATAAAAGCGATCAAAGGAGTAAAACCTAAAACGCCTCCAACCCCATCAATTATTCCACTCACAATGAGCGATTTGAGCAAACCTTCCGGGAGAAGCTCTGAAACAACCCCGCTGAGCCATTTGAAAAATAATTCAAAATACTTTACCAAAGGCTCGCTACCCTGAAAGGTAACCATGTATACAGAATATAAAACTGCCAGAAGTATGATAGGACCCAGAAATCTATCCGTAAGCGCCCTGTCGATCTGCTGGCTTATATCTACTCGATCCTTACGCTCAACCTTTACAGAAACCTTTACAGCTCCCGAAATAAAACCGTATCGCGCATCAGCCAGCAAAATTTCAGGGCTGTCTCCAAAAATGCCGCTTAGGTGCTTGCGACTTTTATCTACCTGATCGAAAATTCTGGAATGATCAGGATGAGAATGAATTTTCTTGGATATTTCCGCGTCAGCTTCCAGAAGCTTTATAGAAAGCCACCTGTTTGAAAGGAATGTATCGTGAAAGCCGGCTTTTTGGAGTTCAAGTTCAACCTTTTCAAGCTCTTCTTCTATCTCAATACCATAATTTAAGGATAACAAATCCTTCTGGGAGTCGGGGTTAGCAGCTTCGGATAGGGTCGTATCCAGAAGGTCTTCAAGGCCTACTCCACGTTTGCCATTTGTAGCTATTACCGGCGCCCCGAATAGTTCGGCAAGTTCTTGGATATTGATGTCAATTCCTTTGGAGGATGCCACATCTATCATGTTGAGCGCTATCACCAGCTTGCAGCCCATTTCAAGCAACTGGACGGTCAGATATAGATTTCGCTCAAGATTCGAAGCGTCAACAACATTGATTACAATATCCGGACCTTCATCCACTATGAAATTCCGGGCTATTATTTCTTCAAGTGAAAAAGCGGTTAAAGAATAGGTTCCCGGGAGGTCAACAACATGGACAGAACGCCCTTTGTGCTTAAGTGAACCTTCCTTTTTTTCTACCGTCACGCCGGGCCAGTTTCCAACATGCTGACGAGCCCCTGTCAAGGCGTTGAATATCGTAGTCTTTCCAGCGTTAGGATTTCCAGCGAGCGCTAAGACCAGTTTGTCTCCCATGTCCGCCTCAGGCCGCTTTCTCAGGTTCATTCATCAAGATATCAGCCGCTTGTTCTTTTCTAAGTGTCACATGATAACCCTTTATGATGAATTCCATAGGATCATTCAGGGGAGCGTATTTGACGACTTCAATATCAGCGCCATTAACAAAACCCATTTCCATCATGCGTAATCTAAAGTCAGAATCTCCGCAAATCTGGACAATTTTACCTTTTTGACCCGGTTTATAACTCGATAATTTCACAGTGTTTGTGGCAAGGCATTTTCTCTGGTGCAGCGAAGGACAGCAATAACATCTTTTTTTAGAGGTTCTGGGGCTCATAATTAACTCCGTGCAAATACCTCAGTCAAAGCCTGATTAAACAGAGCGTGTTGAGGCTACCTAAGTTAGTCGCCTCGAACTAATTTTTAACCTCCACACAAGTTTTTGTCAATACTATCAGAAGACCAAAGAATAGAGAAAGTTTCCCATTACTTTTATAAAGTTTTAGATGCGCTGAGATAGTCCTATAATTTTAATGGCTTGAAGAAAATAAAATTGGCGTGTGTGACAGGAAAAACATAAGAGCATGAATTTACGATCCTGATTCATGACCGGTTTTTAAGACGCGCTATTGTGGCCCCCCAAGATCCCGCTTCCAGCGGCGCAAACTGAAAACTCTCTACAAGCGGATTTTTTTTTAATAAGGCCCACACTCTTTTTTGCATGACACCCTTGCCTTTGCCATGAATTATTCGAATGTCGAAGATGGATTTTTCAATGCAGGCTTTGAAGTAATCATTCAGCAGGTCATTCAGTTCCCTGGGATTAAAAGTATGCAGATCTATTATTCCATTGATCGGTATTTCTATAATATCCGGATCTATAATATCCATAAGAGAGTTTTGGTCATTTTCAGGTGTCATTTTTCCAGCGAGACCGTTTGTTTTCCCGTGATAGATTACGTTGGTCGCCTTGGAGCGTTTTCATACTGAATAGACTTGAAACCTCAGAATTGCTATCATGAAAAAAAGTCAGAAGAAGTTTCTTTGAGGCTTATTGCGGCCAGGTAACATGTTTGAAAACCTGATTTCAGTTGAAAGGCGCCACAAGCTGAACCGTTTCCCGTCGATCCCGATATTAGCGTGTTTTGGCATTTCCATACCAATATTTCTTTATCTGGTCGGGGACCTTGGGTTTCAGGGAGACGACTGGTGGATTTTTGGAATACCGTATTGGAACAGCTATCCTGAATCTTTACTGATATACGCAAAGGAGTCGAAAAGGCCAATAGAGGGACTTTACTGGATTTCGATGTATGAGATGTTTGGATTGCGTGAACCGGCTTTTCTTGCCGGGTCGTTATTATTGCTGGCCATTTCATGCGTATTGATGACCAAGTCTCTTTATACGGCTTTTCCGGATCATAAAGATTGGGCAATCAGTAGCGGTATGCTTGCGTTTGTAATAACTCCACTGGCTAACCTTGTTTTTATGATGCATACCGACAATTCGAGGATATCGTGTCTTTTTTTCTGGGTGTCGGTTTTATTTTTTCAAAACTGGGCTAGAAATTCAGCAAATATATCGCGACTTCTTCTTGCATGCCTATTTTATTGTCTCGCCACACTAACCTATGAAAATTGTGCGCTTTTAATTTTTTCAGTTCCATTTCTTACATTGCCAGTCTTCAAATTGAGCGGCGGTGATGAATCTACCCGAAAATTTCTAATTAAACTGTGTTCCTCAATATTATTGAGTTTTTTGGTTTTTCTGGTGATTCGATTTGTGATATTCGAAGGCGGCGCAGTCGGTCACAGAACCGTTACTCCACCGATGGAACTGGGCTTTTCCTATATCAGGATGTTACTTGAATACTTATCGTATCCGTTGACGAATGTGGGGATCAATGCCGGAAATATGGCATGGGCATGCCTGTTCACGTTCATGGCATACCTGGTTTCATACAGGTTTATCAGGTATGGGGCTATTACAGGGCCCGACTCCACAAAGTCTTCGACTAAACATGATCTCATCCTGATGGCCTTGCTGTCATTTTCTATTCTGGGATTGGGTATGGCCCCTTATCTTTTGGCAGGCTACAGTCCAGAGTTGGGATTCACAAGTCAAAGCAGAATTTTTTCATCCGCAGGTTTCGGCGCGGCCGCTATAATCTGCCTTCCGCAGGTTTTTTGGAGAGGAACTCCGGTCTTTGGGAAAATAATCAGGGGGTTTTTATTAATTTTTGTCTTTTTTAATGCCCTGTCACAAATATCGCTCAGAACTGACTGGATTCAAGCGGCAATACATCGGGAAAACATAACTAGAAGCCTTCTTTCCAAAATCCCGGTAATTAATGGGCCGGCAAACTTTTTCTTTCTGGATTTGCAATGGTATATATCCAGCAAGGCGGTAGTATTCCAGGGTGTAGATGGTATTAACGACTGGATAAAGATAATTTATGACAACAGACAATTACACGCATACTTTTTGTACCCTCCTGAAAAGGATCAGACCGACTACAAGGAAAAATCAGCCCTAATAACACCTCGAGGAATTAGCGCCAGAGGAAGCGCTTTATACGGGCCTTCTCCTCTTGACAGCCTTGTGTTAATGGAAAGAAAAGGAGATGAACTAGAGGTTGTTAAAAGTCTGTCAAAAAAAGATAACAAGGCGCTGGCAAACTGGGAGGGGATAGACGCTATTGAAACCAATCAGGAATTGATTTCCGGAAAATGAGAGGAACGTCAATATTGGAAAGAGAGTTCCGGCGAAAGACCGGAAAAATTATTTTAGAGCCCTACTAATGCCTCGATCTCTGGACAAGACGGTGTAAGTCCATTTATTGAGGATGCGGTACCCAAGTTTTATTTGTGATAAATTTAAAGTAGTTATCAAACCGGACGACCAGGCGTTTTTAACAAGTCTCTGCGGGGTCAGGACTGTTTCGGACCATCCGACGATTCTGTCGGGATTGGACTGTATGGTAGTTATTTCGTTCCAGGATATTCCCGTTGGAGCTATGCTGTCGAAACAGGACAATTTTTCAACTAGCTGCATTTTGTCTCCAAAACGGTTCAAGATCACGAGGCTTTCAAGAGGAAGAGGATTGTCAAGCCTGACACCCCTTGTACAAAAGCCATCCCTCCTGGCAATGCCCTGTTGACAAATCTTGTTGGGCCAGTTCCACGCGTAAGGATGAACATAAAAGGCGCCTAGCTCGCGTGAATCATAAAGCATACGAACAAGTTCCTTGAGCCCCCCCCAACCTCTGAAAACAGCGGCTCTCTTATGATAATATTCCAGGTTCACAAGCAAAAGATTGGTATTGGGCAACACGTCCGGCGCTTCTGAAACCAGACTTTCACAAATGGAGTTTCTCTTTTGCGCCGCTTCTTTCCAGTCTGTAATAAGACTGGCGTGAAAAAATACAAGAAACCCAATAATAATAACGGTGGCGGTCTTGGCCCAATTCCGGGCTTTTGGATTCTTCCAGAAACCAATGCATAAACCAAACAGAATGGCCAATCCGAAAGAGGCTGAAGAATATACCCTACTGGACCAGTTAAAATTGAACCAAGCTGTATTGCCGTCAGGCAAGAATCCGTACTTGGATAAAACAGTCTCCACGATTCTTGGAGTTACAGCCCCATACCCGGCTAGCTGATATGGCGCCATCCCCAGCACGACAACAACCAGCGCGAGCAACAACACGTATAGCCTGTTGTTCTCCAGATCCGAAAAAGAAGTTCTAGAGGATTTTACCGACTCAGAGCGTTCCCACAAAAATAGAATAAAAGCCAGCGCTCCAACCATTGGCAGGCCTACACACAGAGCTCGCCAATCGAGTTCCAAAGATATGAAAGGCTCAATAAGGTAAAAAGGAAGAAGCGCAAAATAGGACCACACAAGTTCTATAGGCGGTAGAAAATGCTTGTGTGTAACAGCTCCACCACTTAAGAGTAGAAATCTGATGAACAAAGCTCCACAAAAACCCGTTGCGACAGCTATGAACAGTCTCAACCCAAAATTCAATGCGCTTATACGTTCAGATAATCTCAAATAAATGGGAAGAACAAAGAACGGAATTGAAAATATCAAGAGACTTGGCGCTTCATAAGTCAGGAAGGCGCAGATATAAAGAAAGGTTGGGGCCGGCAAATCGCTCCACCTGGTTCCTCGTTCCACCCAACGCTGAAAAGCCAGCACGGCCCCCCAAAACAGAGCCATGCTCAATCTGCTGTTGTCGGTAGTTACTACAAAAGTTAAACAGGAAACCGTAGGAATGAAAAAAGCCATGAACATCGCTGATATTGCGAAAAGCCTCTTGCTTGGAAAAGCTCTTAAAAGGCATGCCCCCATCAGCGCGCTGGCGCACACAAGCAGCGACAGCGAAAAGAAGTGAAAGACTACCTTGTTGAATCCAAAAATCTCGAAAAGAGTTATCCAGTAAACTCCTTCCAATGGCCGGAGAGATTCTCTCGCGTAGATAAACAGTGACTGCGGAAAGCTGTTCCAGTATGGCCAGCTAAAAATCCACCAATCATCCCCCTCAAACCCTATATCTCCGGAAGTGATGGTTACAACCAGGGAATAAGCCAGCATAAGTAGAATTACTGGCAAAAAAGAATCTGTTTCAGTCCTCGGGCTGGTCATTGAAGATGCGCCTAATGAATTATTGAGGTTTTTGCAATCCTCACCGTCCAAAGTCTCAGACAAAGAATGTTTCAGTAAGTTTTTGTTCAAGCCCAAGGCTCCTGCGTGATTCAAAAGATTATAAAGGAACCGATTTCATTAGTGAAGCTGATTTTTCGGGAATAATATGCACAAAAAAAATTCATTTTGATTTAACGTTGACAATTTTGAAAAATATCAAACCACACTCATGTCTAAAAGGTGATTATAATGGGTAATTTCAATATGATAATATTATTCACGATTGGACCTTCGCTACGTAGCCTCAACATGCAGGTAAGCGGCAAGCGCGTTTCAATTATTTGACGTCCCCGGCAACATACTCGCAGGACTCAATTACAGGCTTAAAGATTGACATAGACTGTGAGCTTGTGGATACTAAAAAATCTAGAATAGTTTCTTGGAGCCTTGTAAATGAAAACAGTATTGGTTACTGGCGGAGCAGGTTTTATAGGTAGTCATCTTTGCAGGATTTTACTGGCGTCAGGCGTTTCCGTAATCTGTATGGACAACCTTTTCACCGGAACAAAACGCAATATATTGCCGCTAATGGATAACCCCAACTTCGAATTTATAAGGCACGACGTGGTCAGTCCCGTGCTGATAGAAGCTGATGAAATATACCATCTGGCATGTCCAGCGTCGCCAATACATTATCAGAGCAATCCAATAAAAACGCTTAAGACTTCTGTGCTTGGAACATTAAACATGCTTGGTCTGGCCAAACGTCTCAAAGCACGTTTCTTGCTAGCTTCAACATCAGAAGTTTATGGAGATCCCGAGATTCACCCGCAACCTGAATCTTACCATGGGAATGTGAATCCGGTGGGGCCTCGGGCTTGTTATGATGAAGGCAAGAGAGCCGCTGAAACCCTTACAGTCGGTTACAGGGACTACAATGGTGTCGATGTCGGCATAGCCAGAATTTTTAACACTTATGGTCCCAGGATGCTTCCTAATGACGGCAGGGTTGTCAGTAACTTCATCTGTCAGGCTTTCAGGGGTCACGAAATTACAATTTATGGCGATGGATCTCAAACCAGATCTTTCTGTTTTATTTCTGATCTGGTCGATGGGCTCATAAAGCTAATGAACAGTGATCAGAGTGGTCCCATGAATCTTGGGAATCCTCATGAGGTAACAATAAAGGAGCTTGCGGAAACGATACTGGAAATGATGCCGGAATCGAAGTCCAAAATTTCATACAATCCTTTACCCAAAGACGACCCCACCCGAAGAAAGCCTGACATAACATTGGCAAAAAAGACTCTGAACTGGAAACCGACAATAGCGCTTGAAGAAGGTCTGGATTCTACAATTTCATATTTTTTGGAAACATTGGGACGCCCCGATGGCAAGTAAAAATAACAACCGGCGAAATTTACTCATCCTTGTCGGAATGGTTCTGGGTGTGTTCTTCTTATGGCTAACATTTAGGGACATATCATGGAAAGATTTTGTCGAGGGATTAAGTCAGATTAGGCCTATCTACCTTATACCGGGATTTATCTTCGCTGTTGGATGTCAATTCATTCGCGCTTTGCGCTTTGGGCTTATTCTAAGTCCTTTTTGTACGTTATCGACGAAACTTCTATGGGATTTACTTAACATTTGGGCTGCCGCCAATGTCATCATGCCTGCAAGACTGGGGGAATTGGTGAGGCCATATCTGCTTCATCAGCGAGGTGTTTCTTTTTCAAGTGTTTTTGGCGCTGTGCTTGTTGAAAGGTTCTTTGACATGACTGGATTGTTAATTCTGCTAGGGGCGGTTTTGTGGAAAACACCCGAAGTGTCAAAGCAATACTCTGTTTTCGGGCAGATCCTTCTGGCAGCTTTGATCCTTGGTTATGTTATGGTTTTGTTAATCCTGGCAAAAAAGACTCTAGTCCAAAGCCTGATAGAAAAAGTTCTCAAGATTTTTCCTGCCAGGATGGCAGCTCCCCTCGAAGCAATATTTCACAAGCTCATAGAGGGAATAGAGGTGATGGCCAACCTGAAACGCGCCCTAATGATCTTCCTGTATTCCATTGCGTTGTGGGGCCTTTTTTCTGCCACCACTTATGTTTTTCTTCTCGCTTTCGGCATAGAAGCTTCTTTTCTTGTAGCGGTGACCATACAGGTGTTCATTGCGTTGGCGGTGGCCATACCGTCTGCGCCAGGCTTCATTGGAACTTTCCATGCGGCAGGGCGTTACGCCCTCGCTCTCTATGGAATACAGGCCGTTGTGGCTGTGTCTTTTGCTACTGTCTACCATCTGTTTAGCCTGACGGTCAGTATAGGTTTGGGAGCGCTATCCTATTTTACAGGTGAATATAGATTGGATCAGTCAACTTTCATCGACCAGCCGGAAGCAAGTTAGACCCCGGTTGCAGGCAAGGATCCATCGTATGCAGGATTGGGAATCGCTGGACAAAAAATATATTTGGCACCCATTTACTCAAATGGAAGACTGGTTAAGATCTGAAACTCTGGTCATAGAACAGGGCCAAGGGTCTTGGTTAATAGATACCAATGGCAGAAGGTATCTCGATGGTGTTTCATCGCTGTGGGTAAATGTCCATGGACATAATCACAACAGAATAAACGAAGCAATAAAATTGCAGATCGACAAGATTGCTCATTCCACATTACTGGGGCTTGCCGGTGTTCCTTCAATAGAACTTGCCGAAAAGCTGGTTCAGATAACCCCCGCGGGACTTACAAAGGTTTTTTATTCGGATTCGGGTTCCACGGCAGTGGAAGTAGCGTTAAAAATTGCCTTCCAGTATTGGAAAAACCGGGGTCGCCCGCAGAAAAAGATTTTCGTCGGGTTGGATCAGGCTTATCACGGTGACACAATCGGATCGGTCAGTTTGGGTGGTATAGATATTTTTCATAGTATATTTAATCCGTTACTTTTTAAGACTTTTGCCATCCCTACCCCTTTTCCCTATCAGAGCCCCGAACTGGAACCTGACGAATTAAAAAATAAATGTGTGGAAAATTTTAGAAGATTGGCAGACGAAAGGTCTGATGAAATAGCGGCTCTAATTGTCGAACCGTTGGTACAGGGCGCTGCCGGTATGATAGTTCATCCCCCTGGTTTCCTTAAAGCGCTGGAGCAAATATGCAGGGACCACGACATATTGCTGGTTTGTGACGAGGTGGCCACGGGATTTGGGAGAACCGGGGCTATGTTTGCAAGTCAGAAAGAACCGGTGTCCCCTGACATCTTGTGTCTGGCCAAAGGACTGACCGGAGGATATTTACCATTAGCCGCCACTCTGGTAACAGATCGAATCTTTGAAGCGTTCCTGGGGCCTTTTACTGATTACAGGACCTTTTTCCATGGTCACAGTTATACGGGAAATGCCCTCGCCTGTGCCGCTGCCAACGCATGTATCGACATTTTTGAAGAAAATCGGGTGATTGAAAAACTTCAACCCAAGATAGGAATTCTCTCAGAATTGCTTGAAAAACGAATCGCGACACTTGCGCATGTGGCTGATATAAGGCAATGTGGTTTCATGGTTGGAATAGAACTTGCCGAAACGCCATCAAAACGTGAGGCTTATCCGGTAGAAATGCGAATGGGCGCACAGGTTACACAAAACATAAGAAAACATGGAGTCATTTTGAGGCCTCTGGGCGATGTGGTAGTCATGATGCCTCCTCTTTGTGTTACAGAAAATGAACTGGAGTTTCTGGTATCCAGGACTGCCAAATCAATTACTGAAATTTGTGGCGAAAATTAAAATGACAGGATTATTTATATCCGGAACCGATACAGGGGTGGGGAAAACGATAGTTTCCTCAGGATTGACAAGATATGCCCGCAGGTTAGGGATCAATTGCGTTGGCATAAAACCTGTAGAAACAGGCTGTCCAGTGAAAAATGGTTTACTGGAACCGGTGGATGGAAGAATTTTATGGGAGGCTGGTGACAAGGTTTTGTCCCTGGATGAATGCGCTCCTTACAGATTTACGATGCCTGCGGCCCCTTTTCGGGCCGCCGCCATGGAAGACAGCAGTTTAAGTGTAGCAGATATTGTTGAACACATATTGACTGTTTCAGAAGATGCTGATCTGGTTATAGTGGAAGGAGCTGGTGGTTTAATGACACCGGTGGAAGATAAAAAACTGATGATCGATATTATCAACGATCTCAAGTTCCCCACCCTGTTGGTTGGTCGTTTAGCCCTTGGGACCATTAATCACAGCATTTTAAGCATCGAGGCTCTCCAAAATCGACAAATTCCAGTCAAAGGTCTTGCTTTATGCTCTTCTCAGAAAATGTCGGGCCCGGAAGAAGAATACACCCCTGGAGACCTTGCGAGAATTGTTCATGGAATCCCTATAGTCGTGTTGCCATTTCTGGAGGATGATGATCAGGCAAATTCAGAAAAAATCGCTGACGCAATGAGCATGAATTGGCCTAAATCCTTCATGGATTCTCTTTTGGGGATGTAGTGTCATTGTTGAAGTTTTTTATAGCCATTAGGGCCTGCGAAACTTTGTTCACGCGCCTAGCCTGCCATCAGGAATGAAATCAAGCGACCTTGCCAAAACCTCACGTGGGCGGCTAGTGCCATCAGACGGGCCTATTATACCTTCGCCCTCCATGGTCTCGATTATACGCGCAGCCCGATTGTAGCCTATTCGCATGTGCCTTTGAATCAGAGAAATAGAGGCGTGACCAAGCCTGGTAACAAGGGCTACGGCTTCGTCATATTTTTCATCATCAATAGAATCGGAAGCGCTTGAGCCCGAATCCGCATCCAACACATGAGAGGTAATCTCGCTCAAGTATACCGGTGATCTTTGCGACTTGGCAAAATCAGCAATTTTTCGGATTTCATTTTCGGACACAAAGGCGCCGTGAAGCCTTCTCATTTTTGAGGTTCCTGGCGGCAGAAAAAGCATATCCCCCATTCCAAGGAGGTTCTCCGCTCCCACCGTATCCAGAATTGTTCGAGAATCCGGTTTGGCTGATACCTGATAGGATATTCTGGCGGGAAAATTAGCTTTGATGACTCCTGTGATGACATCTACCGAAGGTCTTTGAGTGGCCAGAATCAAATGAATCCCCGCCGCTCTGGCCATCTGGGCCAATCTGGCTATTGAAATCTCAATGTCCTTGGCCGCTACCATCATCAATTCCGCAAGCTCATCAATTATAATAATAATGTAAGGCAACTTGTTCGGGAGTTCGGCATCAGGCTCGATCAAATGATTTTCCGATTTGATCTTCTGGTTGTAGCCCTCGATATTTTTAGCGCCTGCCTTGCTCAAAAGATCGTATCGGCGTTCCATTTCCCTTATTGCCCAGCTTAAAACCTTGGGAACCTTCTCCGCCTCAGTCACAACTGGATGAATGAGATGAGGGATGTCTTGATAATACGATAATTCGAGCTTCTTGGGGTCAACCATCAGAAATTTAACATCGTCAGGGCTGCAGGACATGAGCCACGAACAAATCAAACAATTTAACCCGACCGATTTACCGGTTCCTGTAGCGCCTGCTATTAGCAGGTGAGGCATTCGAGCCAGGCTCGAAACAAAAGGTTCCCCATCTATTTCCTTTCCCAAAGCCATTTTCAAAGGACTATTAGACGAGATGAAAGCGCTGGATTCGATGATCTCCTTAAAATAAACGATTTCACGATTAAGATTGGGCACCTCTATCCCAACGGTATCCTTGCCGGGAATTGGAGCCACAACTCTGGTAGACCCTGACTTGAGGGCCATCGCCAAATCGTCGGAGGTGTTTAGAACTCTTCTAAGTGGAATTCCAGAGGCCAGGTTCAGTTCATACATCGTAATGACCGGCCCGGGATGAATCTCAACAACTTCCCCCTTGATTCCTAGGTCGGCAAGCTTCTGCTCGAGCACCCGAGCGTTAATTTCAAGAATTTTCTCGTCCACCATGCGCATGGACTCAGGGGGATTATCCAGCAAATCCAGGCCCGGTAACTGATAGTCGGTGTCATCAAGTTTTATTTGTCCCACATTTTGATTCAGGGGTTTTTCATCTGCCCTCTTGGTAACCTTTATCGGGCGTATGGGGACAGTTTCATGCTCAGTCAGATCATCGGCCTCAATGGTGGCCGCCTTTTGGGAAACAGACTCAGTCACAGCCATTGCAGGAGTTGGCCTCAAATCATCTTCCACTCCAGAATCATCATCCGCTTCCGACAGGTCATTGTCTATCTCTATGGATTTCCATCTGAAAACCTTGGCAGGTTTGTTTTGTTGAGCCAATTCAGCTTGTTTTGTGACTCGCGATTTTGTCGCGCTACTTTCAGGCGCATTGTATTCAGGAATACTTGCCTGAGGCAGGTCATCAACAGGCAGGCAGGAAAGTCTCTCCCAAGAAAGACCGCCAATTTCCGGCCCATCGATCGGGGCATGCTTTGCGACTTCTGGTTCCTCAATATATTGCGTGAAATTTGAAGGATGGCTGAAGGCCCGAACCTCTGATCCAGTTTTTACATTTTGAAACCCATTTTCAAGTCTGGAAGAGTTCCATAGCTGAATCCGGGACTTCAAACTCAACGCATATTGCTTTAAACCGGCCCACCCGATATTCATTAACCAAGCGGGAAGCTGTCCGGCTGATATGAGCGCTTGCATGAATCGTCTTACTGACCTTTTGGTCAACTGAAGGATGTATAGAAGTAGCAAGGTAAAACTTACAAGCATTCCGCCGGCTGTCCCGAAAAACTTGGTTATTGCTCCGTTAAAAAAAGCGCCTATCGCTCCTCCGGGAAAATCTACAGGAAACTTGAGTAACGGGACAGTTCCATATCTGTCCAACAATCCCGAAACAACTATGACCAAACCAAAAAGGCTAAAATAATCCCAAAATGTCAGTCTGTTTCTTGAAGGGCTAAAAATTCTTAATGACACGATAATAAGAGCAATCGGGGCTAGGAATGAACCGATTCCAAGGATCTGAACCAGACCATCGGCTATATAAGATCCAATTAATCCACAAAGATTTGATACGGAAGGGCGGGTAGTGACGACATTTAATGATGGGTCCCGCGGGTCGTACGACAATAATGACAAGAAGAGAAAAACCGATATTGCAAGTAATGCGATTCCTGAGGCGTCTCCTCCAGATGATCTGGGCGCGCACACCTCTATACCAGGCAATTTCTTGAAAGGAGGCTCTTTTAGCAATTTCTTTTCTGGCATTGATTTAAAATCGTACTAGAACCGGACGTTTAATTACCTCGAGGAATAGCGCAAGCAAACTAAACAAAACTCAAGGTAATCGTAATTGATGGAAAGAATGATACCACAACACAGACCATAAAGCCAAGATAATTGCTAGTAATAATGCTTATGCATAATGTTTTATTGATAAGTTAAATTACTAAAATATAATAATCATAATGCTGTTATATAGACATCTGTCTGTAGTTACGGAAGTAATTTGACTGATTTATTCTGGAAGGCTCATTTGAAAATATTCCGCACTTTAACTGCCACACAGGGAAATACCGAAGAGCCCCAAAACTATTTTGCATCAGAACGGTTTTACGTGAACTTAATAGACCCGATCGGCATCAAATATGGTAGGAGACTTGAATACCAGTGTTTAACGCGTGTAATATGAATGATTACTAGATTCATCAGGGAGAAATTAAAATGGCTGTTGATCATAATTGTAGCAACTGTGGAGGTGGATGTACGGATAGGCATACGCCTAGCCAGATGAACGAAGAGATAAAAGCGGGACCGTATCTCTTGATTGCGGGAGTGTTGGTGATATTGATCAGCGCAATAATTAAATATTTGCTTTAATTTTTGTGTATGAATGCTTAAAATCCAAGTCGTCAGAGAGGTTTGACAAATATTTTTCTGGCATCAAGTTGCGGTATGGAAACATGGTAGCCATTGATATTGAGTGAAATAAGGTTTTCATCCGGATTCAGTTTCTCGATGATAATAATCGCGCCCTGTTCCAGACCATCTTTGGCTAACAACTCTCTAAAGTCTTTTGTTCCTGCGACAGACTGAACCAACAACTGAGCGCCAATGACTGCTTCGGAAAGGGTCAGGCCGGCTTCCATAGCGTTTTTTTGAGCCTGAGTCCTGTTGGTAAGTTTTTTTCGAGCTTCTTCCAAGCATGGCTCGCAGTTTTCGCAAGTTTTGGCGTATTTTTCAAATCGTTTTATATGTTCGACCGGGCACAGTTCGACCATTTCAACGAAACGAATCAGCTTTTCAATAACTTGCGGATCAAGATGATGTTCAATCCTGCAGGCGTTATCTTCAGCCACAGACTCTTCAATCTGCAAAACTTTAGTCAGGAATCTCTTGAGAATTTCATGGTTTCTGACTATTTCTCTGGCTCTGGTCAGCCCTTTTTCCGTAAGGGTTATGAACTGATGGGGATCATATTTTATGAGATCTCTTGATCCAAGGGTCTTGAGGGCAGCGCTTACAGATGACATTCGAACATTGAGTTTAAGGGCTATGTCACGCACACGAGCTATTCGCCTTTCCTGCTCCAGGTGATATATCGCCTCCAAATAATCTTCCATAGCTGATGTCAGCTTGATGGATTGGTTTTCACGAGTCATTTTGTATGCCTGAAAATGATGAACAATTTGTCAAAGAATTTCCTGTCCCCAATGTTTAAAAACTGATTTACAATATATCCTAATTCTAGCACATTAATCAAAAAATAAAATATCCTTGGGACAAATCTGGTTCAAATCGCAACGCAACAAAATAACTCGCAGAGCCGGCCAAAGCCTTCATGACATTTGGCTATAAATCGTTATTTTCATTTAAGCAGGGCTTAGCCGAAAATGATGACGCGAAACATGCGGCATCATGCATATAGTCATTAATGCATAGAAATAAATGGATATTTTCTGACTAAATCGGGGCACATCCCTTTGGAGTTCATAAAGCATCAGGAAAAAGGCAAGCGCCTGAAACGCTCCATCAATAGTAAGTAATTGGAATGGTTGATCACAGCCCGAATTTGTAATGCGCTGAATGGAAGGTAATACATGTCTGATAGCACCCCAGAATATGAAGAATTACAAAAAGAAATACAAAAGCTCCGGAGCCGGGTCTCAGATCTTGAGACCCTTAACCTGGATTTAAGCCCTATCTTTCCTACGGTGGAATCTGCGAAGCAGGTTAGAGTGCTGGATCGCAAACCTCTCCTTGTAGAAGTTCCGGTTCATGTGATAGCAAATCCGGAAAATTGTGGAACAGTCATTAACATGACTGTCCGGGGTCTTGGAGTTCGGGGTATTCGTTGCAGCGTGCGGGAACCTCTCAGGCTCAAAATATGCCCTCCGGATAATTTGAATCTGGCAAGCTTCTCACTTGAAGCCGTATGTAGATGGACTCAACAGGAAGATGATACGGGTGATAGTTATTGCGGCCTCGAGATATCCGGAATTGCAAGCCCTGACATGTCCAATCTATGCGCATTACTAATGGTTCTGGGGCATGAATACCTTCGGGATCAATTTAGAAGGAAAAAGAGTGAAGAAGCCCTCAATATAATTGATTCCAGCTCAGATCTTATTGTCAGATTTACCCAAGACAGTGTGATCACTTTTGTAAACAATGCGTTCTGTAAATATAGTTCCTTATCCAGAGAAAACCTGACAGGCCTCCAATTTGATTCTTTTATTCCGGAATATTTCAGAGAAGGCTTTAGAGAATTTTTAAAAACCTATAGTTGCGCAGATCATACAGGTTCTTACGAGTGCCCCTTGCTGACAGCTTCCAGCGAATCAAGAATTTTCAATTGGACTGTAGACATCAGGTCTTCCTCAGAAGATGAACAGTTGGAATTTCAGTTCATTGGACGGGACATTACTGAACCTAAGAGAATTGAACAGGAACTCAGGGATTCCAATATCGAACTTGAAGCGAGAATAAAAGAACGAACAAAACAGTTAGAACAAATCAATGTTAAGCTGAGCGAGGAAATAAAACTGCGAAAGCGAGTAGAAGAAGCCCTGGACAGGAGACTATGGGCTTTAACCAGACCGGATTTGAATATTGGCGCCATTGATTTGACAGAGATCATGGACATTAGAGTCCTCCAGGAAATCCAGGAATCTGTTTCCGACTTCTGGAATATTCCCGTAGAACTGATCGGAACAACGGGAAGGCAAATTACTGCTCCCAGGCGTGTTTCAGATTTTTATGCGACTGTGTATTCAACGGAAGACGGAAGGAGGCTTGCGGAAACGAAAAATCTCGGGATAATCTCAAAAACCGGGACCGAGACGATCTTTTTACTCCAAAACTTTCTGTTAACAGGAGATACCTGCTACGTGATTCCGATCAGTATTAGGGGACACCACGTAGGGGCCTGGAAAATAGGGCAAAGCTTCGAAAATGAGCCTGATCCTGGAGAAGTCGAACGGTTGGCTCAGGACATCGGGGTAGATCCATCAGCGCTTTTCAGGTCACTGGCATCTTCTCCAAAAAAATGCGGGAAAAGGCTTCAGGATGTGGCCAATTTTCTCCGTCTGATATCCGGTCAAGTGTCAATGCTGGGTCTCCAGAACTTGTCTCAGGCAAGAATGATTAACGAACTAAAGATTGCCCAGTCAGCAATCCAAAATTCCGAGGAAAAACTCAAGAATTTGTTCGAATCAGCTCCAATCGGAATATTCATAGCGAACCAGGGAGTGATTTCGTACGCAAACCATTGTCTTGCACAAATGTATGGTTTTTCTTCGAATGAAGAAATTGAAGGTCTGTCTCTGGGGGGTCTTTTCATTGATGGAGAACAGGATCATGGACTTTCGGAGTCGAATTCTACTCAAAACGTATGCTCAAAAGAGTACTCGTCATTAAAAGCCATCCGGAAAGACGATCAAGTTTTTGACGTTTCTTTATATTGCAGCAGATTGAGTCAGGAATCGGAGTCCGAGCTTCTGGCTTTTGTGATAGACAAAAGTCAGGAAATTGCCTTACGCAATCAATTGTTGCATGCCCAGAAAATGGAGGCGTTGGGAACACTGGCTGGTGGAGTGGCCCATGATTTCAACAACGTTCTTACGATCATAATGGGTAACGCTGAAATAGCCTTAACGGAAACAACCCGTAACCAGGATGTTTCATTGCAGTTGGAACTGATCCTTGAAGCCTCGGGGCGTGCCAGAGATCTCGTCAGCCAGATACTTACATTTTGTCGGAAGGGCGAGCAGCAGAAGAAACCACTCAACATAGTTCCCTTAATAAAAGAAACCGTGAAGTTTCTGGATGCGTCATTGCCTGCGACCATCAACGTTCAAAGCAAAATACAGGCTCCGGATAGCATGATTATGGGAGACCCGGTCCAGATTCATCAAGTCTTGATGAACCTGTGTTCTAACGCCGGTTATGCCATGCGTAGAAAGGGAGGGGTCCTGGAAATCTGTTTGGAGCTCAGCGAAATTATTCAGCCTGAACCGATGGGAAATCCTATGTTGAAACCTGGAGATTACTTGAAACTCACGGTCAGGGACACAGGTCCCGGTATTGATCCGGAAATAAGAGACAGGATTTTTGAGCCATATTTTACTACCAAGGCGCCAGGGGAGGGAAGTGGTTTGGGACTGGCCGTGGTTCATGGGATCGTGGTCAGTCACTCAGGTCTGATTCGTATCGACGAAACTTATGATCACGGGGCCAGTTTTGAAATATTTTTCCCCATAATAGAATCCGCGGATACCTTGAATGATGAAGAAGCTGATACAAATCTGTCAGGTGATCAAAGGATCATGGTTGTGGATGACGAAAAAGTGGTGTGTGAAATAGCAAGAGAAACCTTGGAAAGCCATGGATATAAAGTAGTTACCTTTGTAAATCCCATTGTGGCTCTGAACATGTTCAGGATTAGCCCGTACGATTTTGACCTCGTGATAACGGATTTGACCATGAATGAAATGACCGGAGTTGCGCTGGCTCAGGAAATAAAAAAAATAAGGCCGGAAATTCCTGTCATATTGTCAACGGGTTATGACGCAGACCATGAACTCTCTGATGAGGATGTCACAACGGTGAACCAAACATTACAAAAACCTTTTACAAAAAGGATTCTGGCCAAGGCCGTAAAGGCTGCTATTCAGGGTTCACAGACGAATTCAAAGCCCTGGCGTCTATCCAAGGACTAAAGAATGTCCCGATGATTGGCTCAATCCTATTGAAAACCGCAACCCAAAACTTACCAGAGCATTAATAAATGTTCATGGTCTCTCAAGCAAGACTTCTCACATTAAACTATCTTGGGACAACGCCTAGTATGTCAACACCATTCCCCCGTCAAACAACAGATCGCCTCCTACAAGATAACTGGAATACTTGGAAAAACCCAGTATAAACAGATTTCCCACATCAATAGGCTCCATCATTTCCTTTATTCTGGATTTCCCCATCATGACATCACGCACGACTTCTTCATGAGTAATGCCTCGCTGGGCGGCCTGAGCAGGAATTTGTTTTAAGGCCAGGCCGGTTTTTACAAAGCCTACGCTAACACTGAAGGACCTGATTTTTCCTTCGCCTTCCGCCGAAATTGATTGAGATAAGGCTCGCAAACCGAATTTGGTAATATTGTAAACGGGCTTGTTCATGGTGCAGATATGTCCATGAACAGAAGACATGTTTCCGATCACCCCTATTCCATCCGAACTTTTTTTCATAAGCGGTATGGTTAGCTTGGACAGCAAGAAAGGAGCTCTGAGCATGATTTTTTGCATCAGATCGTATTTTTCCATCGGAAAGTTTTCCACAGAATCAATGTGCTGAATTCCAGCGATGTTTGCCAGATATTTTACGTTCCCCAACCTGGACGCCTCTTTCACAGCATTTTCAACATCATCATCATTAGTTAGGTCTGTCTTGATGAAAGTCATTTCTCCACCGAGCGCATTTGCCATTCGAACAGTGTTATTGCCTTCCTCGGCGTTTATGTCCAATCCGATGACATTCAGACCGTTAACAGAGCATGCTATGGCAGTCGCTCTACCGATACCACCTCCAGCTCCAGTTACAATACAAACATTGCCATGACTGAAGTTCGAATCGTCCAGAACCAGAACCTGATCTCCGGTTATTGCCGGTTCATTAATGTCCATGCTCATACCGCCTTTTCCGTAAATTTGAAAAAAATGTAAAAGAGGCCTAAAGAACTGCTCATAACTCTAATGAATCAAAAACGATCTCTCATCGGTTTTTCAGATATTTCTGGTAATCTGTCCAGCCTCAATCCGTCGCCAACACGATTGACAAGAGGTCTGGTTTTCTTGAACATTTTTTGAGCAAATGCGTATAGTCCAGGTTTTTGCGCCGCCAAACCAAATGATTTCATCAAGAAATGCTCAATGACCGGCCCCATGTTCATTTCAACCCTTTTCTCCCGAAGCGCGCTAATAAGACTCACCAAAGGTAATTTTACAGGACAGGCGTCTTCACAAGCGCCACACAAAGTCGATGCGTCTAGAAGGGTATGCGCTCTTTCCATGCCTTCAAGCAGATTAGTCAAAATTATACCCATCGGTCCGGAATATGTGGAATCATAAGCATGTCCGCCCACAGTCCTGTATACTGGGCAAACATTCATGCAGGCGCTGCATCTAATACATTTGAGAATGTCCCTGAAAGGACCTCGAAGGATGTCGGTTCTGCCATTATCCAGCAGAACTATATGCAGATGGCCAGCGCCTGTAAATTCCCCGGTCTTTTTTGTTCCCGTGATCAGAGTCATATAAGAGGAAAGAAACTGCCCGGTAGCCGACCGTGGGAGTAATTTGGCAAATAGGGCTAGATCAGCCAGGGTTGGGAGCATTTTTTCAATTGTTAGAAGCGCTATATGCAATGGAGGTACTGTCGTACACATACGCCCATTGCCCTCATTGGTGAAAATAGCCAGACTACCAGTACTTGAGACGGCAAAATTGGCGCCTGAAAAACCCGCGTCCGCAGTCAGAAACTCGTTTCGAAGCTGTCGCCTGGCAATCTTTGTTAATACTTCCGGATCCTCAGAATAATCTACTCCAAGTTTTTCCGAAAAAAGTAACCCAACCTGGCGACGATTTTTGTGTATGGCAGGCGCTAGAATATGGGAAGGCGTTTCGTCGGCAATTTGAACAATATATTCGCCTAAATCGGTTTCAACAACCTTGATATCATGCTGTTCCAGAAAACGATTCAAATGGATCTCTTCTGAAACCATCGATTTTGCCTTAACCAGCTTATGAACACGGTTATCCTTCAGAATATCCAGAATAATGCGTCTGGCTGTTTCAGCATCCTTAGCCCTATGTATGACTGCGCCGGCTTTAGTGGCGTTAGCGGAAAACTCATCGACCATGGCTTCAAGATTGTCTAGAACCTGGCAGCGTGTCTCTGACGCCTGTTGACGCCATTCCTCTAAAGGGATCGAAGACACACCCTGAGCTCTCTTGACGGCAAACATGTCAGTAGCCGTTTTCATTGCCCCTCGAAGCGTCAAGTTCTCTAAAGCGGAAACAGTGGCGCCTCTGAAATCAACGGGGACAGATTTTGAAGACATAATATCTCCATTTTTTGACATAATCATCCACATTACATCTTTTGAGACTGAAACTCAAAAAGATTTCACCCCGTTGATCACAATAAGTGTTTTTAGATGTGGAAAAGGAAACTATGATTCTGTTTCGCTATCTTTGGATGTTTCAACGTGATCCCAGGTATTTATGTTACTGGAACCCTTTGATAAACGGTGATATTGCCAGGCCAGATGACAGTGAAGCATGACTTCTTCCATCCAGTCCCTCATGTCTGACATCTTTCCATAGTGACCTTTGGCTTCTTCCTTTTCGGCTTCTTCCTTGACGACTTTGTCCATTTGTAAAAGTAATTCAAACATGCGGTTGAAGCATTTATGAACATGTAATTCAAATTCATCAGCAGTTGAGAATTTCACAGCTTGGACTCCTGAAAAGAAAGAATCGTAGGCCACAGTCCCGGGACTGTAGATTCTGGAGAATGTCTCCAGAATCAGGATGTTTAGGGGGTTAACAAAATCGTTACTACATCAACGGCAACTACACAGGAAGAATCCTGCCATAACGGATTCACTCAATGGGCTGCCATTTACCTTCCGGAATGCTGAGTTCGGATATTCTATCGATTGCTGGTTTGTTCAAATAAAAAGTAGAAGGTGTTTCAGGTCCTACAAGAACGACGGCGCCGTGGAATTTCTTGGCGAATTCCTCAATAGTCGTTGTCCCGCCAAAAGATGCGCCTTTCTCTATATAACCTATAACCAGAACTTCATAATCGCCCTTACGGAAACATTTTCTGAGTTCTACCTCATCGACTCCCTCACAGAGACGAAAGCCAACGTCGGTATAGTCGCCAAGACGGTCGTCAAATCCCATTCGGAGTTCCTTGTCCTTGGTGGCGATGAGGTCCGGGGTAACAGGGGCTGTTTTGGTCTTTGCAGCGTCCACAAAAACCACATCCCTTCTCATAGTGTACGGAGACTCAAGGAATTGGAAAACATTTAGTTTGGTTTTATGAGTTCTGGCCAGTGAAAGAGCGTAATCAAAGGCCCAGTCTCCCTGTCTGGAAAAAATTGCGCAAAGTCCTACACCATTCATTTTATCCTCCTAAAGTATCTTAAGGTCTTGTAACTGATCAAAGTTATGACGCTTCTTGTAAAACAGGCGGCGCCTGTTCGTAATTCACCGGGATCTCTATCACAAAAGTGGTTCCCACCCCCTGTTTAGATTCCACCCGTATGCTTCCACCATGCTCATGAACGACTTTCCGGGTGATTACCAAACCCAGACCGGTTCCGCGTGAACCCTTGGTAGAATAAAATTTCTTGAAAAGATTCTCTCTGACTTCTTCTGGCATTCCCTCGCCATCATCGCTCACTTCAACAACTAGCGTCTGTGCGTCCATACGACACGATACTGTTACGGTGTGCGACTGTTCCTCATTCAGGTTCTTGCAAGCATAAATTGCATTGGAAACCAGATTGGAGATAGCGCTATGAATGCCGGCCGGATCAATGAGACAAGGCTTGATCTTATCGTCAAAGCTTCTTACTAAATTAACGCCCTGACTTTTTGCCTTAACTTCGTACAGGTCGCATACTTCGGACAGCAACTTAGACGGAGAATATTCCCTGTATTCGGGCGCTCTCTCCTTTGAAGCATACAGAATGCCTTTAACCAGATCCGATATCTTTTCGACATTGTTCTTAACCATGGCCCAGCCGGTTCGAACCTTGTCTTCCTTCCCCCGAGTCAAACCCGAATCTACAACATAAACTCCACCCTGCAATCCGGACAAAATATTTTTTATGGTATGAGACATGCCTGCTATCGTCTCACCCAAAATGGCTAACTCTCCCTGTAAACGCTTGACCTCAGTAATATTGGTGCTCATCTCCATGACCGAGATTATATTGCCATCATCGTCATGAATAGGAGCCGTATATACGACTATATAGGTTTCTTCACCATTCTGGCGCCAGATTTCCTCGGAATAATGTGTCTTTCCGTCGTTAAAGGTCTTTGCCACAGGGCAATTGTCGCACTGGTGTTCAGAATTCTTGTAGGCCTGAAAACACTTCCGACCAGCGCTGGATCCGAAATCCCTGTCAAAAAGGTCATTACTCGTAACAATGTTGAAGTCACGGTCCACTACGGTCAGATAACAGGGAACCGTGGAAAACAATCTTCTGAATTCGTATTGCTTGCGTTCCAGTCGGAATTGCAAACGTTTCAAAAGAGTAACATCCACAGCCATCTCAAGAACTTCATAAACCTTGCCCTTGTCATCGAAAATGGGAGACGTCTTGACCATCACATAACAGTCACGCCTGTGTAAACGCCAGACCTCCTCTGACTGATGTACCGCCCCATCTTCAAATGTCTTTGCCACAGGACAATTGACGCAGGGTTCTTTCCGGTTCTTGTACGCCGAAAAACAATTCTTGCCAATCTGGTCTCCGAATTCATTAACGAAAGCCCGATTGGCCCTCACAATTCTCAAATTTCTGTCGAGCACGGTCAAATAACAGGGGACCTCGTCAAACAGAGATTTGTACAACTTTCGGCTTGCGTCGAGTTCCATCGTGCGCTGATTGATCTGCAGACTCATCCGATCAAAAGACCTTATCAATTCAGCCATTTCATCAGAACCGCCATTTTTGCCGCGTGGATCATATTCCCCTCTGGCCATCTTGGCGGCCTTTTCCTGGAGCTGGCGAATTTTTGGATTTATGAACCAAATTACTCCCAACCCGGAAGCTGTTGATATCAAGAGAAATAACGAAACCGCAAAAATAACCGTTTGTCTCGTGTTCCTCAAAAGTTCCTGATTCATGCCCTCCAATCCGAGTTTGACTTGTAACACTCCCAGAGTTTTTTCGATCTCAGGACTGGAGTGACAACCGGAAGCGGAGCAGCTACCCGTATTAACAAGAGGATTAACAACGATTATGGATTTTCCGTCCTTTGAAATCCGATGGCGAGGCTTAACATCGGTCTTAAAATCTGACATCAACGGTTCTACAGAAGGATCGATCCTGTTTTTCGATACAATCAACCTGGATGAATAATGAAGGTCTCCTTTATTATCGTAAACACTAATTTCCTTAAATCTTTCCTGTTCCCCTATAGCCTTGACAATCTGGCGTATTACCTCTCGATCCTTGGTCATCATGCCATTCCAGATAGCGGCTTTTATGACCTCAGAATCCTTGAGTGATTCCTGGATCATCTTGTTGATCAGATTGTTTTCTTGGGTCGAGATCGATTGGTATGAAAAAACAATAATGGCAAGGAACATTATCAGCCCAGCATAAAAACTGAGCTTGAAACTCAGACTGTGCGTAAACTTGTTAAACCAATGGATGGCGTTTTTGAACATGGCTGCAATTCTAAATGGACACGTAGATGCTTGAAAAGTCCAAATCTCACTTCTGTGATCAGCGATAATTCAAAGACGCCACAAATTGGTTCCGCAAGAGCTATAAGGAAGTCCCCAGGGATCTTCCAAATCATATCATCTCGTAGGCTGTGCCGGCTCTCTGGCTACCACACACAGCCCCATAGACAACTTAGCCTATTATCTTCTTGATGGCGGTCAATAAGGCGTCTTTATCGACCGGTTTTTCTATATAGGCTTCAGGTGGCTTAATAGACCTCTCATGAATCCATTTCTTGAAATCCATGTTAGGAGTATCATCGGTTCCAAAACCGGTCACCATCACTACAGGCGTATCAGCAAGATCAGGGTCCCGCCTAAGCTCACGGAACATCTTGATGCCTGTCTTGTTCGGCATCAAAAGATCCAGGCTTACCAAGTCCGGCTTGTGAGCCTTCAATTGCGATAAGCCTTCATCACCATCCGTGGCTACTACCGTTTCATATCCATTGTCTTCCAGTAGAGTCGTTAAAAAAGTGACCATGTCCGGCTCATCGTCAATAACTAAAATCTTCTTGGCCATGAGATTCCTCCTTCACTCCGTTCATCAATGATTTTTGGTTCCTCAATTCGAGGGTAGTTGTTAAACCCTTTTTCAAGATCACCACATCAAAAAAGTTTACCACCTGCCTGAGTATTCAGATGCGCAGAAACACGACCTATAATATCATGTAAACAAAATTTAAAAACAACAAATAGTGATTAGCACGATATTTATGAACAAAAATAAACGAAAAAACGTCATCGAACAATCTGAACATACAGATCAGGCTGATCCCTCTTGATGAACCGACAAATCATAGAACCAGAGCAGGCGACAACAGTTCGGCCAAGTTCATAACCTTTGCGTCTATATGATAATGTTCAATAATTTCTTTTAACTGGTCAGTGCAGTTGTGGCATGACTGCAGGCAGACGTTTGCTCCAGTCGCCCTGATCTCATCGGCCTTTATCTTGCCTGCGGCAATTCTGCGTGGAGTAAATTCAGGCATTGCCAGTGCCCCACCACCACCGCCACAACAAAAACTCTCCGGCCCGTGATGCTCCATCTCCACAAAATCATTGGCCGCGGCGTTAATAACAATGCGTGGCTCTTTCCAAATACCGCCGGATCTGGCTATGTTGCAGGAATCATGATAAGTGAAGCGAGTTCCATCCCACACAGACTTGTCCAGCTTAATCCGTTTTTCCAGAATCAGTTTTGCGAACAATTCCAGCACGCTGGTAATCTTGAAGGGAACCCCGCCAACCCAGTTGGGAAGTTCCCACCTCAACGCCCTATAGCCGTGACCACATTCTCCTGCGAGGAGATACTCACAGCCCAGCCTCTTGACATCATCCACCTGCCATTGAGAAAATAGCTTGGCGTCCGGATCATTGCCGTTAAACAGGGCATAGTTAGTCAAATCCCAATAACGTGAAGATATCGTGAAGTCTACCCCAGCGGCGTTCAATACTTTGGCTGTGGCCTGAATCGTAAGTGGATAATATTTTGGTTCTCTGGGGTTCAGAGTCAGAAAATATCTGGCGCCCTTCTTGTCCACAGGTATCTTGAAGTTTTCACAGCCTTCCTCGTCCTGAAGCTCTTCCTCAATCCATTCAATGGTTTCTATCATCTCATCCTGAGGAACGGCCATATTGTTTCCGGCATTATAGTGCGTGTCCACAGTATCCTGTAAATGCTGCGGAACACGTCCAACCTGCTGCATCATGCTACGGGCGGCGCGAACCATCATCCCGTAATCTACTCCCATAGGACAATTCACCGTGCATCTCCTGCACATGGTGCATCCGCCGAACAACTTGTCGTACATTTCCTCGGCCAACTCTTTGGTAAGAGGCTCGGCGCCAACGAAGGACGGGAACACCTTGGCCATCCAGTCGTAACGGCTCTTGTACCATTTCCGGAATTTGTCGGCCTTGTAAGCCGGAACAAGGGTCTTGTCCTCAGGAATTGATACGCTGTAATGACAGGCGTCGCTACACATCCCGCAATGAATGCAACCTGCAAGAGAAGCGGCAACAACGCGATTCAGCTTGCTCGGGAGCAACTTTTCCATTTCCGCCAGCATCTCAGGGGTAAATTCAGTCTTTGTGGGCCACTGACGTTCTTTCTCAGCGCCCAATTTTTCCGCTTTCTCCGACATTTAAAGCCTCCGTTATATCTGTATCTAAAAAATGTTACAAAGTTGGATTCCAGTCACTACTCTTCGCCTTTGTATTGGTAACGCCCCTTCCGCCAAAAGTCCTTCCGAAATTGACACGACCGAAAGGATATAGAATGTAGTGTGATATCTTGCTGAATGGGACATAAAGGAGGAAGAAAGTAGTCATCAGGAAGAAGATCCACATCCAGGCTGTTTCAGGCATTTTGTTGAGCCAGAAATAAAGAGCCACAAACCCGGTTGCGAAAAATACCGTCATCAATATGATTGCAAAAAAATCATCAGGAGACGAGATAATCCTTATCTCCGGAACAGTAAATCTCCTGTGAATCCTGCGTAATCCAATAAGAAAAGCCAATCCCATAAAAATCATAAAAAGCTGTGTAACCGCCGGTGTCATGAACTGGGGAGTCAATGGGATAAGGAATGTAGCGCCAATGGTCAGTACAACAGCGATGTGAAAAATCAAAAACTCTACGTAAAAATAAGTATTCTTTCGCGTGCTTTCCATAGACCACGGCTTGAGAACATTCAACAAAGACTCAAAAGCCCCTGCAACCCTGTCACCTTTTAACTCGGCTTTTTCGGGCGGAACAGGCTTCTTGAGCAATAAAGATATCTTAATCACGTACATTAACGCCATGAAGGCCAAACAAATGTACTGAACCTCTTCTTCCAAGAAAAGCAGCGCGTGACTGACGTTGTTTTCCATAAATCCTCTCTTTCCTGCGGAAAATGGTATTTATATTGTCCCCTTGGGGTGGGTGGCCAGTTCAAAAAAATAAAACATTCTGTAACGACTAAACCACAATTGGATCGGTCAACTTAATTGAATGACATAGATAAGCGGTAACCAATAAAAGCGTGGCTCAGCAATATCATTATTTATTAGAATATTGTCCTTGAGTAACTAAGTCAAGAACTTTTTAAGATCCAAGTGATCAAACTTGATAGAAATGATTCGTTCAAAAAAACAACCCTCTTCACTATTATATGCCAATATGTATATTAAAATACCGCTGTTGATTCTACCTGAATCATTGATTAAATCATCAGAGCAAAAACATCATAAACGTATAAAAGAAACTTTATCAAAAATCTACCATTAACACAGAGGCGCTGTGAATTGGAATGATAGAGTTTAGTCCAGGCAAATTGGCCTATCAAAAAACTATTCAATTTGAATCATGTCGAAACATATCGAAGCGCAATAAGTAAGGTGCGACAGACACGAATCTGGCTCGAGTTTCCAGTTAGTCTCGGTCTTGCCTTTTGTGATGGCTTAACTAGCCGAAAGATATATAGAAAGAATGCGACGCGCATGTCAGAACCAAAACGATTTCGCAAAATAACTGACATACGCGTCAATCAAAAAGTACAATTAGCTAATTATTCAAGTATAGTAATCCAGATGGCTAATTTATTACCTGGTAAAAGTCTGCTAACAGTCGAAGTATTTGCTGCTTTATGGCATATTTCTGCGCTCAGGAAACAAGGAATCATAACTGGCGGTCGGGAGGATACCATAATCTTGTGCAGGTTTGACATGCCGGGTGTTCTGATTTTTTAAAATGTGGCTGAAACAGAGATTGCCGAACGGCTGGAAAGGAAAAGACGACACCTTGTTGCATGAAAAATGTTTTTTCTCCGCAAGGAATCGATACAATGCCGGTAATCTGATTAAGGAACAAAAATTGATTTAGAATTACTAAAACTAAAGTATTTTTTGAAACAAGCCTGATTATGGTTCGTTGTTAAGGAGTTAATAGATTGAAAATACTGTTCAAACTTACATTCATACTAGCTGTGGCGTTATTTGGAATCTATGTGTCATGCGATCATCCTTTTGCGTCGTGCGTTAACGACAGGCTGGAGCGGGAATTACTAAAAGGCGCATCATTAAGGGTTGATGAGCTCTTGCTAAAAAACGCAGGCGTAGATGACCGCGATAGACATGGTGACACCGCTCTTATCAGGTCAGTGAAGTCAGGGAACCACGCGCTTGCGCAGATGCTGCTGGAAAAAGGGGCTGGTATAAACGATCGAGGAAAGACCACTGAGACTCCTCTAATGATAGCCGCGCGCAGGGGAGATGTGGAAATGACCAAAAAGCTTCTGGCTTTTGGAGCGGACGTCAATGCGCGCAACAGGAATAACGAAACGGCCTTGATTGCAGGAGTTGTCACAAGGCAGTGGGAAATCGTGGATTTACTGCTGGATAGTGGCGCTGATCAAACTCTTCGCGACAAGAGTGGCCGAAACGCTCTAACAGTAGCGGCGCAGAACGGATTTCACGACGTAGTGGAAATTCTTCTCAGGCCGGGCAGGAATCATTTTTCTGCCATAGCACAAGAAGACCTATCAATGTGGGGGGCGGAGATTCTCAACTGATTCTGGCCGCAGGCGCCTTTGGGGTTTATTCCAGAATCTGTAATTATCCGACCGGTCAGGACACAAACCTATTTCTGAAAAAAGCATAGGGCGTTTTACTAGAGCAGGTAGACTTATAAATTGACCTGCGCTAATTTGTTTTCGAATGTAGGCCTAGGCCTGCAAGATAGTTCCATGGAGTCCAGGAATTGACAGAAACAGAGGTTTCCAGAATTAAAGTCGATGATTTCGAAGTGGGAATAGTGGGGCTGAAAACAGCGCTCAATGAAGTCCTGTCAGACAGGTCGGATGTGGATGACGCCTCGTTAGAAGCTCGACTTGTAGAAAAACTGTCCAAAAAAAATTATATCCCCTCTTCTGCGCGTCAAAAGTATGGCAGGGCCTTTCTTCACGAATTTAAGAAGTTACGAGGAGACAAGCTGGAAGAAGAGACGACCAGCATTTTAGACATAAAAGTTCTGGGGCCAGGTTGTTTCCAATGTAACACACTTGAAAAGACGGTCATGAAAGTTTTGAGCCAGATGTGTCTACCTGCTTCGGTCGAGCATATCAAAGACATCAAACAAATAGCGTCAATTGGATTTTTTTCTACACCGGCCTTAATGATAAACGGAAAAGTAGTTTCTGCGGGTTCCAATATCTCTGAAAAGAAACTCCAGGATCTTATCAACAATCTATTAAAGTGAGAAATCCCTATTCGATGAAATTATTAGCCGGTTTAAGGATGTGTTTCATCTCTCTGGTCATGTGTATTTGTTTGTCATCAATAGGAGCGCTTGTAAACCACATGTCACCCTACGGCATACCCCTGAAATATGAGCCACCCCCTGAAATAGGGATTAACGGTATAAAAGTCCCGTTAATTGATGAAGGACAGGCCTACAAGTATTATAGCCAGCAAGGATACGTTTTCATAGATTCACGTCATGTGGAACATTTCAATGAAGGACATGTTCCAGGGGCTATATTCCTGCCCCCAGAGGATGTGCAGGAGCGTTTCGTAGAGGCCCAACCATTCCTGATGGAAAACGACACATTAATTTTGTACTGTTATGGGCCAGATTGCGATATGGCGGAGAAAGTAGCGGCATTCCTGGCTCAGATGGGCTACAAAAATTTTATGATCATGGTCAGCGGTTTTTCTGCCTGGAAGTCTGCCGGATTGCCAATCGAGTCATCCAGGAGATGAATAGGAAATGAGTTTGCCAATCAAACAAATTAGCTTACTGGCGAGACTGATAATTGGAAGTCTGTTTATATACGCCAGCGGATACAAGGTTTTTGATCCAGCCGATTTTGCAACCTCGGTAAGAAATTACATGATTCTGCCGCCAGGATGGACTAACTTTGTGGCAATAACCCTTCCGTGGGTGGAACTTGGAGCGGGTATTTTTCTGATTCTCGGAATACTCACAAGACCTGCGGCTCTTCTAACAACCTCAATGCTGGCGGTATTCCTTGCAGGGCTTGCACACGCTTACTGGATAGGTTTGGATATTGACTGCGGGTGTTTTTCATCCGCGGCTCAGTCAACCGGGAAAATAGGATTATTTCATTTCGTCCGGGATTCATGCCTTTTGCTGATATCCGCTTTCATAGTTATTTTTGACCGTGGGCATTTTTCGGTATTGAGAAATCAGCCTCTTGACGTCTGAATAAAAAAATTGACACGGTTCTGATCGAGCCTCATCGATTGCAAACAGTACTGACAGTATTTTTCCGTATAAAGGCCGAACGGTCAATTTCCTTTAAATTCAAGTGTTCCTCTAAGTTATGTTTTGGCAACGATGGCGCCGCGTGCCATGGACGGAACAATTCCAGTGACGCATATAGCGCTAAATAATCCAAAGGCCATTTTTGTGCTGTACATAAATACGGGGTATATCTCAGGGGTTATATGAACAGCGCCCATATATATCGCAAAAACAAGTTGCGCCAGTCCCATGCTTAAAGTCTGGCCCAACATCCTCATTGATCCGACCACCCCGGAAGCAAAACCGTAATCGGTTTTTTCAACCGAGTTCATGATAGCGTTCATGTTGGGCGATGAAAACATGGCAAAGCCTACGCCGAGCAATATCAAATTAAGAAATATTTTTGTCATTCCAGTATCTTGTTCAATGAAGGTCAGCATGAACAATCCGGTTGCAGTAACAAACATTCCGAGAGAAGCCACCTTGCCCGGATCAACACGATCGGAAATCCGACCGCTGATTGGGGATACCAACGCCATTGTTATAGGTTGCGCCATCAATATCAGTCCTGCTTCCCTGGGGCCTAGTCCCTTGATATACTGCAGATAGAGACTTAACAGAAAAGTAACTGCGAAAGTGGCGCTATAGTTAATCAAGGCGGCGATGCTGGAAAGAGCGAAAGACCTGTTGGTTCTGAACAGATCAAGGTTTATGACGGGGAATTGAAGTCTCAGCTCATATCGCACAAAACAATAAAACAATAAACAACCGCAAATTAGTAACGCAGCGCCTTTCATGGCGGGCAGGATCGAAAGTCCCGCCATGAAAGTCAGGGTGGACAATCCATAAAGTATTGATCCAAAAATGTCGAACTTTTCTGACCCCGTGTATCTCCACACCCAGTTAAGTTTTCGAAAAGACACAAAAATTGTTACCAGTCCCAGTGGGATGGTAGCCCCGAATATGCCACGCCAGGAAAAGTATTCTGTGAGCAAACCGCCTAGAAAGGGCCCGCTTGAAAGCCCTATGTAGACTACAGCCACACTGATACCTATTACCTTACCGCGTTCTCCTGGCGGATAGACGGTCGCCAGCATGGCCATTGCAGTGCCAAATACCATCGACGTTCCAAGGCCCTGGAATACCCGAAAAACCAAGAACATCCATATATCAACGGAGGCCGCGCACAATAGTGATGAAATGGTAAAAATCGATATTCCGGCGACAAAAACGAGTTTTCTTCCTATTAGATCAGCCAGTTTCCCCAAAGGTATCAAAAAAATGCAACACGATAACAGGTACGCTGTTGGTACCCACGTCAACATCATGGCGTCTACGTGAAAATCCTGTTGAATGGCCGGCAAGGCCACATTTATGGAGGAGGCCATAAATGGGGTTAGAAAAGAAGCCATTACGGCAACCAGAAGCACTGCGTTTTTTGTTGACTGATCTACAGACAAAGCATCCTGCCGACTAAAATTACGAATCCCGAAGGTATCTTTTCAGATATTTATTCATACCACAGTTCTGCAGATTGTAGGAATTCCTGTGCCGAGAGTTTGTTTCCGATTCATGGTTTTCATGGACGAAGTTTTTTGTAAAACTGATCTGACAGGATCAACTTGACATAGAGCCATAACCATAGCCATATATTTAAATGTGGAGTCAACGATATGTCTGTATTACCTATAGTTACTGTGCCTGATGAAATCTTGCGATGCCAGGCAAAAGAAATTAGAAACATTGATGATGAAATATGCAAATTGGCCAACGATATGCTGGATACGATGTACAAGGCGCCTGGGATCGGATTGGCGGCTAATCAGGTTGGCAAACTGCTGAGTCTCATTGTGATGGACATCGACTACGCTTATGCGGAACCCGCTAACAAGAAGAAAGCGCCTGTGGTGATAATCAATCCGAAAATAATCTCCAGCGAGGGAGAAGATTTCCGGGAAGAGGGTTGTTTAAGCGTACCTGATTTTTCTCTGGAAGTTAAAAGACCGGCTTGCGTTCATGTGGAAGGCATAGATCTCAAAGGCAACCCTATTGATTTAGACGCAGAAGGGTTGTTGGCCAGGGTGCTTCAGCATGAAATTGACCATCTGAGGGGATCGACGCTTCTAAATCACGCATCAGCCCTTAAACGCAGTCTTTATGAGCGAAAAATAAAAAAAAGAACCAGGAGGGAGCGGTGAAGTTCAGGATGGTCTTCATGGGGTCTCCAGAATTTGCAGTGCCAACCCTCAGGGCTTTAAATGCCGAATTTGGAGTTATGGGAATTATCACTCAACCCGACAAGCCTAGCGGGCGCGGACGAAAACTAACCTCCAATCCGGTAAAAACGGAAGCCGACAAATTAGGAATCCCATGTATTCAGCCCGTAAGCCTGTCTGATATTTTGGTGCGAAACCAATTGTCCGTATGGCTTCCAAATATTATCGTTGTGGTGGCCTATGGTAAAATGTTGCCGAAATGGCTGCTGGAACTTCCTGAAAATGGTTGTATAAACATTCACGCGTCATTATTGCCCAAGCATAGGGGAGCGTCCCCAATATCATCCGCAATTCTTGGTGGCGACTCTATTACAGGCGTAACGACCATGGTTATGGACAATGGGATGGACACCGGCGACATCCTGTTACAATCGACCGTTGATATATCTGAACGAGAGACTACGGGATCTCTGAGTGAAAAACTAATGGAGCTTGGGGCTCAACTCATCGTTCGGACAATTTCGAGGATCGGTGACAAATCGATTTCAGGAGTTCCTCAGGATCACTCAAAATCCTCCATTACACGTTTGCTCACAAAAAATGACGGTCATATAGATTGGAACAAATCCGCGACTGAAATTGACAGATTGGTGAGGGGAATGAATCCGTGGCCAATTGCTTTTTTTGATTTTAGGGGCGAATCAGTAAAAGTATGGGAAGCAGAACCCGCATCAGGGGCAGCCAAGCCGGGACAAGTAGTTGAAATAACCAGAAATGGTTTGGTTGTTGGCGCCGGTCAGGCTCTGATTGTTCTAAAACAGTTGCAGGCGCCGGGCAAAAAGAGGGTTGCGGCTTTTGAATGGGCTTCCTCAAGAGCAATCAGGTCGGGCGATGTTTTAAGTAGCCAGAATTCATAATTGGAGAGAAAATATGAATCGTTTGAAAACAGTAGTTCTTTTAGCTTCCTTAAGTGGTTTGCTGGTAATTTTGGGGAATTACATGGGGGGCAAGAGTGGAGCGACTTTAGCCTTGTTACTTGCCATAGCCCTGAATTTTGGTAGCTACTGGTTTAGTGACAGGATTGTTCTGTCGATGTATCACGCTCAGGAAGTTACGGAAAGCCAGGCGCCTGATCTTTATCGGTTGGTTCAGCAACTGTCTCACAAGGCAGGGCTACCCATGCCAAAGGTATATATTATTCCTGACGATTCACCAAACGCATTTGCAACAGGGAGAAATCCCCAACATGCAGCGGTGGCGGTGACAGAAGGCATCATGCGGATCTTGACATGGGAAGAGCTGGCCGGAGTCATAGGGCATGAACTGGGTCATGTCAAAAACCGTGACATTCTGATTCAAACAGTAGCCGCAACAATCGGAGCGGCAATAACCTATATTGCACAGTTTGGTTTTTTGTTTGGAGGCCGCTCTGATGACGAAGAAGGCGGGGGGTCTATGGTAGGTTCTATCCTGATGATGATTCTGGCCCCAATTGCCGCATTGATCATTCAGATGGCCATATCCAGATCCAGAGAATATATAGCGGATCAAACCGGCGCAGAAATATGTGGGCATCCCAACTGGCTGGCTTCCGCTCTGGCAAAACTTCAGAGAGGCGCTGAGGCGATACCCATGGATGCAAACCCATCCACCGCAAACATGTTCATCGTGAGCCCCCTCTCAGGAAGCAGCATTGCAGGCCTTTTCTCGACTCACCCACCAATGGAGGAGAGAATAGCCAGGTTGAAACAAATGTCCTGAAAATACTCTACGACAATTTGATACAAAATCGACTGACGCCCACAGTCCTCACAAAACTGTGGGCGCCTTTTTTTAAGAGATGTCTCGGTTTTTCAGGTCTTAATCATGAACACCAATTACAAGAGAAGCTGTAATTCCATTGAAAGCCCGGCCAGACAACTAGCGCTCTCAGCGCTTCTGGCCGTAGAAAAGGGAACATTCGCTGAACAGGCGATAAATGATGGGCTCGAAAAGACACTGGTTTCTGTAAAAGACAGGGCGCTGTTTACAGAACTGGTTTACGGGGTGACACGAAACAGGATTTATTTGGACCATGTAGTCGATCGGTTCTTGAAAAAACCTTCGAAGAAAATGAGCCCCATCCTCAGATTAATACTACGGCTAGGGTCTTATCAGATAATCTACTTGGACAGAATACCTCCAAGAGCAGTAGTAAACGAATCCACGATACAGGCGCAAAGACTCTTGTCCGGAATAATGGCCGGTCTTGTTAACGGCGTGCTGAGAAAAATTTCAGAAAACCGGGAAGACCTGAAAAAAGAGCCTGCAAACGAGGCGAATGAACTCGGTAAATTTTACTCACATCCAGAATGGCTTGTTCTGAGGTGGCTGAATGAATATGGGCCTCTGGAAACCACGAATATTCTGCGGTTTAACAACTCGAGACCGTCTCTGGTCATTCGTGTAAACACCAATAAAATACCTTTTGAAAACTTTTTGCAGAACCTGGACAGACAAAATATCAAGCACGGCAAAATATACCCGGATTTCGATTCAATAGAAATCCGCAATTTGGGTCAACCCGTGTCATCCATCGACGGATATTCCAGCGGACACTTTTTGGTTCAGGATATCGCTTCACAGATAATTCCTGGTCTATTGAAGATAGGGTCTGATCATAGGGTTCTTGACTCCTGCGCGGCGCCCGGCAACAAAACTTTCCACATTGGATCAGCCCTGGGGGCCAAAGGTAAGTTGACCGTATGCGATCTCAGCCGACATCGTTTAAATGAAACGCAACATAACCTTCTTCGGCTGGGCGTTACCAATTTTGAATCTGTTTGCGGGGACTGTTCGGATGAGCATTTTGTTTCAGGCCTGGGACTTTTCGATCGAATATTGGTGGACGCCCCATGTTCTAGCCTGGGCGTGCTTCGACATAATCCGGAGGCAAAATTCTGCCTCAATCCACAAACACTCGAGGAGCATTCCAGAAAACAACTAAAGATATTGCAGACTGTTTCAAAACTGATGGCGCCAACCGGCCTGATCGTTTATTCCGTGTGCTCAACAGCAAGAGAGGAAACCTGGAACGTAGTAGAAAAATTTGTACTAAATAATCCTGATTTTGAAGTGGATCCGATAGTCAGTGGAAATTTCCCATCTGAGGTAAGGATTGATGATAATGGCATGCTTTGGACTTTTCCCCCATCACACGATATTCCCCTGGATGGTTTTTTCGCAGCGCGTTTTAGACGATCGTAATCAGGCTTCCGGGAACCTATTGTTTTAAGCCACTTCAAAAAGTATTCAGGTCATGCAGAAAATTAAATGTGAAAAAATTCATCGCGAGACTAATTACATTAAAATAAGGTGTGAAAAAATTTCGCGTGGATTTTTCAGGCATGCCACGCAGAAATACGGATGTGTTTGAAATGCTTTAAGGTTTAATTTTGGCACGCTGCTTGCTCCTTCATTAGGCGAACAACGACTCCTAACCATACCCTCTTAGCAATCCTCCAGTTTAAGGATTGCTTTTTTTTTGTCCGGGCTTTCTCCTGCCATGTTTGAGACAACTCAAGAGCCGGTTTTTATTTTTTCGTCTACAGAATGACATTGACACGCCCATTAAATTTGAACATACTTAGATTATTAGAGGATACTTAATTCCATTGAGATGTATTAACAAATTATGAGCGTCGAAATTGAAATAGGCCAAAGGATCAAAGCTCATCGTCAAAGCAATCATCTTACATTGAAGCAGCTAGGAGAAAAGGCCGGTTGTTCGGACGCATACTTGTCCCAGATTGAAAATGGGCGGGTTTCACCATCCATATCCACACTGAAAAAAATAGCGGAAGCCTTAAAGGCAAAGATTACGGATTTTTTTGTAGAATCACAGGATGATGATCCGGTTGTATTGCCGCAGGACAGGCGAATTTCCCTGTCATTGGAACGATGGAGCGCTGAAATCCAGTCATTGGTTCTTAATCCCAAGAACAAGCGAATGCATCCTTTTTTTACAACCATCAAACCTGGTGGCGGCTCTCACGGTCTGTACAGCCACGTCGGTGAGGAGTTTGGAATTGTATTGCAAGGTGAGCTCGAAATAGATTTAAATGGCTCAATTCATCGGGTAAAGGAACACGAAAGTTTTTATTACAACTCTTCTGATCCTCATAGCTGGACGAATCCAGGGAAAACGGACACCGTGGTTGTTTGGGTAATCAGCCCGCCCACATTTTGATCCGTCATCTTGGCAGATGCAATAAAGGCGGTGTTGCGCTTTGGTGAAAAATAGGAAAATAGTCGCGTTTCCGAAACATCTTCGGATAACCTCCGAACTAAATCAGCGCTGTCAGTTTTAACCAAAAAGAAAAGTTGTCCGAAGCTTAAGTTCTAAAGCATGAACGGTCTTTTTAAGCACGAGGCTCGAATCCGATAATTGATTGGGAGATTTGGATATATTTCATGACCGACATTCATAAAGAACCAATGGAATCTGTTTCCATAACTTTCCAGTTAAATGCAGAGACGGTAACTTTATCGGTGGATCCTTCCGAAAGCGCTTTGATAGTATTGCGTGATCGATTAGGTCTTACAGGAACGAAAGAAGGTTGCGGGATTGGTGAGTGCGGGGCTTGCTCGATCATTGTTGATGGTAAAGCTGTCAATTCCTGCCTCACTTTGGCGCCCCAACTAGATGGTCGAAACGTGATGACGGTAGAAGGTTTGTCGGACACGCCTTTAGGACAATCGCTCCAGAAAGCATTTGCTGAAACTGGAAGCGTTCAGTGCGGATTTTGCGCCCCCGGAATTCTCATGTCGTCCTGCGCCCTATTACTCAGTAACCCTGAGCCGACCAGAGAGCAGGCAATTGAAGCTATTTCAGGAAATTTATGCAGATGCGCGGGTTACGTCCAGGTTCTGGGCGCAATTCAAAAGGCATCCAGGATTTCATCCATCAATGATTCTCAAGATTAACGAAATAAAATCCAGTTTCAGATACTTCAGGCCGGAAACTCTCGAAGAAGCCACCGATTTCCTTATGCGGCGTGGCTCGGAGTCCAAAATTCTGGCTGGCGGCACAGATTTGCTTGTGGCCATTCGAAGCGGTGATCTAAGGGCCAGGTATGTTGTTGATGTGTCCAGGCTGGATGAACTCAGGAAGGTGACCGTAGACCGGGAAAAGTTGACGATAGGATCGGCGCTGACTTTTTCTGAAATCATCGAAAACCCGATAGTTCAAGAATTTGCTCCGGTACTGGTTCGGGCTTGCAGCAGGGTTGGCAGCCTCCAGATAAGAAACACCGGCACTCTCGGAGGAAATGTAGGCAACGCGTCTCCTGCGGCGGACAGTATTCCTGCCATGATGATTCATGATGCCCGGGTATTGCTGACAAACGCCGAGTCCGAAAGAGATGAATCTTTAGGTTCATTTATTGTGGGGCCTTATAAAACCAACCTTGCCACCGGATTTCTGATATCCGGATTTTCTCTAAAAATATGGCCCGAGGGTTTCAGATTTGCTTACAACCGAATCGCTCGACGCCGATGTCTTGCCATATCTCGAGTTGGCGCTGCCGCAATGGCTGTTCTTGATGAAAATGGAAAAGTCACCCGGATGAGATTGTCACTATCGTCAGTCAGTCCGCAACCTGTGAGAATGAAAATAGCCGAAGAATGTCTTGTAGGTCAAATTCCCGATTCCAGGCTAATATTGGAAGCGTCTCAGGCTGTAACGCAGGAAATGGTTCATTTAAGCGGTGAGAGGCCATCATTTGTATACAAGAAGCCGGCCGTGCAGGGGCTTACTACCAAAACCCTGGAGGAAATCTTTTTTGACCGGGAAGAGTTCTAACGAAAAACCAGTTGATTCTGTGGGACAGAGCGTCATTAGAGTGGGAACCTTGGAACGGCTCGCAGGGAATGCCATTTTTTGCGCTGACATAAAATTGCCTGACATGGCCTTTCTGGTAGCGGTAAGAAGCCAATCTCATCATGCTTTGATTAAATCGGTCAATTATGATAAGGCTCTGGATTCCCAAGGTTGTTTGGGAGTGTTTACAAGTCGCCATATACCAGGGAAAAACAGATTTGGGATCATAAACAAGGATCAATTTCTTCTGGCCGAAGAAAAAGTCCGTTGTATAGGTGATCCAATAGCGCTTGTAGCGGGCGAAACCCTACTCGCCGCACAACGGGCCGCTCGTTTGGTGGAAATAACATATCAGGAATTACCGACTGTTTTTAATCCAGAAGAGGCGTTGAGGGTTGACGCCCCCAAAATTCATGAAAGTGGCAATCTTCTCGGGCGAAGACTGGTACGAAAAGGCAACCCGGAAGAAGCTTTTCGAATTTCTGACGTTGTTGTCGAAAGATATTATGAAACCGGTCATGTAGAACACTGTTACATAGAACCTGACGCCGGAGTGGCGTTCGTTGATGAAAACGGTGTGCTTACCATTTTTGCTTCTACACAAAATCCTCATTATGATCTGAAGGATGTATGTGACCTACTGAATCTTGAGGAAACCAAAGTACGAATTATCCAATCGCCCACCGGTGGAGGTTTTGGGTCCAAGCTGGATTTAAACACTCAGGGATTCACCGGATTAGCCGCATGGCATCTCAAGAGACCTGTTAAAATGGTTTATACGAGGGAAGAGGCCTTCCTGTGTACATCCAAGCGTCACCCTTTAAGGATTTGGTACAAGACCGGGGCGTCAAAAGACGGAAGGCTTTTGGCAGCGGATGTCAGGATTGTCGGAGATACAGGCGCTTACGCTTCGTATGGCATGGCCGTGGTAACTCGCTCAGCGGTGCATGCAACAGGACCTTATGAAATCCCGAACGTAAATATTGAATCCACTTTTGCTTATACAAACCATCCTATGGCTGGCGCCATGCGGGGATTTGGAGTGCCTCAAATTGCATTTGCCCATGAGTCCCAAATGGATTTGCTGGCTCAGGCCTTAAACATGAGCCCGGTTGAAATAAGGCTTCGAAACTCATTACGAGTCGGTTCCCACACAGCCACCGGTCAGCAACTTCAGGCCAGCGTTGGCATTGCAAAAACCATTGAATCAGTTAAACCTTATCATGACAAGGCAAAAAGCAATCCCCCTGTCTTGAAGTCGCATCACAAATATGGCGTTGGAATAGCCTCCATGTTTTACGGAATAGGTAATACCGGCGTCCAGAATCCTTCTACCGCACAAATTGAACTTAACAGGGACGGATCAATAACATTATTCTCAGGCGCAGCTGATATCGGACAGGGGTCATCAACCGTTTTAGCCCAAATTGCCGCTCAGGATCTTAACCTGGAACCGGGAATGATCAACCTGGTAATAGCTGACACCGGCAAAACCACCTCAGCGGGAGCTACATCAGCGAGCCGTCAAACATACATCTCCGGTAATGCTGTACTGGAAGCCACAGGAAAACTTAAAGAGGTATTGCTCACTCATGCGGCAAACAAACTGAAAACTTCCAGGAATACGGTCGGATTAAGAGCAGGTTTTGCTTTTGAAAACGGAAACCACGATCACAAGGTATCATTCGGAGAGTTGGCCTCAATTATGACTCGAACAGGAACTCCGCTAAAATGGCAGGGTTTTTTTGATCCCGATACTACCCCACTGGATCCTCAAACCGGGGCAGGCAAACCTTACGCAACCTTCGCTTTCGCCAGTCACGTGGCGGAGGTTATAGTTGATACTTACACGGGTGAAGTTGAAGTTGTCAGGATAGTGGCCGCTCATGATGTTGGAAAAGCAATCAATCCTGAAAATGTCCGAGGACAAATATACGGTGGAGTGGTCATGGGTTTGGGTTTTGCTCTTATGGAAGAGTATATCGCCGGCAAAACCGAATCTCTAAAAGACTATCACATTCCTACCTGCGCTGATGTGCCTGAAATCATACCGATAATAGTTGAGGATCATGAACCTTCAGGTCCATTTGGCGCCAAGGGCGTTGGCGAGCCGGCTCTTATACCTACGGCCCCCGCCATCCTGAATGCCATTTCGGATGCCTTGGGATCAAGGATCTACAAATTACCCGCAAGCTTGGAGCGGGTTCTGGCGGCAAGCATTCTGTCCAGAGAATCATAACCAGCTAGAATATATAGATAACATTAAAAAACATAATATATGGCGTAAGGAGAAACGATGTCTACCAGACTTGTAAAGAATATCGGAACAATCATATCCGGTGACATAACCAATCCAATATTGAATGCGGACGCTATCCTGATTGAAGATGGGAAAATTGCGGCCATTGGCTTTTCTCAAGATTTTGCGGAAAGACAGGTTGATCTTGCAATAGACGCGCAGCAGAGTACTGTTACCCCTGGTTTGATTGATTCCCACTGCCATGTGGTCTTGGGAGACTATTCACCCCGTCAGCATCAGATCGGTTTTCTGGAAAGTGAAACTCACGGTGGGGTTACTTCAATAATATCTGCGGGCGAAGTTCACTTGCAGGGAAGGCCAAAGGATCCAGCGGGCACAAAAGCGCTTGCGATACTTGCGGCAAAGGCTTTTTCAAATTTCAGGCCCGGAGGCGCAAAGGTAATTGGCGGCGCAGTAATACTCGAGAAAGGTTTAACGGAAGCCGATTTCGATGAAATGGGTCGTGAAGGAGTTAGGGTTGTGGGTGAGATAGGTTTGGGGTCTGTAAAATTTGCGCAAGACGCGGTTCCAATGGTTAAGTGGGCCAGAAAAAACGGAATGACAGTCCTCATGCATACTGGCGGCACGTCTATACCCGGTAGCGACACAGTGACAGCGGATCAGGTGATGTCTGTCGATCCTGATGTGGCGTGCCATGTGAATGGAGGGCCAACTTCCGTATCAGTGGAAGAGATAGAAAAATTGATTAAGCAAACACGGTATGCGCTGGAACTTGTGCATTGCGGAAACATTAAGACAATGGTTGATGCGGTGAACCTGGGCATTGAGCATGACGTTCTGGAACGTTTTATCATCGGAAATGACGCTCCATCAGGAACGGGAATCATACCGTTGGGAATCCTCAGGGTAATATGCGCTGCGTCTTCACTGACATCACTCGAGCCTGAAAAGGCTATATGCATGGCCACCGGAAATACCGCCAAGGTATTTAATCTGGATTGCGGATTTATCCGAGAGGGTTGTCCCGCGGATTTAACCATAATGGATTCACCAATGGGATCAGTGGGGAAAACAGCTCTGGATGCCATAAAGGCGGGGGATGTTCCCGGGGTTTCCATGGTCATCATAGACGGGGAAATCAGGGTAAATGTAAGCCGTAACACGCCTCCTGCGTCTCGAAAAGCAAAGATATTGGCCTAACATATTTTGGGTTGAGGAAAGATTTATTTCGCATGAAAGTTCTTGTGGAGAAATGTAAAGGTTGTGGTCACTGTGTCAGCGTGTGTCCCCATGGCAGCATAACGATCAAGAAACGAAAGGCTACCATCTGGGATTCCTGCTGTGATTGTGGGGCCTGTTTCAGGGTTTGCAGCGAATCTGCCCTATGTCCTGAAGAAAATCCTGCCTATTCGTTTGTAACCTGTGAATCCTGTCCGGTGCGTTGTAAAATCAAGGAAGGTTTCCTGGGGGCATGTCAACGATACCGAAACGTTTCCGCAAAACTCGAACGGGTCACACCGCTTAAAACCTTCGATGATGTTGAATCCATAGTAGGTCCCGACTGGGCCCCAGCCATCAGGCGACCGCTGATCACCGCCATAGGCGCCGGAACAACATATCCCGACTGTAAACCAGCCCCGAATATCGTTCAATCAAGGGTTGAAGGGGTAGATGTGGTCACTGTTGTCACAGAAGCCCCTCTGAGTTACTCCGGACTCAAGCTCAAAATCGATACGGATTTGTCTATAGGCGCCGAGGGAGCGGGAATTTTTTTCAAGAAAAAACGGGTAGGTCATCTCACCACCGAGGAATATGGTTCAAAGATTCTGTCATTAGGTGGAGTAAACCTTCTAACAGGCTCCAATGGAATGACAATCGCCAAGCTTATTACTGACTTGGCTAATCGTCAGAGCGCTAAACTTCGTATTGAAAAAGGAAGTGAAATAACGGCTCAGATCGGGAGCGCCCCGATAATTAACGGACAGGTCGATGGCGTCATGCGGGTTGGATGTGGTAGCGCCACGCTCGGACTGTTTGCTCACATTTTCAAAGACGTGGCCGACGAAACAATAATTCTTGATTCTCACTTGACAGGTCTTTTTAGCGAACATGCGGCGGGACAATATGTTGGGGCCAAACCATCGGGTGTCAGTCTGAAATTTCGTAAAAGCACCCCGGGTCGTTATTTTGGAGATCACGGAGATGGATGGGGTGGGACTTCAATCAGACGACCGCAAGACATCATTTCTGCAATCGACATGAAAATAGCCAGGCCAGGCTTGAAAATTCTTATTACGGAAACAACCGGAAGAAAGGCTTCCATGTTTGAAGTCGGAGATGACGGACAGCTTGTTGAAAAAGGAATGACACAGTCGGCTTTAGATGCCATAAGGGAATTGTCAGACAGTTGTGAGGAATCCAGGGTTTCAGGAATTTATTGTGGAGGTTCCGGGGGAAGCGCTAGAGCCGGGGTGACCCGTTATCCAATAAAACTCACTCGAGCTGTTCATAGAAAGGAAGTCAGACTTACCATAGGTGGAGCTCCGGCATTCGTTCTTCCCGGTGGCGGAATCAATTTCATGGTGGATGTGGAAAAGATCATGCATGGGGCGTTCACTTGGGTTCCCACTCCTGCGACCGTGTGTCCCATAGAATACACTATGACTCTAAAAAATTATCTGGAAATGGGTGGTCACGAAGAAGCGATAAAACCTTTTTTGAGAAAGGTCTGAGAGCTGGAATACTGGAAACCGGATATAGCTGTGCTTGGTGATGAGACAGTCCTGGTGGAATGTGGCCCGATGAGAATGTTTATTGATGCGTCAGTTAACGGAGAACGCCATCCGGGGATTGAACAGGAGGCCGCTAGGAAATCAGTTGACTTCCTTACAGAGGTGGCTACGGCCAGAAATGAATTGAACAGGCCGTCAGCCCTTATTTATCGCGAACCAGACCTGCCGGTGGTTAGGGAAATGTGGAAGGCGTGCCGACTGATTGAATCTACAGATTTGACTCCAATGGCCGCAGTTGCAGGATCGATCGCCGATGCTACCGCAGATTATCTGGCAACCCTGGGGGCCACCAGGGTCATAGTTAATAATGGTGGAGATATAGCGGTGAGACTTTCAGACCCAGGTTCGATATCAATCGGGATACGCTCTGATATAAATTCCAGAACAGTCACCAGCAAGCTGCAAATTTACAGGGACGACAATGTCGGAGGTATTTGCACAAGCGGGTTGGGAGGAAGAAGTTTTACTCGGGGCATAGCCTCAGCGGCAGTGGTTTTCGCTTCCAGATGCTCTCTAGCCGATGCCGCAGCTACGGAGATAGCGAACCATGCCGCAATTGATAGCCCAAAGATTCGAAAGATAAAGGCTAAACATCTGGATCCCGATAGCGACATAAAAAATATCGAAGTAACGCTACGTGTCGGAAAACTGAATGAACAGGAAATCCGGGAAGCAATTTCGAACGGATTGACTAGAGCCGGGCAGTTGACCGAAAAAGGTTTTATTTTTGGGGCTTTTCTACAGGTATGTCACCTTTCAGGAACATGTGGGGCGATTATGGCCCGTTTAGAGCCGGTGAACATTGAACAGTAGACGTACAAGCCTCCAAATGAGGCTTTCAGTCTCTGCATTCATCGTCAATCTAACAGCATGTTGAGAGAAGCCGCAATTTTCATCAAATTCTCAAACCCCAGGAGATCGGACTTATGAATATCAGAAAAATCGTGACCTTAGTCGAAGAAACCAGAACAGAAATGGGAATGCAGGTTGATCCACCAACCAGGAGAGCCGCTGCTTTGGCCGTCATAAAAAATCCATTTGCAGGAGTATACCAGGCAAACCTGGAAGAACTGACGGATATTGGTGAAAAGCTTGGAGAACTCTTGGCCGACAGGGCCGTCAAGGCTCTGAACATCAAACCTGAAAACGCTGAAAGTTACGGAAAGGCCGCGATTGTCGGATCAATGGGCGAACTTGAACATGCCGCCGCAATTCTTCATCCAAAGCTGGGGACTCCCTTTAGAAAAGCCCTGGCAGGAGGCAAGGCCATAATCCCGTCTTCCAAGAAAATGGGAACTCCAGGAACTGAGATAGATGTCCCTATTCATTTCAAGGACGCTGCTTTTGTCAGGTCTCATTTTGATGCAATGCCGGTTAGGGTTCAGGACGCTCCCAAAGGTGATGAGATAGTTGTTGCATTGGTTGTTACAGATTCCGGACGTCCTTTGCCCAGAGTAGGTGGCTTGAAAAAAGAGGAAGCAAAAAAAGAAGACGGATTAAGATAATACAAACCAGGCGCAGCGATAGACATCATGATTTATCCTGCGCCTGATCGGTCTCCCAAAATCCCTGTTTGCCGACTCAACCAAATATTCGAAGCGATTCCATCCAATTCTTGGGAACAGTTTGAAAACCAGCCAAACAGGTCGATAATTAACAACAATTCAAGCTCACTTATTCGCACACCATAACACTATCCTTTTTCAAAGACTTATGATATAATATTAATATAGGGTCAGATAGTTTGGTTACAACCAATGGAGGATTAGGATGAGATCAGTCATTAGGACTCTAACGATGGGCGTTTTGATTTTGCTCATTGCTTCCGGATTGGCGTTAGCCGTAGGGGTCGAAAAGTACGACGCCTCAGGCGCTCCGGATGCGGCAAACAAAGTTGAGGAAAACGGTGGCAAGAACGTCTATGGCGCTCTGAAACAGGTCTCGTTTGTCGATCGTGTACCCGCCGTGATTGATGAAATAGCATTTTTTGTAAAAGATATTCTAGGCCAGTTCGGACTTGTTGATAGCAAAAACGAATAGCTTTGCAGGCAATAGTCTGAAATATTTGTTTAATGGGCCACTAGTGCAGCGTCATTTTCCCTGAAACTCGCGCTAGGCGGAATGTTTAGTAGAAAATTTCTTCCTGTGAGGCATTGTTGATGAGACTCTTAAGAGGTTTCATTGCTTTTATGGTCATGGCAGGCGCTGTTTTTGTGGGTGGGCATGACTCTCTGGGAGCTAATCCCGACCATTACAATTCGGGCTTGCTGGCGATGAAAACGGGTAATCTGCAAGAGGCTGTCCAGATGTTTTCGAGGGCCATCGAGCTCAATCCGAATGATTACCGTTTTTATAATGACAGAGGGGTGGCTTACAAGCGTTTGGGAAACCTTGAAGGGGCTCTGACGGATTACAGCAAGGCATTGGAGCTCAAGCCTGACTACACGAACGCATTTAACAACCGGGGAGTTGTTTATCTTCAGCAGGGTAAATATGATGAAGCCTTGAGAGATTTTAATGAAGCTCTGAAATTTGGGGGAATAGAAGGCAAGATATACACGAATATGGGCATAGCAAGGGCGGGTAAAGGCGATCACCGATCAGCCATCAAGGATTTCGATGTCGCTGTTTCTTACAGGCCCCTGGATTATCGCTCATTCCTGTTCATGGGGGAATCGCTCGAACAGATTGGTGACCGGGAAAAAGCTCTAAAAATGTTTCAGGTTGCCATGGGTCTAATCAGGGAACCAGATATTATCTCACAACTCGAAAAAAAAATAGCGAATCTAGAAAAATTTCTTTCTAATTCAACCCCTACCACATCAGAAACCGTTGACCAGAAGAAATTGCCTGAAAACCTTTCATCAAGACAGTCTGATCATACGAAAAAATCCCAGCAAACCCAATCAGCGTCTAAAAGGGAAATAGTCCTGGCCTCTCCATCTGTTGATGTCAAGCAGGGGCAGGAATTGGCAAAGCCGCTCGCCGTAGCTCCTGTTATTGAAAATATCCAGGAAATAGAAAAAGTTAACCAGGAAGCTGCTCTGCGTTCCTTTTCAAATCCTGCGGCTGAAATTTTCAAACAGGGGCTGGAGTTTATAGAGAAATCTGATCCCCATAAGGCTCTGGTAAGGTTCGAGGACGCCAGACAGCTTGAAAAAAGAAACCGTAATGCGCTTGCTGTAGCCTGGTGTCAGTTACACATCTGCAGACTTTACAATTCAATTGGCGAAGGGTCTAGGGCCTCTGACAACTGCGAACAGGCGTTGAGGATATTTAACAGCCTGAAGGCTCATGATGAAATGTCGATCACTCTGATTGAACTGGGCAACATCAAGAAAGTGTCGGGTTTGGCTGATCAGGCGTCTTCGTTCTATTCCCGCGCGTCTCAGGAAGCAGTCCTTGCTGGACGCAGGATAGGTGAGCCCAATTCCAACGCCACTTCGTCAGTTTCCAATAATACCAGCAAGCAAATAATGAACCAGACAGCCGCCGGTGAGCAGGCTCAGAGAAATTCGGACAAACCCGCTTCACCAGTAGTCTCCCTCAAATCCGAAAAGCAGCCGGATCACTCTTCATCCAATCAAAAAGCGTCTCAGGAAACTTTTCAACCGCCAGGTCCGGTCAAGACCCCAATGCAATCAAGGGCTTCAGATTCTATGGATAAATTTGATGCAATAGGGCGAGGTCCCGTTTTGTGGGGATCAAAAGGGCCTTCAAATCAATCTTCAAGAGCATCGACCGATGTTTCTGGCGACAAAAACGTATCGGCCAGGGTCAAGAATGTTGAATCAAAACTCGCGCATGACCAACTCCTGCCGGAAAATACCCGCCAGGTCTCAGCCAATTACAGCAAAACCGACCCTCAGTCCAATCAATACCCACAATTGACGCAAACACCAAAAGAAGTGACGGGAGTAGAAGCTTTAGCCGCAGTAATAACCAAAGATACCGACGCGTCCAGGAAAGAAGATAAATCAAGTAAGAAAAGCTTCCCGGAAACCAACAAGAGAGTTTCCCAGAAATCGATAGACAACGATCTGGCCGAATTACGAAAACTGAGAAAATCCGGCGACGAAAAACAAATGACAGTTGTTCTCGAAAAGCTGGCTGAAAAATACTCACGAAACGACCAATTTGAAAAGGCTTTAAGCTCTTTAAGCATAGCTCTGGCTTTCAGGGAAAAAATAGACTTCAGGCAAAATGAAGATGTTACATTCAATCAACGGGGACTGATCAATGAACGGCTCGGTAATCTCGCAGACGCTCTGGAAGATTACACGCGAGCATTGTCAGCATCAACCTCGAAGAGTAAGGAATCAGAAAAAATTCTGGAATCCAAATCAAGATCCCTGGCGGGCAAAATAGGGCTGGATGTCGAACCGAGTCTGGATAATTTTAGAACCCTTTGGTTAGCGCGCTCGACCGGAGATATTTCCAGTGAGTCCAAAGCCTTTTACAACCTGGCAAAACTGTATTCAAAGGCTCAAAGATTCAATGAGTCTCTGAATTATTTCGACAAGTCATCAGCCGCCTTGATGACAGACAAGGCAAAAGTCCTGGAAAAGCTCGGCAGATTTGAACAAGCCCAAAAAGAGATGGATCAGGCCCTGGAAACCTTTAAGAAACTGGACTATTCACAGTATCTGAACATAATGAGAAATTCTAGAAAATCAGACAGGATTTCAAGAAACTAGAAGTTTGACAATTCTGGAAACCGGCTCCAATTATTTGTGTAGAGTTTGCTAGATAACCATGTTGATCAAAATACTTAACAGCAATTGGATAGCTTATCCGATAGTCATAGTAACCGCTATTCTGGTGGCTTTGCTGTATTTCAAAGGCAAAACCCTGGCAGCTCTTGTCTGCGCGGTATTTCTAATTATATCGATTACATTAATTTTCTTGGGCCAAAGGTCTATGAAAGATTCCGAACAATCCCGCAAGTAACGGGGTTTTACGGGGACCCAATTAACACAGGTAAGTCAGAAAGCTGCGATCAGGGGGCTACCACCTGATAGGTGTAGGTAAACTTGAGCCCATTACACCCCTCATGACAAACATGGTGGCCATATCGTTTGCATGCCAGGTCAGCGTCGAAACCAATGTCCGGGGAAGTATCCACAGGAATGTTAAATGAAAAATTCCCAACCGTATTATCCTGTGTACAACGACAGGTAATATGGCACTTGATCCAGACTTGACCCGCGTCAGGAGTGACCGGCGTCACCAGACAAATGATGAAAGACATGAACAGCAAAGTTGTGAGACTGGCAATTTTCATATTGACCCGCCTATCCATTCTGGAACAAACTCTATCACAAGCCTTTCGGAGGATGCAACAAATTCAGAGTCCCGACAAGGGAAGTAATGGAAATTATTTTGGAACAAATCTGTCACCCTTGCTGGTTCAGCGATTGGTATTGAATGTGACTCAGACAAGTTAATTCTCCGTAATTATCATGAGGCGGTCCTGCAGTTTCATCGTTCTTGTTTTTTTGACAGTCCTGCTTTAGTATTCTTGGTGATGCGGGAGAAAATGTGAAAAATGGTTTCGTCGAATTCCTGGTTGATACGAGTAGCAGCTATGACTAAACAGGGTATTTTAAAGTTATGCT
>CAITZA010000220.1 GCA_903896745.1 uncultured Desulfomonile sp. | reverse complement strand
TGTCTGGGGCTCAATTCGCAATGGGACAAATGGAACCGGCGTTTAAATCATTGGATGAAGCGCTGGAGATAACCCGTCGGTCCGGTTCGCAATATGATGAGGCTGTAATTTTACACAACATTGGGCACTATTACGAACTCCTGGGCTTTTTTGACAGGGGTCTCGAACTCTTGAACCAGTCCGCACAGATGAAGCAAAAGATCGGCGATGTTCAGGGACTTGCTGAAACGCTTGCCGTGACTGGATCTCTATATCAGCAGATAGGAAACTACACTAAGTCCATAGAAGCTCTTGAAAAATCTCGAGCGCTAAAGAAATCCGCCAAAATGCCATACTATGACGCAGACATTGGCATGGCGAGACTTTATATTGAACTGGGTGATCTTGATAAGGCACAGGAAAAGTTGGAATCTGCCGAAAGTTTCGTGTTGAATGGCGCGCTGGCGCTTAAGAAGAACGATGTTGACGGGGCAGAGAGAAATTTTGCCCGAGAACTGGAAAAATCTACCAAGTCAAATGACCTGATTGGTTTGTTTGAATCAAACACAGGACTCGGCATCGTATTTGAACAAAAAAAGGATTTTGAAAAAGCCAAGGCACATTTCCAGCAAGCCATAGACAATGTTGAAAAATTAAGGGACAGCCTTCCTGACGCGAGACGATCAAATTTCTATGATTCCGCTGTTCGCTACTTCAAGAGAATTACCCCGTATAAGGGGATGACTCGTGTATTACTCAAAATAGGGGATAACGAAGGATCGTTCCTGTTTGCAGAGAGTTCAAAAGCCAGAGCGTTTTCCGAGGCCATGTCTTCACGGTCTAAGACTCAGAGCCAGAATGTTCCTCAGAAAGTGTTGGAAGAAGATAGAGACATCAATATTGACTACGCTGGGAGTATCAAGGGATTAGAGGTCGCACAGAACAGCCCGGATAAAACCGAGCTGGAAAAGGCTGAAAAAAGGTTTCAGGAAGCAAAAGCCAAACGCAATGCCTACATTGCACTTTTAAGGAAAGAGTTTCCAGTCTTTGCCGCATCCAAATATCCCTTACCAATGACCGCCGGACAATTGAACCTGTCATCTGACGAATGGGCGCTGGAATACGATGTTACGGACAGTGGACTGTGTATTTACCTATTGAACGGACCCAAGGTTGTTCATGCGGAATTGAAGCCGGTCACTTCAGAAGAATTGCTATCCCTTGTCCGGAAATTCAGATCGAGGGTTGAGGTGGGACCATCTGGCGCCAATATCATTGAGCAGTTAAAGAATTTTGATTTTGACACTGGTCAGAAACTTTATTCCATTTTGCTTGGTGATGTCGCTGCAAGGCTTCCCCAGAATTCGGTTGTTTTCATTGTGCCCGATGATATTCTTGGAGCGCTTCCGTTTGAAATGCTCTCCCCAAAAACCAATGCTAAGATCAATGTTTCAGATTCGGGAATCAAAGCTGAGGGGGCTGATTTTTTTGGCGATAAATATAACGTAATCTACTCGCAGTCGCTGTCAGCTATGACCATTGCCAGATCATTACAAAAAGAACCAAACAAGGGATCGGTCGGCCTGTTGTTTGCTGACCCTGTCTTCCAATTGTCGGATATGAGGGCGCAAAAGGTCAAAGATCGTAAGACTGCTTCGAAAAACGGAGACTTTTATGATGAGGCTGTAAAGACAATGGCCAGCATGGAGGGGAGCGGTGTCAGGTTTGACCGGTTGGAGAGGACAGCCAGTCTGGAGGAATCCCTAAAGGAGATTTTCAACAACAGGCTTGACAGTTTCATTGGATTGGAAGCCACAAAGGGAAATCTGGTTGATAAACTTGCTCCAACGCTAAAGGATTACAAAAACGTTATATTTGCAACTCACGGTTATTTTGGAACAAAGCTGCACAACGTACTGGAGCCTGCACTGATATTGACGCTCGTGCCGGAAGGAACAGATGGTTTTCTCAGGATGAGCGATGTCTTAAACATGAACCTTAACGCAGACATGGTAGCGCTTACAGCGTGCCAGTCGGGAATGGGTAAGTCCGTGTCTGGAGAAGGCGTGATGGGACTCGGCCGGGCTTTTCAGTACGCCGGTTCAAAAACCGTATTCATGAGCCTGTGGAATGTATCTGAGAAGCCTTCGGTCATGCTGGTTGAAAGCTTTTTCAGGAGATTGAAAGAAGGCCACAAGAAACCGGTAGCATTGAAGATGGCGCGCGATGATATCCGGGCGCAAGGATATGACCATCCATATTTTTGGGCTGTATTTGTTCTCAACGGGGATGAGAATTAAGCAAACGCGAAACGTCTACTGATATGTGAATGCTCCCAGAGTTCGGGGGAATCCAGGCGGTTCAAGCGGCGGATGCAAATTCATAGACTGGCGCGTCACGGGACTGGTGGTCCTCTTGGTTACAGTTGTTGACATCAACAAAACTCAGTTGGGATTCCTCAGGATGTTTGCTATTGATTCATGCCCGTTTTCGGACGCATGATCCAGAGCGTCCTTCCCTGCTTTGTCCCTGACTTGTTTGTCAGCCCCTTTCCGGAGCAATATCAATACGGTGGTTCTTTGTCCCTTGGCGGATGCCCTGGCTATAGGTGTCATGCCGAACTGATCTGTCGCATTAATGTTAGCTCCTTCGCTCAGAAGCTTCTCAACCAGCCCATTATCTCCATAACCAGCGGCGTTAATCAGTTGATCATCAAGAGACAACGTCTTAGACGGATCGACCTCCTCTGCCCCCATCAACTGATTCTGATCTGACAGTTTTGGGGCGGATGCAATTTTCGCAGGCTCAGTCACTACCTTTTCAGCAGACTTGAAGCCGAACATATCACCGAACAGCCCGAATCTCCCGCCAACAATTAGCACGGCAATTGAAGCGGCCAGAGGTAGAAGGAACCTGATTGCGTCAGACTTCAGGGACCGTTTTTTTTTGACCGGGAAGGCTAATACTTTCGGCTCAGGCTTATTTGATGTCTTATCCTTTTCCTGTGTAGGTTTCTCAATGTCAGTTGCAAATTCCTCCTCAAGTTCCCTGATTCTCCAGACCTCTCTGGCGCAATCCGTACAAAAGGCTATGTGACGCATGACATATTCAGAATCGTCTTTTGTCAGAGACATAGACACATAGTCATAAAGTTCTTCCAC
>CAITZA010000219.1 GCA_903896745.1 uncultured Desulfomonile sp. | reverse complement strand
AGTTCAGGATATTTTTTGGAAGGATTTGCTCAGGTGTCAATGCGAGTCTGGCGTGGGATAGGAGGTGGGGCCTTTGCCAAATATACCGAGTACTTTGGCAAAGGGGAAGGTACCAGTGTCACTCACAAAAACCCGGTTACGGGATCGACAGGAACGTCTGGTCTAACCGCTGATTTCACGTTTACCCGGAGTAACTGGATATTTGGAGGACTGGTAAGTATAAGATTCTAATAGCCTGAGGGTCTCGAAAACAGACAGGTTCATTTCAGTTCCCCTGGAAATCGGGCTTTTGAGCCAGAATATTTATTGTTGCGGCGCACGCGGCCAATTCGACTATGGTAAATTCTGACATTGGCACCAGTTGGTTGGCGTCAATATATCGACGGAGAATTGGATAAGGATCAAGAGTCTCACGACTTTGGGGAAAGCTGTTAAGGTCTGATTGACTGGCCACATAATACGGCTGATTGTTTGGTAAATGAGCGGTAGGTCCAAAGACAGGCAGGCCAGGTATTGGCTTGTCGATCCCATCGTACATGGATGGCAGGTGCAGGGGATCTTTGGGAGAGCGATATCCAAGTCCTGTAATAAAGGACATTGACAATGGGTTGGCGCCTAGTTGGGTATCCAGGTTTACCAGCGCCATATCACGGTATTTCATGTCACGAGTCACGCTCCAGGCCTGAAGCAGCAGAAAGGAATATTCCGAACTCTGTGTGAAAGCTCCCCATCCAATCCAGTCCGGAACGTTCAATCTCGCCCCGTTCCTATACGGATTGCTATTGGTTAAGTCAATCACCTTATTAGCTTTTTCCAGCAATCCTCGTTTGATTTCCCTGTTTATTGCCAAATCCGGGTTGGGCCATCCGGAATTTAGATACGCCCAGTAGGCGCAACGATAAAAATCCTGCCACGTGTTCCAACCCCACGGATGATTCTTGTTCTTGCGCCACCAAGACTCAAAATAATCCTTGTAGGCCTGTTGGCCAGTAGCGCGGTATAATTCGGTTGCGGCCCAAAGTCTATTGTCGATGTCCTCTTTGTCGCGATACTCACCGGTCACGTTTCCCTTGGGATTACGAAAACCGCCATCAGGGACTGCGGCAGGATGGCGTTCGAGAAAATCCCATGCCTTTTTGGCCCGCACAAGATAAGTTTCAGCAAGCCTGGAGTCATAAGTTCGCCAAAGCCTGGCCCCACTTGCCAAAACCGCTGCAGCCAACGCTGTGTCATGGGTTGTCTTCTCAAACAGGAAACGCGGGGATTTCTCGTCCTGTGGCATTGCATGGAACCAAGCCTGAGAAGTCTGTTTGTGATAGACCCCCCCATCTTCTGCCTGGATCTTCACAATCCAGTCAAGCTCCCAGCGGGTTTCATCGAGCAGGTCAGGGACGCCATTTCCGCTTTCGGGAATGTTCCATGTGCCATCCAGAAACTTTGAGCTATCGATGTCATAGCCGGAAAAAAGGTACCATAAGGCGGCCGCCGCTGTTGGCATATATTTTCCATAATCACCGGCGTCGTGCCAGCCACCTTGCGCGTCAATCATTTCTCCGGGTTTTTCTCCGGAAGTTAGCGGAGTTTTTGGAAGAGATTCATGAAATTCCGCGTCTATCTTGCGACCGATTGGATTATGTTCATGGCACAGCGGTCGAACAAATTCCTTTTCGGCGTACGGCTCGGTCAGGGGCGTCCCGCAACGTTGATAATAAAATGCATGCGCAGTGGCATAAGCGGCTTTATTCAGAGCGCTATCCGAAATGCGAATTGGGCCTGAAACACCAATCCCGGGTATGTAGGCGCGGTACAAACCGCTAGTCCTGATGGACGAAAAATCAAAGCTGTAAACATCCTCTCCTGAAAGGTTCCAGTTGTATGTTTCAAGT
>CAITZA010000218.1 GCA_903896745.1 uncultured Desulfomonile sp. | reverse complement strand
GGACGCAGATCTCTTACTGGAAGGTCATTTCGGGGTAATAGAGCCAAAACAGGAAGTTCGGGAGTTCATTGATTCCTGTATAAACCCACGCCCACAACCGTGCAGGTGTTGATAGCCAGTGCATTTTCTGTAACTGAAAACCATGAAATACTTCAAACAAGGGAACCTCAAATAATGGTTTTACGCTCATGAGATCTTATTTTCCTGGAGGAGAGTTGCCGCAACCCACTGGAACCTCAAAGGACTGCAACCTGGAGACCCTGTGCTTATAAAGATTAGGAATAATCTGTGGCAAGTTGGTGGAATGGGAATTACGGACAGGTCTGACGCCGGAGTTTTTCTGCTGAGGTTCGGTCAAAAGGCGGCCCTAATTGATGCCGGAACTGGCAGGGATCATGCCGGGCTGAGGAAAAATATAGACAAGTGTCTTGGGCCCAATGTTCAGCTCGAATACCTATTGCTCACCCATTGCCACTTCGATCATTCCGGAGGGGCAAATGCGATGAGAAAGGACTATGGATGTCGCATAGTGGCGCATGAACTAGACGCCGTGTACCTCGAATCCGGCGATGACCCTGTAACTGGCGCTCCTTGGTATGGAGCGCAAGCCCAACCGTTCCCAATAGATGTCAAATGGAAAGGCGATCATTGCTCTTTTAGTGTAGGTAATGGATTGATAAACGCCATTCACTGTCCGGGACACTCCCCAGGCTCGGTCGCATATGCCACTGTCATTGACTGCGAACTCGTACTATTCGGATCTGATGTCCATGGGCCTTTGCATAGTGATCTGCTCTCTGATGAAAAACAGTACCTTCATTCTTTGACCAAGCTCTTGGAACTCAATGCTGACCTGCTTATTGAAAGTCACTTTGGGGCCATCGAGCCTAGAGAAGAAGTGAATGCATTCATAGAATGCTGGAGGTCCCCCATAGGTGTTTCGCACTATGCGGTGCTATACGCTCCGGACGATTGGGATTCGAGACGCAGAAAAGACATAGGCGGCAAGAAGCCCGAATGAGACTTTCAAGTCATTCAATTTCCACAGGGTTCAGGAATGAGGCCAGTTCATTGTCTCGGGCTCGGGGCCGGTAAACCTGCCTGTGATAGAATTCTGAATGGACAAACAACGTATGGAGAATGAACGCCGTGTCATTTGCGGCATTTGCCCAGCCGGTTGTTGGGTTAGAGCGTCTTTTGACTCTCATGGACGGATGGTTGAAGTTCGTCCGGATACTGAATCGGATCTCGGAATGATCTGTGAGATAGGACGACGTTCCCCGCAAATAGTCTATTCCCCGGATCGGCTGCTACACCCTCTGCTTCGTTCAGGCCCGAAGGGCGGCTATGAATTCACTCGCATATCTTGGGATCAGGCTTTTGATACGATAGTCTCAAAATTCACTTCGATAAAAAAGGCATACGGCGCCGAGGCCACCGCCATATACACAGGTCGAGGCAGTTTCGAACTGTCTGAATGCGATGTCTTCCAGCCACAAGGTGTCGCCGTATCTTCAGCTTCCAGCGTCTTGTTTCCGTTCGGTTCTCCCAACACCCTGGGGGTAGGAGCTCTGTGCTACGTTTCGTTCGCAATGATTGCTCCACACGTTACCACCGGAGCAATGATGATAGACATGTTCTCTGACGTAGAAAACGCTGATTTAGTTGTAATTTGGGGCGCCAATCCGGCAACAGATTGTCCACCTCAGGATTTTAGGCGGGTTGTAAACGCCAGAAGGCGAGGCGCCGATATCGTGGTAATCGATCCCCGGAGAAATGGAACTGCTGTGGCGACTGAAGCCGAGTGGATACCGATACGACCGGGAACCGACGGAGCGCTTGCGTTGGGAATGTGCCAGATTATTATCGAAGAGGAGTTGTACGACGAGCGTTTTGTCAGGGACTGGACCTACGGCTTTGACGATTTTGCCAGGTACTGTCAGCATTTTCGTCCAGAAGTCGTGGAGTCTATCACAGGTGTGCCGCCTGATGTGACCCGTGGACTCGCCCGTCGTCTCGCCTCAGCCAGAGGCGCTTCTCCGATAATGTATAGCGGACTTGAATACAGCGACAGTGGAGTTCAGGCTATTCGCGCAACCTTGACCCTTTGGGCGTTGGCCGGTCAGCTAGATGTTCCGGGGGGCAGATGTTTCAGCATGAGAGAAAACCTGTTCCCTGCGAACAGGCAGGATCATGTTCCCAACCCTGACGTGAAAAAGGCACTGGGCCGCGACAGGTTCCCCGTTTACAGCCATTACCGTGGTGAATCACATGCGATTTGCCTTCCCGAGTCAGT
>CAITZA010000217.1 GCA_903896745.1 uncultured Desulfomonile sp. | reverse complement strand
GTACTTCCATGAATTGACTCCGTCAGGGCAAGTCAGACAACAACAGCGGTCCCATAGTGGAGAAAACTGGACGGCAATCATAAACAAGCTGGGAAGCATCACCCACCATCTGCCGGGCTATTGGAACATAGAAAAATATTGGCTTTCCCGTCGTTTCAAACAATATACCCCTGAGTCGGTGATTTACGAATTTATATACGATTTCATCCGATTTCAGCATATCATGAGTACGGAGTCCTGTCATTTCTGGTACTATTCCATGAAGACCGAAAAGTGTAGAATGGAACCGACCGATAACTGCAGAACCACATACGCCATGCGTGTCCATAGCTGCGCTGGCAGTGAAGTCCATAGCCGCGGAGGTAAAGAATATTGAAGATTTCTGCATCAACAATAAGAACCCTTTTGGAAATTGATCCATCCTTTATTAGTCCCATGTCCCTTGAGAGACGAAATCAGCCCTTTGAGGGGTCAAAGGTTGATCTCACGCTTAACTCGGTATTCACACTTGCACGCTCCAATGACAGTTTCAGTTCTTTTATGGGAGTAAATCTGAGGAAAACACCCCCAACCGTTGAGATAAAACCGGAACATCTCCCTATCAGTCCTACCATGGCCAAGGTTGGAGAAGGTTGGATGCTGACAACGGGCTATTATCTGTTGCAGACGGTTGAACAGTTAAACATGCCACCGTGGCTAATCGGAGTAATCAAGGAGAGAACGACGGTTTTTAGAAATGGTTCAATTATAAGGGTAACCGACGCTGATCCGGGGTTCTGCGGCCATATCACAGCAGGGCTCTATGTGCCTCCACAATCACAACTCACGCTCGAACGCAACGCCCGATTCCTAAGCGTCAAGTTCGAGCCGATAGTCGAAATATTTTTCGAGAATGGGGAACCAGAGTCTTTCTCGTTATCCGTGGATCCTGAAAACAACGACCCGTACGACGGCATCTGGAGTGGTAAGAAGAAGTCAACCGAGGGCATCCTGGAGAGAAGTTACTAGCACTGCAATGACGGACCGTCCGTAGTGTCTCTACAGTAGCTTTGCAACAGTTTACCTTTTTAGGGATTCCATAGACATTCCTGGTCCGGATAAACGGTTTAGGCTTTTGGATGAAATGGACCCATGCCTTCGATGTTAAAGACCAGGAAATTGGTTTCCTGGTACGAGCGCCCTAAAATGAATTGGCTATCTGTTTATAATGGTTTCCTAATTTGTCTAGGGCCTGATTCATCGGATGGTGATGCCCGCAATCTACATTCCCGCATTTTGGGAAATCTCTGCCGCAATTAGACTCACATTCCAACAGGAACATTTTCTCCAAATCTGTTAACTTAATCTTCATATTTTCCTTTTGGTCACAAAATTGATCATAGGGTGAAAAAAGCTCTTTCAGGCGCTGAGCGATAAAACCCATCCACCAACTATCCCCTGTTACTAATTTTTTTCATTGGATTGTCAGGAAGGAGCTTAAACCCCGTGCAAGTTAAGTAACATGAACCGCTCAATAGTTTCAACGAATTTTTATGAAAATAAAAAAAAGCTTGTATCCTCTACGCGCATTTTCATGGTTCATTGATGTAACTATCTGTTTAAACATTGGTTTATATCTATAAGAAAAAGATTAAAAATGAATAAAACTGCCTTTGTGCAAGATTGGGAAGGAAAATATCATGATGTTTCTCCTGCCAAAACCATTAAATATGTATTGCCAGTTAATTTTTTAAAAAACAAGCTTAGCTACTGTTGATTACCTAAAAAGAATGGTGTATTGTTTTGACTGAAGCTTAACTTGTATTGCTCCAGTTGCTCCATTTTATGGTCACGGTGTTATGCGAGATTTAAGATCGTAGAGCGTGGTACCTGTGCCGTGGATGGTCCTGAGTTATCCTTTCGAATTATCCCCGATCACCTACACCCCGTTATTTATCAACCTTAACGCACTACAGAAAGAATAAGTCGGGCGTTCTAACAAAAAGGAGCTACAAAATGAGTTTTAACATTTATGTCGGAAATCTTTCCTTCAACGCGAGCGAAGACGATCTTAGAAATCTTTTCGGACAGTATGGCGAAGTAGATACGGTCAAGATCATTTCTGACCAGTTCACTGGAAGATCACGAGGATTTGGTTTTGTCGAGATGACTAACCGTGAAGAAGGCCAGCGAGCCGTCAAGGAATTGGATTCCAAGGAAATGAGTGGTCGCGCTCTCAAGGTAAATGAGGCAAAGCCTAAGACCTCAGGAGGCGGTGGAGGCCGTAGGGATGACAGGCGCGGTGGATCGCGCTGGTAGAGTCTTCCTGACCGGGAGCTAAAATCGAGACATATACACAGGAGCTTGCTTCGGCAGGCTTCTGTTTTTTCAACAAGTCAGTTTTCACAATCCGGAATAGCGCAAAACAATAATGAAAATAGCCTTGGTTATTCCGAGACTTTCGACCGCATCCGAGCGCAGTTTCTACGATTTCAGATTTGGAACCAGGTTCCTGCTTTCCAGAAAGCATATATCCTATCTTCTCGCCATTCCAACTTTGATCTCACTGACTCCTCCAGGCCATGAAATCAGGGTTTTTGATGAAAACATCGAAGATATAGATTATTCATGGAATCCAGACATTGTTGGCATAACGGTCAGAACCATGTTTGCCGTCAGGGCCTATGAATTGTCTGAGAACTTTCGCTCCAGAGGAATCAAAACCGTGTTGGGTGGCATACACCCGTCTATGTGCCCTGAAGATTCACTCTTACATTGCGACAGTGTCGTCATAGGGGAGGCCGAAGAGGTTTGGGCCAGTGTCCTTAAAGATGTGGAAAATGATGATCTAAAAAGAATTTACAGGGCCGGTAAATTTGCTGATCTCAAATTATACCAGCCACCTGACAGAACCTTACTGTCCAGGAAGAAATATCTGCTAGATATTGTTCAGACTACAAAAGGATGTCCGTTTCACTGCGAGTTCTGTTCCGTGCATGCGTTTGACGGTCAGAAAATCAGGAGCAAAACCGTAGATCAGGTCATGCAGGAGATCGGATATCTAAGCGCTCCTCACTCGAAATACAAGAAGAAAACGGCAATATTTTTTGCCGACGACAATATAATCGCCGACAAAGTCTTTGCCAGAAGTCTGTTCACTGCTTTGAAGGATCAAAACATCAACTGGATGTGTCAGGCTTCAATAAATATATCGCGCGATTCCGACCTACTTGAGTTAATGAGTCTGAGCGGATGCGGGGCAATTTTCATCGGGTTTGAATCATTGTCTCAGGAAAATCTTGATATCATGAAGAAAGGAGTCAATCAGAGATACGAATATTTGGAAGCAATCAACAGGATACAATCACACGGAATACTGGTTCACAGTTCTTTCATCCT
>CAITZA010000216.1 GCA_903896745.1 uncultured Desulfomonile sp. | reverse complement strand
GATGATCACACAAAATTGTCATTATGAAATAAATCAGGCGGGACTTTGCCCGCCTGGACGAATTTCATTATTTCTTTCGAAACTCCTTGAGGACCTTGACGACTGCGTCATTTCGCCTGGACATGGCCCAAACCATTGCGGTCCATCCATTTCTGTCTTGGGCGTTCATTTCGGCGCCTTCGTCAAGCAATAGTTGTACAATTTCGGGGTGTCCCCGATAGGCGGCCATTATCAGGGCAGTATTTCCATATTCATCAACCGCCTCGAGGTCCACCGGAAATTCGAGGAGCAGTTTTACAACGCCCAGGTGACCGGCTCTGGCTGCTCTCATTAGGCTGGTGATGCCATGATCGTCTTTTGCGTTATAATTGGCGCCCCAGTCAAGCAATTCTCTTACTATTTCGTCATAACCTCGCCTGCAAGACTTCATTAGAGGTGAAGCGCCGAATGGATCCGGCACATTTGGGTCTGCGCTGTTGTTGAGAAGAATTTTTACAACATCTGTAAAACCCATTGACGCTGCCCAAAGTAAAGGAGTCCAACCCATTTCATCTTTAAGCTCAACGCCCGCGCCTGAAGTCAACAAGGCACGGAGTTCGCTCAAGTTGCCGTCTTTGGCTGCCTGTAATACTTTGCTCTCCATTTTTATCAACCTCCTCATATAGCTGCGTTCTCTGACCGTACGTCTTATTTCTTGCTAACGTAGCCCAAATTCAAATTTGTCGATAATTTATCAATCAAGTTCCGTGCCAAGAATTGTCATGCTGATCGATTTTTCCCCCTCGTTATAAATTCCGGAAACGTAATCTGGAAGTTACACGAAATATTGTCTGAACTGATGGAATCGTAAAAAAAGTTGAGGCGCCATGAAACCTGAACCAGGTCAAAAAAATGGGCATTATCAAGATGCTGAATAAATGTTTTCAACCCATGATACCGCCATGTCGTATCATAAACTTGCCAATCAACGGAAAATGTGGAGAATGAAAAGCTATTCGATGATTGGGGCCGTCGTCACAGGTTGGCGAAAGCCCAACCAAAACATGTCTGTGATGCTGCGTCGCCAGTAAATATGTCGCATATTCAGGTTGTAATGTGAAGCTTTTTTAAATGGAATGAGACTGACAAAAAATACAAATGGAGCTGAATTTTGAAGGTATATAAACGTTTACTTCTATATTTGAGGCCTTATTTGACAAAATTGATACTGGCCGGTTTCTGTATGATGGGGGTGGCAATTCTCACGGCCTCACTTGCATATCTCGTGAAACCGGCTCTGGATGACATTTTTTTTGAAAAAAACCACCAGATGCTTTTCATGATTCCCCTCGTTGTAGCCTCAGTATACATTTTCAAGGGCTTTTGCGATTTTGGGCAATACTACTTGATGTCATTTATTGGCCAAAGCGTCATTCGGGATCTTAGGGATGAAATGTTCAAGAAGCTCTCGAACATGTCGGTAGGTTTTTTTGTTAGGCATTCGACCGGTGAGCTTGTCTCAAGGATGAACAACGATGTGATGATGGTTCAGGGCGCAATGACAAATGCGATTACTGGAATCGTCAGGGACGTATTGACTGTAATCAGTCTGATTTTTGTGGTTTTTTACAGGGATTACAAGCTGGCTCTTATTGCAATGATAATCTTTCCTATGGCAATTTATCCACTTCTTAATTTTGGAAGACGATTAAAGAAATATTCCCGTCGCATGCTGGTTTCCCTGGAAGATATAACAGAACGCCTGAATGAAACCATAACAGGAATCAGGATTGTAAAAGCGTTCGCGATGGAGGACTACGAAAGGGAACGATTTTCGAAAGTCAACGAGACACTGTTTAACGCGTTCATGAAACGTTTCAAGGTGCGAGCGCTTTCCAATCCTGTAATGGAAACCCTTGGAGGATTTGGTGTTTGCGCAATTGTCTTTTATGGCGGGTATCAGGTAATAAATGGAAATTCGACCCAGGGAACTTTTTTTTCGTTTATGGCCGCCCTAATAATGCTTTACGAACCAATAAAGCGCATAAACGAGGTAAATATAACGATTCAGGAGGGGATTAGCGCTGGAGAGAGAATCTTTGCGCTTCTTGACAGCCCGGAGGAAGTCAAGGATCGTTCCGGCGCATCTGACCTTGGTAGGGCGAGGGGAGAGCTTGTTTATGAAAATGTTGGATTTGGCTATGATAACAACGTAGTCATTAGAGACGTTTCTCTGAGAGTCGCCCCTGGAGAAGCCATAGCAATTGTCGGTGAAAGCGGGGCGGGCAAGAGCACGCTGCTCGATTTGGCGCCCCGGTTTTATGATGTAACCTCGGGAAGAGTGCTAATCGATGGAATCGATGTTCGCGATGTTTCACAGAAATCCCTCAGGGAAAATATCGGCGTTGTGACCCAGCAAACCATACTCTTCGATGACACAATAAGAAACAATATTGCTTACGGGAGGCCGGATCTTTCGCTTGACAAGGTAATTGAGGCCGCTGTGGCGGCGCATGCTCATGAGTTTATCCTTGCCGCTCCGAATGGTTACGACACACTGATTGGTGAAAATGGTATCAAGTTGTCAGGGGGAGAGCGCCAACGTATAGCAATAGCTCGGGCTCTACTGAAGGATCCTCCAATCCTGATACTTGACGAAGCCACGTCCAATCTTGATTCAGATTCTGAAGTTGCCGTTCAGGGCGCAATAGAAAGCCTCATGAAGGGAAGATCCACCATGGTTGTGGCCCATCGCCTTTCCACGATAAGAAATGTCAACAGGATTTATGTGCTTGTGAATGGCGAAATAGTTGAAGAAGGCGATCATGACGAGTTGCTGGCGGGAAATGGCGCGTTTGCCCGGCTGTACAAACTTCAGTTTGCCGCTCAAGGCAACGGCGAATATGTGAGGGAACAAGTTCGGGTTTAATGGTATGTCTTTTGTAGGGATGCTGGAAACAATTGTTAGAAACGCCTCTGCTTTTATCTATGGCGGTATTCAGAAGTCATGGGCCTGGGCGCATTCTGCAGACCTTCTGCATTCTGAAAGCTCACCTATACCTGTAATCTCCGTTGGCGCCATAGCTATTGGTGGTAGCGGGAAAACCCCATTAACAATGTTTTTGGCCGGCAAGCTTTTTCAGATGGGTTTCAAACCGGTTGTTTGTTCGAGAGGCTACAAGGGATATTATACCGGGAGTTATGAACTGGTCAGTGATGGGATTTCAGACCATCCGTTAGTTTCTTCAGAGGTTTGTGGTGATGAGCCTTATTTGATGGCGTCCCATCTTAAAGGGATTCCGGTGATAGTTGGCAGAAAGAGAATCGATGCGATTCGCGCCGCAATAAGATTGTTTGACTCCAATGTGGCCATACTTGATGATGGTTTTCAGCATCTTTGTCTGCGCAGAGACCTGAATCTGGTTTTACTTGGTTGCAAAACTGATAGCATGTTTCCGTCAGGCTCTCTCCGAGAACCTTTTGGGGCTCTTGAGCGAGCCGATGTTGTTTTGTTGGATGGGGCCCCGGATGATTTGCCCCCCGAGGCCAGGAAACACATTAATGAAAAACCCGTTTTCTTCTCATGGCAGGAACCCGACTGTATCACTCACGGTTTGCAGGAAGTTGAAATCCAGGCAGAATTCCTGCGCGGAAAGGAAGTAGCGCTTCTTTCCGCAATTGCAAATCCCGCCCGATTCCGTGATATGGCTGAACAGTTGGGCTGGAGGGTTGTTCATCATGACAGATTTGACGATCATCAGAGGCTATCGGACGCTGAGCTATCCCATGTGATATCCATGGCAAAAGATTTGCCGATAGTAGTGACAGAAAAGGATTGGGTCAAGACGCCCACATGGTTCCGCGAAATGCCGCTTACGTATGCTCTCCGGATAAGGGTTGGAATAGGTGAGGAATCGGCATTCTGGAAGCTTGTCCTGGCGTCAATAGGTAGACATGAATCTGAACAACAAAAAGATACTGATAATTAAACCAAGTTCAATGGGGGACGTGATACATGCCCTGCCTGTGGCTCACGCGATAAAAAGAGTTTACCCCTATTCAAAAATTGGCTGGGTAATTCAGAACGGTCTGGAAAGTTTTCTGGAGAGCGATCCTTCCATAGATGAAATCATCCGTATATCGATCCCATCTACCAGTGACCCGCATGCGGGTAAAAGCGCCTACTTCTTCGCCGCTTTAGCCACGGTTCGGGAGTTGCTGAGGCTGAGAAAACATTTTGCAATAAATAAGTATGACATAGCGCTGGACTTACACGCCTCTTTCAGGAGCGGATTAATTTCCAGAACAAACCCTGGAGGCCTTAGATATGGGTTGGTGGACGCAAGGGAACTGAATACTTTTTTTCAGGATGACCTCATAGAGGTAGACCCATTAAAACCTCACGCTGTCGATAAAAATCTGGCATGTCTCTCAAAATTCAAAATCGAGGAGAGCAGCGAGGATTTTTTTGTCAGCGTGGCGCCTGAGGAAAACGAAATCGCAGAGCGTTTTCTGGAAAGTTTGAAACTACCCTCCGGCAGGGCGCTTGTTTATGCTAATCCGGCGGCCCGCTGGAAAACAAAAATGTGGAATGTCGAATCCTGGGCTCGGTTGACCGAAATGATGATTGGTGAGCTCAATGCAGTTGTGCTCTTCGGTGGAGGAAGTTCAGACAGGCCACATATTGACGCCATTCTGTCTGGTATCAATTTGGAACATGCGCACAATGTTGCTGGCAAACTGAAGCCGATTCAATCAGCGGCCATTCAGAGAAAGTGTGCAGCCTACGTTGGGGTTGATTCTGGACCGATGCATGTTGCGGCATTTCTGGGATTACCGGTGATCGCTCTTTTTGGTCCAACCGATCCAGCAAAGGTAGGGCCGTACTCAAAGCATGCCACAATATTGAGGAACGACCGGCTGAATTGTCTGGCCTGCAGAAAACATTTCTGCGAAAATCCGAGATGTATGGACGAAATAGAACCTGAAGAGGTGTTGCAGTCTTTGAAATCCATCCTGTGAATAGAGTTCATTGGAAGCTCAGAGTTTTTTTGCAAAATTAAATCGATTTCTTGACTGCAAAGGCTGAATTATGTTTTATTAAGCATTTGCATTTCCAAGTTTGGGCGCCGGCTATTCCGGATGCCCTTTTCCCAAGGGGCGCATATGAAGCAATACAAGACCGAAGAAGTACGAAATGTAGCGGTTGTCTCCCATGCTGGCTCGGGAAAAACGACCCTATGTGAGGCCATGCTTTTTGACGCGGGAGCGGTAGACCGTCTTGCAAAAGTTACAGATGGAGCTTCGAATTTTGATTTTGAGCCTGAAGAGGTCAAAAGGGGAATTTCCATCAGCACGGCACTTTTTTCAGCGGAATGGAAAAAGCGAAAAATCAATATTCTTGATACGCCTGGTGATCCCAACTTTTTTGCTGAAGTCACCTCTGCTCTTCAAGCTGCAGATATAGCTTTGCTGGCCATTGATGCTGTCGATTCCGTCAAACCTCTTACGGAAAAGGTTTGGGCGGCAATAGAAGCAGCCGAAAGACCCAGAATCCTGGCAGTAACCAAAATGGACAGGGAGAGGGCTGAATTCGACAAAGTAATAGCGGATGTTAAAGAAACTTTGAGTGTGAAGCCTCTTGTGCTCCATGTCCCAATCGGAAAAGAAGCAAACTTTAAGGGAGTCATAGACTTGCTGTCAATGAAGGCCTTGATGTTTGAGGCTGATGGGAAAAATGTTTCCAAGGCTGAAATTCCGGATGACCTAAAGGATGAAGCCGCTTCAAAAAGGGAAGTCCTTATAGAAGACTTGGCCGAAGTAGATGACGGTCTTATGGAACGCTACCTTGAGGGCGATGAGCTTGGAGCTGATGAGCTGGCGAATGCGCTTAGACAGGGAATTGTGAACCGTGTTTTCATGCCGGCGCTCGCATGTTCAGGACTGGCAAACAAGGGCGTTCAACTCATTCTGGACATCATAGCTGATGCCTGTCCTTCCCCTGCGGAAATGAAACCGGTAGTAGGGACAACCCTTTCTGGCGATGAGCAGACCAGGCCTTCGTCTGCAGACGCCCCGCTATGCGCTTATGTTTTCAAAACTGTGGCCGATCCTTATGCCGGGCGGCTGTCAATCTTCAGAATATTCTCCGGAAAACTTAGTCCGGATTCAAACTTCCTCAACGCATCCAGAGGTGTGAAGGAGCGATTTGGCCAGCTCTTCTCCATTCAGGGCAAGAACCAGAAATCTCTGGAGTCTGCTCAGGCCGGTGACATAGTAGCTGTGGCAAAACTCAAGGAAACTCTCAGCGGGGATACCCTGTGCGATGAAAAGTCTCCGCTTACAATCAAGAAAGCCACCTTGCCTCAAGCGGTTATATCGTTTGCAATTGAGCCTAAAGCCAAGGGTGATGAGGAAAAAATCACACAAAGTCTTGCACGGCTTTCTGAAGAGGATCCTACCCTTTCTATCAAGCGAGACCCCAAGACTAACGAATTTCTCATTTCTGGAATGGGGCAGGTTCACATTGAAGTAACCATAGAAAAACTACGCAGAAAATTCGGCGTGGATGTTAATCTTAAAACCCCTAAGGTTCCCTATATGGAAACAATCAAGGGCAAGGCCAAGATTGAAGGAAAACTTAAAAAGCAAACCGGTGGACGTGGTCAATTTGCAGTCGCCTGGTTGGAACTTGAACCATTGTCCAGAGGGCAGGGCTTTGAATTCGTTGACAAGATTGTAGGTGGCGTAATTCCAAGGCAGTACATTCCCGCGGTCGAGAAAGGCGTGATTGAGGCGATGGCTGGTGGAGCGTTAGCCGGTCACCCCGTTATCGATGTCAGGGTAACAGTCTTCGACGGCAAGTACCACGACGTGGATTCATCTGAGCAGGCCTTCAAGATAGCGGCCTCAAAAGGCTTCAAGAAGGGAGTGCTGCAATCAAATCCGATCCTTCTGGAGCCGATTATGAACATGGAGGTAGTAGTTCCTGAAGATTGCATGGGTGACGTCATGGGCGATCTAAACTCCCGGAGAGGACGAATCAGCGGTATGGACGCCAAGGGCGGAAGCCAGGTCATCAAGGCGCTCGTTCCCATGGCTGAGGTGCTGAAATACGCTTCTGATCTGACTTCCATGACTTCAGGCAGAGGCATCTTTTCAATGGAGTTTTCTCACTATGAGGAAGTGCCGGCTCACATAGCTGACAAAATTATAGAAGCTTCCGGTAAACAGACTGAGGAAGAAGATTAATGTCAAGCTCGCTTGAGACTGAACAGGAAATGTCGGGAACCATTGTCGCAGTGTGCGTCAGTCCCAAAAAAGGGATGATCAAGACCGTTATTGATTCCGGAATCGTGGAAGAAGGCTTTGGGATCCGGGATGACGCGCACGGCGGCGATTGGCACAGACAGGTATCTCTATTAGCTATCGAAGAAATCGAGAAGATGAACCAGAAGGGTTTTGATGTTCGTCCCGGCAGTTTTGCTGAAAATCTCTGTACAAGGAATTTTGAACTCTCAGCGGCAAGTATAGGGAAACGAATCAAAATCGGGCAAACTATCGTTCTTGAAGTGACACAAATTGGGAAGGAATGCCATACCCGCTGCGCTGTCTACAACAAGATTGGAGACTGCATCATGCCGGAACAGGGAGTGTTTACCCGGGTTATTTCCGGCGGAGAAGTAAAACCGGGGGACTCGATAAAATATATCTAGTCCCAAACTCCCAGTTTTATCGGGTATCAGAAACAGCTACAGGGCCCGTTTGGTCAATCATCGAGTGTTAGTTTGAATTCCTGGTCTGTAAAAATGGCCGAATCGATGGGATCGTAATTTCTCTCCATCAGAGTGGCTTTGTTCTCATAATCGATCAGGAGAAGTGTAGAGGACCGCGTGCCATAAGTTGGGCTGGTTATGAATATTGGAGATAGAATACGCTCCCATTCCAATCCAACGCCTGTGTCGGGAAGGAATTCGTCCTCCGGTATAGTCTTGTCAGCCAGGATCTTGAAAAGAGTATTTAAGTTCGCCTCGCTTCCATCTTTCAGTTCTGAAACCAGGTCGTCTAGTCCATGTCTCACTTTTGGCCATGTAGTGTTAAGCAGATGATTGCTTAACCCATATACTCCAGCAGGCAAGACATCAAACGACATTGTATGGCTGGATATGCAACAAAGGCTTTGCCTGTCTCCGAGCAGGAGGTTAAAGTCGTTATAAAGATAAATTTTGCTTTTGATCCTATTAAAGTATTCAGAAGGCGTATAGGAGTTTTTCAGGAAATCACTTACCAGGAATCCTCTGGATGGGGCGTCTTCTTTTCTGTTTGATGGGTCGCGAAAATTTGTGATAGCTGCAATTTTCCCTGATTTGGTAATTCCTAGCCAGGTTCCGCCATGTTTCAGGTCCTTCCCGCCGAGGATCGTAGGGTCCTCTTCCCAGTAATGTGCGTTGGCCGTTGGCCTGTCATAAAATTCATCCCTGTTTGCCAACAGAACCAAACGGTGAACAGGATGACAATTGTATGAAAATAATATCAAGCACATATTATCTCCAAATGTCGCCGTAGCCGGACTGGAAGCCTGAGCGAGAAGTCACTGTTGTTATGGGGCGTGCCCTTTCAGGACATCCCCTGGAGATATTTCTGAATAAAACCATATGCGTCTCGAGCCGCTTCTTCAGCCTTGTGCTCATAGGTGTACAGTTCCACAGTGACAAAGCCATGATAACCAGTGGCCGTGATTGAATCCAGGATCTCAGGTATATTGATTGCGCCTTCTCCGAGCATTAGGTGATGATGTTCCCGTGTGGCTGCTATGTCCTCCAGGTGAAAATGGTGAATATGATCTATCATCAGAGGGATTAACTCAGACGGATTTTGCCCTACACAATAGAAATGTCCGATGTCGAAATTTATTCCAAAAACATCCGGATCAAGCAGTTTAAAAACTTCAAAAAACTGTTCGCTATTCTCGATAAGAAGCCCTGGTTCAGGCTCAATGAGAACCCGGACATTTTTTGACCGGGCCAATGCTTCTACCATGTAGAGCCCATCAAGAAAGTACTTGATAGCGTCATCCCGCGACATGCCTTCAACAGGTCCACCAGGTTCCGTCGATATGTTGTGAGCGCCCAACCTGTTAGCAAGTTCGATGCAACGAAGCGTATAATCAATACGCTTCAATCTCAAAGCGGCATCCTTCTCTATCCATGAAGGATGGTAAGTATCGCCGTCAGCGTGATGCATGAAGGCGTTGATGTTTGATATGGCTATTCCGCATTTGTCAGTTTCTTTCCTGATAGTAACAATGTCTTTTTCGGAGAGGCTGGAAGGAAAAGCGTGCGGAACGTCTGCCATAATCTCTATTCCCTGATACCCGACAGACGACAGTATTCTGATGGCGTCCAGGAGGTTATTCCTCAGGAAGGCGTTTGAACTGAAGGCAAATTTCATGCGACTTCACCTGAAAATACGACTAATAGTGTCATGAGGGTCGTTCACTGGGGTTTAGCTTGATGAAGCGTTTGAGGAAATGAATTGATTCCGTGGCAGCGCCTACAGGATCATGCTGGTATGTGTAAAGCTCGACGGACAGAAAACCATCGTAGGCGATTTCCGAAAAGGCTTCAAAAATAGGTTCAAAACAAATGTCCCCCGTTCCGGGTATCCGGTGATAGTGTTTGTTTCTTATAATATCCTCCAGATGGACATGGAAAATTCTTGAACTGAATTTGTTTATGACTTCCACCGGATTTTCCCCGAGCAGGTAACTATGTCCCAAATCAAGATTTACTCCGAGGTAAGCTGAATCCATGCGCTCGAGGAGCCGTATAAGTTCATCGGCGCTCTCTATGAGTAGTCCAGGTTCATATTCCATACCTATCCTGACAGATTTCTGTTCGCCATAAGCGATCAACTGTTTCAGAGAATCTTCAAGCAGCTCAACGGATTCTTCCGGATAGATGCCGGATACAGGTCTTCCTGAGGTAACGCTGATACACGTCGCCCCAAGGAACTCAGCAATATCTACGCACTTTTTTGTGTAATCAATTCTCCAGCTTCTCAGATTCATGTCAGGGTTTGCCAGAGACGGTTCAAAAAGTGGCTCCCAGAATGTTCGTCCATACCATCCAACAGCCGTATTTGCATTTATATTGGATACTGACAATCGCAAATCACGAATTATCTTTTTGACAATGTGCAAATCATCCGCAGTAATCGTATCAGCATAGAGATGTGGGGCATCGGCCAATAGCTCTATGCCTTCATAGCCGATTTCAGAAACATGTCGTAAAGTTTCAGGGATTGAATATCTCACAAATGCGTTGGAGCTGAATGAAAGCTTCAAGATGGGGCTCCAACGGAATTGTGTGTCGCTCTATAGTCAGAGACATAGCTGGCCAGTAAAGCGAACTGTTCAGAAAAACCGTGTTCTTCGACTCCGAGAGGGGCTTTAAAATAGGATGCCAGATGTGGCATCAAACCTGACTCTCCCCTACGGTGGGCAAATTCGGCCAAACGGACCAAATCAAGCGCGAGTGGGGCGGCAAGCATGGAATCCAGCCCTTGCCAGATGAACTGAAGCGACATTTTTGTCCCTAGAAAACCCTTGAAATGAATGAAATCCCATGCTGTTTTCATGTCATCAAGAGATGGGACATAATTGATTTGTATGCTGGAATGGGGTGAATACCCAAGAATTTTAGGCAGTAGCGCATCCTTGGTTCTGATCTTGGATTCCCGGTTGTCGGGATGATCAAGCACCTTTCCATCAAGGTTTCCCAAGATATTGAAACCCTCCCAGCTCAGCACCTGCAGATTGCGGGATTTGAACATGGGGGCAAGAGCTGACTTCACTAGGGTTTCTCCGGTTTTCCCATCGTTTCCCATGACTGGAACACCATGTTCATGCGCAAGCTCTAGCATGGCGGGAAATAGGGCGCCGTTTGAGGGAGTAAAATTTATGTATGGGCATTTTGATCTAATGGCCGCATAGGCATAAATTGAGCTAGCCCTGAATGCCCCGCACAAATTGCTATCGATGGCATGTTCTAGAAGGGAAAGGTCATCATGGCATGGCTGCAATTCCAATATCGGTTCAGTGGATGCAAGATTGATAACGATCAGGTCGTCGAGTCCCCTGGACTCCTTGAAATGACGAAGGCCACTCTCTATGCTGTTGGCAATCTTCCTAACAGGAATTTCACTTTGATCGGAAATCGACGAAAGAGCATTGATAGCCTGACCGCAATTAAAATTAATTCCCGGATAGATGAAATGTTCAATTTCCTTCAGGTCGGATTCCAGGGGCTTAATTATTTCAGGATCAATATATCTGCATTGGTCAAGAGTTTCTTCAATTACATGGCGCAATTTTTGTTCTCGTACATCGAAACCAAAGAATTCTAATTGATCCATTGAGATAAGGTCCACCCCATCGAAAAGGTCAGTCGAGGTAATCATTCCGATGGAATCCGCCAATGACCTTTTTATGGCTAATGCGCCGATAATGGCGGTAATCGAAATCGATCCCAATGCTCCTAAAAAACAGGCTCCAATTTTCTTTTTCAAGTTCAAGCGCCTTTCAACAATTAATCAGTTCATTTTCAAAGAGGCGCAGGACAGATGCCTCTTCGTCCGCAATCCTTACACTGCCCGCCAATCCAGAGATGATCGAAATATTCCACATACGGCTTCGTTTCTATGTCATTTTCAAACAAAATGCCAACCTCGAAGTTTCTCTTGTCCCTGGCCTTGGCGCCCATTCCAGCGCCAGTCAGGTTTGAACTGCCGACCAGGGCATGGGTCCCATCAACGATGAAAATTTTGGCATGCATCCTGGGACAATGAAGGAACTCTACACATGAGCTCAACTGGCCCTTGGTATCAATCCTGTCATACCTCTGCCTGAAAGGGCCGGATGGTAATTCTGCATGTATGATTCGTATCGCAACACCCCTGTCAATCATTATGGACATTATATCAGGAAAGGAAACGAATCTGTTCGCGTAACGAACGACAGTCATCTTTATGTTCGCTGTCGCGATCCATAAATAACGTCGGGCATTCACAAGGATTGGCTCTGTGAAAGCCTCGTAAATTTGCCTGTCGAACAGAGTTTTCAAGTTCCCTGCAGCTTACTGAGTCTTTTCTTCATAGGGTATGGCCCTAGCCCACGCGTTACGCGCTTCAAGGTCCTTGTCCAGCGCAAGCCCGTTCCTGGCAGCGACCATCAATTTGGCCCCGCTGTCCTGCATGATCAACAACCATAAGGTTACCTGCCCCTTCGAAGCAAGGGCACGCATGACTGCTTCCACCTTTTTGGAATCTTCATCGGCCATGTCGCCGGAAGGGTCGCGCAACACCCCTCTTGTCGTAACCCAGCCAGGGGTTTGTATTCTATCCAGGATTGTTTTTTCAATTGTGTTTTCATCCATTTCAATTCTCCAATCGAGCTTTTCATGAATATAGACCAAATACTTGATTGGCGCATAGCATAAACATTGATTAAAGTTCTTATACTATAATTACTCATGCATCGTAATCCTTATCAAATCTGTTTATTCTATCAGGACAGGTGACATCGTGGATGTTGGGGTTGTATTTTAAAAGACTTGTCTGATAGATGCAGGAGCGATATTTGTGAGTTGTGATGACGTAAAGCCGACATTTTCCAGGATGTAATTGTAAGAAAATAATTTGCATCAGACATGATTTTCCGGAGTAGGACAATGATTTGCGCAGCGCTGATAACGGCCGGGGGGAGTGGAGTGAGGATGGGCGCTGACAGGCCCAAACAATATCTCGAAGTTGGAGGCTTTCCAATACTTGCAAGAACTATTGCGGCCTACGACAAACATCCCCTGATCGATTATATAGTGGTGACTGTTCCACAAGCGGATGAATCGTATTGCCAGACGAATATATTGGGAAAATTCAAGTTTAATAAGGTAATCAGGGTCACAACAGGTGGGGTCACGCGTCAGGAGTCCGTACACAACGGGCTTGAGTTGACAAGGGATTCTGATTGGGTTGCAATACATGACGGTGTAAGGCCCTTTGTTTCAGAATCAATCATTACCGATGTCATATATGGCGCCATCAGAATTGGGGGGTGCATTGCCGCGTTACCTGTGCGCGAGACGGTGAAGAAGAAAAACGACGATTTTCTTGAAACGGTACCCAGGGAGAATCTCTGGCTTGCACGTACGCCTCAGGTTTTTAGAACCGGCCTTATTATCAAAGCCCATGAGGACGCTTCGCTGCAAAACATGGACGTCACGGATGATGCAGCCTTGTTCGAAAGAACTGGTAGGAAAGTTGGCATAGTGGAAGACACATTTCACAACATAAAGATAACATCAAGAGATGACATGATAATGGCCGAAATGATCGCAAGATGTCCTGATTATATGCTGGAACTACGGTCAGCCTGGTCAAGGTAATGAAGATGACCGCGCCACACGTTTCTCGCTTCAGGGAACCGCAATTATGGCCAATTGGTTGAAACGCCCGGCGAACACTCCAAACATAATTTGGTTGAATCATCGGTAATTTTGATAGGGTACTTGCCAGTGAAGCACGCCGAGCAGAAGTCCTCGGCAGGACGAGGCATTGCTCTGAATAATCCTTCAAGACTCAGATAACCCAGGGAATCAGCGCCGATAAACTGGCAAATCTCATCAACGGAACTGGAAGACGCTATGAGCTCGCCTTTGCTGGAAAAGTCTATGCCATAAAAGCACGGGTATCGAATTGGTGGACAACTGATTCGCATGTGGATTTCTCTGGCCCCTGCTTCTCTAAGGGCTTTGGTCCTCAGTTTGCTGGTGGTGCCCCTAACTATTGAATCATCCACAACTACAACGCTTCTACCGTCGAGAATTTCCCTGACGGGATTCAGTTTGAGCCTTACTCCAAGGTTTCTGATTGTTGGGGAAGGTTGAATAAAAGTTCTACCAACGTAATGGTTCCTTATGACACCGTATTCAAACGGGAGTCCACTGCCTTGAGAATATCCAAGCGCCGCATAGTTTCCCGAGGCGGGCATTGGCGCGACAATGTCTGCATTTTCTGCCGGACATTCCAGAGCCGCCTGAAATCCTAATTCTTTTCTTACCTTGTAGACTCCGTGTTCAAATATCATGGAATCGGGCCTGGCAAAATAAATGTATTCAAAGATGCACATGGCCAGGTTTTTCTTCCTTTGGCCCTGAATTGACCTCAAACCGTTATGGTCAGCAATTACTATTTCCCCGGGTTCAACGTCACGAACATATTCCGCCTCGATTATGTCCAAAGCGCAGGTCTCGGATGCAAAAATGATCGCATCATCCTTGCGGCCAATACATAGAGGCCTGAAACCAAAAGGATCTCTCGCTGCAAGAATTCCGCTAGTGGTCATGAACACGAGCGACCATGCTCCCTTTAACTCATCAAAAACCCTGATCAGCCTATCCTCCAAAGGGCCTTTCTTGTGGAGCACGAGATGAGCTATGAGTTCGGAATCGGTGGATGTCTGAAAAATAGCCCCTGATCCTTCAAGTTTTCTTCTCAGCTTTGTAATGTTAACAATGTTGCCGTTGTGCCCAAGAGCAAAGATTCTGTCGATTTGTTCGACGAGGAAAGGCTGGGCATTCCTGAGCAAAGAACTTCCTGTGGTAGAGTATCTGACATGCCCGATACCCATTGAGCCCTTAAGCCTTTGCAATGCGCCTTCTTTGAACACATCGGAAACCAGGCCCATACCCTTGTGAGAAGAAACCTTCACTCCGTCACTAACAACAATGCCTGCAGACTCCTGACCTCGATGCTGAAGCGCGTAAAGACCAAGATAGATAAGTCGAGCGGGATCGTCTGCGCCATGGATGGCAAATATTCCGCATTCTTCCTTTTTCGAAGGCTGATTAAGCATTTATGATTCTCATACTGTTGGTTTAATAGTCCATTGTTGGGATCAACCATGGTATTTTATCGTATCCATGGCATGATTAAAAGATCGTATTTATGGTGGACTGTGAAATTATGGCGGGTATCTTTTTCAAATCAGACGTTGGAGCGCCATTCGAGGTGGAAATACAGGGCGTCTGATTCGCCAGTGATCCATGTTTGTCCCGGCAAACCAGAGCCCATTCAAAATGATTCCTAACGTCCTGCAGGAGCTGATGGCGCCCTGTTCAAGGCCGCTCCCCATCCAGCCCTCGGGTCCTGTTCCTGTGGTATCTCTACAGGGCGTGGCATAGCGATTGCCCCTCCTGTCTGACTGGGCGCAGACGCCTGTGGTTGTTCGGCTGTTTGCGGTTGAGGCTTAGGCGCAGACTGTCGAGCGGCTGTCCGGGGTTTCTGGCGACGCTGCTGCGGTTGATTAATCTGTTGCTCCTCCTGGTCACCAGACGGAGGATAATACTGTATAGTCGTGCCATCTGGAGTAGTAGTCGTTATCCTGACAGCCCCAGCCGGAAGATTTTCATCAAATACCTGCGGTTGGGGGTATGAAGGCGAATACTGTCCCGGTCGAAGTTGTGGAGGTTGTTGTCCATAGTCCTGTTGCGGATGGTATGAAGGCTGTTGTTGTGTAACAGGCGCAGAATATTGAACCGGGGGAGGCCCTTGTGGAGGTGGGGGCTGATTTGCATGCCAATCCGAATATACTCCCTGTTGTGTCGCATAGGGAGGAGGAGGCTGGTAGCCATATCCTTGGGGAGGATAGCCTCCCGGCTGGCCATAACCTTCCTGAGGCTGCTGATATCCAGGTTGCTGCATGGTTTGCTGCCCACCGCCAGGATACATGCTCCCGTTCTGATGTTGTTGATAATTGAACTGGCCTGTATTGGGACTGCCCCACAGGCCTAGACCACTGGAGCCGAATACAGAATCCATGATACCCTGACCCAAACATGGCCCACAGAGAAGCGTCACAAATATAAGCGATAATGTTATTCTTCTTGACATTGGCTTTCTCCTCGATTCTCGGCCTAACGGGCTAAACTGCCTGACAGAAAAAAATGGATACCAATACTAATGATCTATAATATTTTATACAATTATGACAATTCTGTCAAGCTGACGCTTGGGTTTCGTTTTACCATTCCATAGGTACAATGGGTTTTATGTTTGGATAGTTGCCGTCAATAAAAATGAACATTATAAAAATGAGTTAACGGATTTCCCGGTTTCAGGATGTAATAAGCGTCGTATCAGTCAGGGAATCAGTTTCAGCTCAAAGTCACGGCTGCCTAAACCAAGTTGTTCGGCATATTCTATTTGATGATTCCAGTCTATGTCCGGAAACAATGCTCTAAATTTGTCCGCTCCGGGTTCAAGGGCAGATTTGAGGCAGGACATTGCATTGCCTGGGGCAGAATTCACAAGATTAGCTGAAGCCGAGTCGATGGCCACCATATCCTTTGAGGCAAGTATTCCGATACTGGGCACTATGGAGCGATCAGAAAACGGAGTGCAATCGCACAGGGGCGAAACATCCGTCAGGAAATTCAAAAATAGGGCTTTACCACTTTTGTTTTTGAGAACTGCCTTGGCGTATTCAAACATTTTTTCCATGAATACAGGAATGGACTCGTTCCACTGAATGCTGATAGCGCCCCTGCGGCACGTCAATATACATTCGGCGCATCCAATACATTTTTCAGAATTTATTTTTGCCTTTTTTGTTTTTTCGTGTTGGATAAGCTCTATCGCGGCGCCTCTGCACCAATGAACACATTCTCCACATCCAACACATTTTTTTTGCTTGACCACGGGAGAAATGTTCGAATGTTGATCGAGTTTCCCACTTCTGGAAGCGCAGCCCATGCCAACATTTTTGATAGCCCCTCCAAATCCAGACAACTCGTGTCCTTTGAAATGTGAAATGACCACCAGCCCATCAGCCTGCTGAATATCTGACGCTACATGAGCGAGTTTTAAATGGCGAGAGTTTTCCAATGGGACTTCAATGGAATTGGATCCTCTCAATCCGTCAGCTATCAAAATCGGAGCTCCAGTCACGTCTCTCGTAAAGCCATTGTCATAAGCAGTATTTAAATGGGACCAGGCTTCGGTTCTCGATCCGACGTACAATGTGTTGGTGTCGGTTAGGAAAGGTCTGGCCCCAATAGACCTGATAGCTTCCACAATCTTTCTGATAAACTGGGGTCGTATATGGGCAGTATTGCCCGCCTCTCCAAAATGAATCTTGATGGCTATCAGATCTTTGGAATCAAAGACTGCGGAAGGTTCCAAAGCGTTAAACAGGTCAAAAAGCTTGGCTGGAACGCTTCTGTTCCAGTTTGCGGACATGTCTGTCATGAAAACTTCTGAAGCCAAAACGTCCTCCTTGAAATATACGGCTAATGTGGATACCAGTATGATCAATCATCATCAAAGGATTATTTAATATTCAAAAGCCAGGCGCAACAAAAAATATTCCTGGACCACATCGGAGACTTTTCCGTTTGTTGTAATCCAGGAATATTATTGCTTGATGGAATGAACTTTAACTACTTATCTTGTTTATAGTTTTGCAGGTTTGTAAATGAATTTGCACATGATTACAGCCGTTATCAAAATCACCGAGGATAAATAAAACGCAATATCGTAGGAGCCGGTGTAATCTTTTATATATCCTGCAATCAGGGGTGTCAGAAATCCAAAACCCCAGCCGATGAATACGAAACCATAGTTTGCGCCCAAATTCTTGGGGCCAAAGAAATCGGCGGTAAACGCCGGCATCAGGGCCAAACCGCCACCATATTGCCAGTAGGCCACGCCTAAAGCTAGAAACAGAAGGGGAACACTCTCCAGATTGATAATAAATGGAGCGCACATAAGAAAAGCTGCTGACACCAGACCGTTTACCGTGTAGGCGTTTTTCCTGCCTATTGTGTCGGAGTAAAGCCCGGTTCCCACTCTCCCCAAAGCGTTTATAGCGCCTCCAAAAGCGGCTATGATCCATGCGTTTGCCGCAAAGAATTCGAGTTTACCGGCAGTTTTTGCCAAAATTGGGGCAGCATTGGCGATTACTAATAAGCCCGACTGTGCGCTCCCCAAAAACATAAATACCAAGGCATAATATTGCCAGCGAGACATCATTTCAGGTGGGAGCCAGTCAACAGTCGCTGCCGCAGGCTGAGCTGAAGCGGGCTGATTTCTCGGACCGACCGGAACATATCCGGCAGGAGGGTTAGACAATAACTGCCCTGCAGCGATTACCACAACCGCAAAGAAAATCCCCAGTCCTATGAAACTTCCAGAAATTCCGTAGTTGTCTATCAGATATTGGGCCAAGGGGGAGATATATAAGGCTGCGCCGCCATAGCCGGCCACAACAATACCCGATATGAGACCTCGCCTGTGAGGGCCAAACCATTTCAAAGCCGCTGGGGTAGGGGCAGCGTATCCTATACCCATACCGATACCCCCCAACACTCCAAACCCAATAATCAGACCTAGATAACTTTTCGAGAGTCCCGCTATTATGCAGCCCAGCGCTACGCAAAGTCCTCCAACAGTCGCTCCAAGCTTGGGGCCGTACGTATCCTGAAGTCTGCCACCGGGAATCATGAAAAAGGCAAAAAACAGACCACAAATGAAATAGGCGAAGGTGCCTTGAGCATCCGTCAGGTATGCCCACCCCGCGTTAATTCCTGTCATGATCTCGCCCGCGTCGGCCTTGGGTTTGTCTACAAGCGCTTTTTTCCACACGCTCCACGCATAGAGAATCCCGAGGCACAAGTTTACCGCAGCCCCTGCTATTGTGACCACCCACGCCCTGGTGGGCTCCTTGGATATTTGGGATGTCATATGTCAGTACCTATAGACTAAAATGTGTTAGTTGATGTTATGAATAAATATATTTCGCCGAATAGCGTCTCACGAGTTATCAATCCCAGATGGAACGAACCCGCACCCCCGTAAGCTGTTGAACATGTAACTGGTCATATCGCTGCTCCTCTCCACCGCTTGGAAAGGCAAAAGCTACCAGAATAGCGGCCAGGAAACCCAACGGGATTGATACTATCCCCGGATTCTTTAGCGGGAACAATGGTCGGTCAATTCCTACTATCGAAAGCCCATCTTTAAGGTTTTCATAGTCCACTCTTGCTTTGGACAATGTTGACTGTTCGCGTGGCGTCAGGGTTTCACCCTTGCTTTGCTTTTGTTCAAGCGCCTGAACTGTCTTGAGGGCCTCAGCGGCATCCTGTTTAGGATAATTCATGTTGGGTGAAACCAGGACAAGCGTAAGGCATACCGATGTGCCTACAACCAGGCCTGCCACAATACCGGCGGTGTTAAACTTGCGCCAGAACAGAGAAAGCACCACTACCGGCAAATTTCCGGATGCGGCGACCGCAAATGCCAAGGCGACTAATTGAGCCACGTTCTGGTTTTCCGCCGCCATGCCAATGACAATTGCGCACGCTCCTACTGCGAATGCTGTCAATCTTGCGGCGGTAATCTGTTGTCTCTGATTCGCATGTCCCTTTTTGATCAGACTGACATATACATCATGAGCGATGGCTGCTGATGCGGCCAGCACCAAACCAGAAACCACCGCCAGGATTGTGGCAAAAGCAACTGAACATAGAAAAGCCAATAGAGTGTCCCCGACTATCGGGGCTATTTGATTGCCCAGTACCTGAGCCAGCAGAAGAGTGGCCAGGTTTCCACCAGGATCCGTTGAAAAAATTGTTTGTGGACCAACATGCAAAGCTGCTCCAAAACCCAGGAGTGTAGTAAGAATGTAAAAAATTCCGATTACGAACATTGCCACAATTACGGACTTTCTAGCTTCCTTGGCCGTAGGAACCGTAAAAAACCTCATGAGAATGTGAGGCATACCAGCCGTTCCGAATACCAGGGCCATACCAAGCGAGACCTGATCCAAAGGATTCTTGAGAAATAACCCGGGCTCCAGAAATCTTTGCCCGTAGTCCATCCCGGGCTGGGCTACCGGATGGTTTAGCAGCGTAAACTGAACCCAGTCCCTGATGTTGGCGTTCTTGGCTATGTCAGAAAAAAACTGGACAGGACTATATCCCGCCTGGGCTGCTACTAGAATGCTCAAAGCTATTCCACCTGCCATGATCAGTAGCGCCTTTATGATCTGAACCCAGGTTGTAGCAATCATGCCCCCAAAAACCACATATATGATCATAATCGCGCCAACCAGAGTAATCGACATCCCAAAAGGGACACCGATAAGGAGTTCCATCAACTTTCCGGCGCCAACCATTTGTGCAATAAGATAAAAAGTTGAGACGGTTACAGTAGAAACTGCCGCCATAGCTCTAACCGGAATTGGAAAGGACCTGAAAGAAAGTATGTCTCCGATCGTGTACCTCCCAGAATTTCGGCATGGCTCTGCCACAATCAGCAGTAGTGTGACGTAGGCGACCAGCCAACCGACTGAGTACAGGAAACCATCGTATCCATACAGGGAGATCAGTCCGGCGATTCCCAAAAATGAAGCTGCGGACATATAATCCCCGGCCAAAGCCCAACCGTTCTGTACACCCGATATGGCTGAGCCAGCCACATAGAAATCGGCAGATGTCTTTGTTCTACGGGCGGCCCAGTAAACAACAATAAGCGTCACACCGATAAATATCAGAAACATTGCGATAGTTATCGGCCTGACTATGGCCAGGATCGGATAGGAATTCTTCTTGGTTGTCGCTTGATCTGTCGATACTTGTGATGGGCCAACCAAACTCTGCGCCAATAATGATTGGTGATTGATCACAGGTGTGTCGGCATAGGCAAAGCTCTGAAAAAACATACTGAACACTATCACGCATAGGGCCAGCAGATAGTTGCATGATTGCCTTCTCATTGATTGCCACCCCCTCGGTGCTTATGAGGTTGTTAACGGGTCATTGTTGTAGCAGTTCCTGAATATACGCCAACTGACCGCTGGGCATAGAACGTATGAACCATCTCTATTTACTAACGATGGGCAATTCCCCTCCCAACGGGAAATACACGACTTCCTTATTCAGAATGAATTGTACACTGATTTTTTGTGATTACATATCGAAGTTAGCCTAAGAATCCACCACATGTCAAGAAGAACTTGGTGAGTCGTCTGACAAGTCCAAAAGGTCGAAAACCGGGGTTGGGGTTTCATCCCGAACGGGTGTATGCCCTGACCATTTCCATCAGCCCCACAAGAGCAGGTTTGTTTCCCGTAGAAATTGCCTCGATTACTTCATTGTTCAAGGATCTAAATTGTTGCAGAATATCTATGGCATGTTTATTGTTTAGCGCGAGGTCTGCATAAAGCTCGGAGGGTTGGTCAAACTGATGTATCAACATCCTTGCCAAATTGTTAAACCATTCTCCAGTGATATCAGAATCTGTATGAATGCTGAAATTTGCTTGTTTTAATGCCAGCCCCATGGAGGTCATAATGATGTGCCTGAGTGTCTGTACCGTAGCCATTAATCGGTCATGGTCCTGCGGAGACATTATGCATATTCTTGCTCCAAGCTTGGTCAGAAAACCTTCTATTCTGGGTAACCAGGAATCTGTGCGTGCCGGACAGATGTAGCATATTTGGTTTTTAAATGATTGTGCTGAAGGCCCAAACATCGGGTGCGCGCCGATCACTTCGCAGCCCGTATTCTTGAGCATCTGTTCAACGGGACCCTCTTTAAGTGAGGCGATATCAATCAGCAAACTGTTTTGCGTGAGTTTAGTTCCTATGACCCTGGTTACCTCATCAAACGATGTCACGGGAACGGCAAGGATTATGACATCACAAGATCCGGCAAAATCGGCTAGTTCGTCGGTAGCGCACTTATCTTTGCCTTTGACATAGATGCCTTTTTGGGCAAGATGCCTGAGCAACCAAGCTCCCATCCTGCCTTTTGAACCGATGATACCTACAGTTGTTTCACAAACCTGAGTCGAGTCCAACTTTCCTCGCAAGTAAAATCATTATTAAATGACGTGAGATGGATCCATACGAGGGTAGGATCCCAAAATTTTGATATGTTCAACCTCTCCTGAAAGTTCATGGAGGCATTCTGTCAACAGAGGTTCAGCCTGATGGCCCTCGCAATCCACAAAAAATGAATATTCCCACGGTCTTTCTTTAAGTGGTCTGGATTCTATTCTGGTCAGGTTTATAGCTCTGCGGGAAAAATGACTTAGGGCTTTGCATAAGGATCCAGATTGGTGCTTTGATGTGAAGTAGATGGAAGTCTTGTCGATTCCTGTAGGTTTACAGTTTGTTGTGCCAATTATTACAAACCGGGTTTTATTGTCGCTTCTATCTTGCACATTTTCAGCCAGAACATTAAGATTGAACTCCCTGGCAGCCAGCGAGGATGCGATTGCCGCAGTGGAGCGTTCTTTGGACGCCTTACGCGCCGCTTCAGCAGTGCTCGAAGAATCCACGAGCGTTACTCCCGGCAAATTGTTGTTCAACCATTTCCTGCATTGATTGAGGGCTTGCGGGTGTGAGTAAATCTTACTTATTGAGGACAAAGATGTTTCGGAAGACATCAGGGTATGTCTAATTGAGGCATAGATCTCTCCGGATATGGTCAGGCTGGAATTTACGAAGCTATCCATAGTTGCGCTAACGCCACCCTCAATAGAATTTTCCACTGGCGCAACCCCAAAACTTGCCCGTCCATTTTCAACTTCCTGAAACACGTCAGCTATTGAAGCAACAGGTTTGAGCTCGACGGAATGCCCAAATCGTTTCAGTGTGACCGCATGGCTAAAGGTTGTTTCTGGTCCCAGAAAAGCCACACTTATTGGTTGTTGCAAATCCCTGCAGGCCGAGATAATTTCAGAAAAGATGTGGCTGATGGCCAGTCTTGGCATTGGGCCCTCAGGCAAGTCAAAGATTTTCTTCATGATCTCGGACTCTCTCTCAGCAGAAAGAGACCCAGATCCTACGGATTGTTTCTGTATTCCAATTTCCAGAGCTATCGATGCCCGTTGGTTGAGAAGGCCGATAATCTGCCAATCGATTTCGTCTATTAGCTGTCTTGAATTACTAACAAGCGAATGAATGCCATTCTCAGTATGGTCGAGCGGATCGGATGAGTTGTCGTACGCAGTGAACGCCATCAAAGAATCTCCCAAGTTTGAAAAAATATGACTTATCAGGAAAGCTTGCTCATGAATGCGCTCATAATCCCCAAGTCTTTCATTAGGTGGCTAAAGTCTTCAGGGGTAAGAGATTGATCACCATCGCAAAGCGCAGTTTCAGGAGAGCAATGAACCTCGACCATCACTCCATCGGCCCCAACCGCCATGGCTGCCCGCGTCAAAGGTTTTACGAAACGCCTCAAACCTACTGCGTGGCTGGGGTCAACGATTATGGGCAAATGAGTTCGTTCCTTGAGAACACATACAGCGCTCAAATCCAGGGTGTTACGGGTAGAAGTTTCAAACGTCCTTATGCCTCGCTCACACAATATTACATCTGTGTTTCCGGATGCGAGGATATATTCCGCGGAATTAAGAAACTCCTCAACTGTTGTCATCAAACCTCTTTTCAATATGACCGGTTTTCTTGAAAGGCCAATCTTTTTGAGCAAAGAGAAGTTCTGGGAGTTTCTGGCGCCAACCTGCAGAATGTCGGCATATTGTTCAACCAGGGGTATGTCGACTGCATCCATTACCTCGGTTACAACAGGCAACCCTGTAGATTCTCGTGCAAGCGACAACAATTGTAAACCGTATTCACCAAGTCCCTGAAAACTGTAAGGTGAGGTTCGTGGTTTAAATGCTCCACCTCTGAGAATGGTGGCTCCTGAAGACTTTACTGCGTGCGCAGTCTCAAGTAGCTGCTCAACGCTTTCAATAGAACATGGTCCAGCTATGACCGAAAATGAGCCACCACCTATTTGGGTGTTTCCAAACCTGATAACAGTATCCTCTTTTTGATAGTTTCTGGAAACCATACCGTGTGGCGATTTCTTAACGGGAACCGAAGGAATGGCGGCCAGGGCGCCGTTGGTGTGGCCAATTGAATTCAAGGTTGTCAACAACATGATTTCCTCCAAAATTAAAAAGCCCCGGAAGCTTTCAGCGCCCAGGGCTCTTGAAACAAAAAAGCCATGGGCTACTCTGTCTGCCCATGGCTTCTGGATTTTATTTAGCTGGTTAAGCCGTTAATCCACTCCTCATGGGCAGATAGACGTAATAATAATAGAAACAAAAATAAAAAAATCGGAATTTAAACTGAAATAATTCCATATTCTGATTTCTATTTTTTGTTATGCCCATGAATAAGATTTCCAGCTTTTTGATGATCTCATTTAAGCACCTTTCACATGCCTTGTCAAGGACAACGCCCGCCAGCCCAATCACCAAGTCAGGTGTCATTGTTTTTCATTGTTTCTCCTGGCAAACCAGATTAGGGCCAACATGTAGGACTCAAATCCAAATCCGGATATCGAGCCTGAAATCACTTCCGCCAGTAATGAGGTTCTTCTGAAGCTTTCCCGGGCCTGCGGGTTGGATATGTGAACCTCAACAACCGGTATTGAAATACCTGAAACAGCGTCCCTGATGGCCACACTAGTATGTGTGTAAGCCCCTGCGTTCAGGATAGCGCCTTCCAGACGTTCATCGGCGTCCTGCAAATATTCTACGATAGAGCCTTCAATGTTGCTTTGAAAAAATTCCAGACCAATTCTTAGCTCTGTTGCCAGGCAGTTGAGTTCCGATTCCAAATCCTTCAATGATTTGGCGCCATAAACGGACGGTTCCCGTTTTCCAAGAAGGTTCAGATTGGGACCATTGATCACGGCTATTTTCATTCAGGCCTCACAAGAGTTTTTTGACTCAGCCATGCATCGGCGATCACTATGGCCGCCATCGCTTCAGCCACGGGGACAATTCGCGGACATATACAGGGATCGTGACGACCTCTAACGCTAATTGACCTGACGCGTTTGTCCATATCTATCGTTTGCTGTGTTTTTGAAATCGAGGGGGTCGGTTTTACGGCCAACCTTGCGATAATGTCCTGTCCAGTTGAAATTCCCCCAAGAATTCCACCGGCATGATTGGATGCAAAGCCATCCGGCAATATCGGATCATTTGATTGGGAGCCCATCATCTTTGAAAGCGAAAAACCGGATCCGAATTCAACCCCTTTGACTCCACCGATGGAAAAGAACGCTGCGCCAAGTATGGCGTCTAGCTTGTCAAAAACCGGCGCCCCCAGGCCAGAAGGAGCTCCCCGAATTATGATCTCTACGACGCCCCCAACTGAATCACCATCTCTTTGAGCCGTTTTTACGACCTCTTCCATCGAGAGAGCTACCTCGGGGTCGGCGCATCTCAGTGGATGGGTTTCAGCAAAATCAAGATCGATCCGCGTTCCCTCAACGGTGGACAAACTCTTGACGTATCCTCTGACGCTGACCCCGAACCGGGCGAGTAGAAGTCTTGCTATGGCGCCTGCCGCAACCCTTCCAACAGTTTCTCTACCCGAAGACCGTCCTCCGCCAGGTTGTGGCGAAACGCCATATTTCGCGAAATACGTGTAATCAGCGTGTCCCGGCCTAAAAACATTTCTCAAATCGTCATAGTCCTTCGAACGGGCCTGGGTATTTCTGACTACAATCGCAACAGGGGAGCCCAGCGTCTTGCCATCCGCCAAACCTGAAAGTATCTCCGCGCTATCACTTTCGTTTCTGGGTGAGACGAACCTCGATGTGCCCGGTCTGCGTCGATCAAGATCCCTTTGGATTATCGCAAGATCAAGCGGAATTCCTGGGGGGATTCCGTCTATGACAACTCCGACTGAGTGACCATGCGATTCCCCGAAGGTCGTCACCCTGAATATGTTTCCAAATGTGCTAGTCATTTCTTGTTGCTCTAAGCTTTTCGATAGCTAGATCAAGTTCATGTTTTGTTACATCGTCAGACATAATACATTTGCCTATGCCATTCAGGAGCACAAACGTTATTTTTCCATCTTTGTTTTTCTTGTCGTTCAACATGATTTCCCAAGCCTGTTCCGCTGTTGGAAGCTTAGCTTCATTTGAGTATATACGGTCTAATGTTTCAATAATTGTCGCGGCGTCATCTGCTAGTATCAATCCTCTGTGACAGGACAGATGTGTCGAGACAGTGATGCCCTTCGCTACGGCTAGCCCGTGACTAATGGAATAATTGTTGTAACTCTCTACGGCATGTCCATAAGTATGACCAAGATTGAGAATTCTTCTTAAATCTCGCTCCCTGAAGTCTTTGGAGACTATTGAGCATTTGGCCAGAGCAGAAGTGGTCAAGACTTCTGCCAGTTCAATTATCGATTTTTTCTTGAACAGGCTAACATTTCTGTTCATGTACGCGTAAAGCTGAGGATCTGCAACCAGTCCTGTCTTGTATGCTTCGATCAACCCTTCGCTAACTTGATTCGACCGCAATGTGTTCATGGACTGCAGGTCAAGGACGCTGGCAAGCGGTTTTGAAAACAGCCCCACAGAATTCTTGATGTTTCCAACATCTATAGCTGATTTTCCGCCAATGGCGGCGTCAACGCATGCGACCATGGTTGTTCCAACCAGTACGAAATCAATACCCCGCTTGTAAGTAGATGCTACAAAACCACCGATATCGGTTATCACACCTCCGCCTATTGCCAGCAGGACATCACCCCTTCCGATTCTGGCTTGAAGAAGCTTTTCATAAATGAAATTTGCCATCCTGAAGGTTTTCGTTTTTTCGCCTGGTTTTAGGGAAATCACTGTCGGATCGTCCAGAATTTCGAGATACCGATCCAGATGCAGGCGTTGAACATTCTGATCGGTCAAAATCGCAGTCTTTCTACCCCTTACCAATTCTCCCACAGTCCCGGGTCCGTCCCAGACGACCTTCACTCTGCTCTGATACCCCTCATAATTGACAAAGTAGTCCCTTTCAGGGTAAACGAATGAACAGACAATAGAGGCAACTTTGTTAGGGGAAAGCCCATCCACGGCTATCTTATGATCGCTGTCCAGATAGTGTTCGCGGCGTGACAGAAAAAGCTTCTCCACACTCGATGGACGTCTCCACAAAGGACGTTGCGCAATTTCGTCTTCTTTAAGACGTTTTCTGATTTCGTTCAAACTTGCGTCCAGGTAGATAGATATACCGGATTTCTTGATTCTCTCACGGTTAGTTGTGTTTTCATAAATCCCACCGCCTGTTGATATTACGAGGTTTCCAGCCTTGGACAGATTCATCAAAATCCTGGCTTCTGCTTTTCTGAATCCGTCTTCTCCGTGAGTTTCAAATATCCTGTTGACAGACATTCCAAACATCGAGGAAATGAGTTCATCCATATCAATAAATTTTCTTCCAAGCGTTTTGGAAATCAATTTCCCTGTAGTGGTTTTGCCTGAGCCCATGAATCCTATCAGATATATGTTGTTCATACTGTCATCCCAAGTGCGCCATGAATTCTGAAACAGTAGCAGACTCTCCAGTCCACAAATTGAAACTTCTTGCAGCCTGGGCTGCAAGCATGATCAAACCGTCTGAAAATTCGGCGCCAATCCTTTTTGCCGAGTTTTCCCAAATGTTTTGCGATCGTCCATAATTAATGTCGAAAATTAACTCGATCTCAGGGCCTTCTATGGACCCGGCAAGCCAGTTCATGGATTCATCAGCTTCCCCAGGGCTAGAAACCGGTGTAGCATTAACAATCAATGAAACTTCCCGTAAACAGGTTGCAATCTGTTCAATGCGTATTGAATCAGCCTCGAGGCATTGAGCGATTTGACGCGATTTATTATATTGCCGTCCTGTTACAAAAACCTGGGAAGCGCCCAGAAGCAACAGCCCCATGACCACACCTCTTGCCGCCCCGCCGTTTCCCAACACCAAACATTTCTTACCGACGACCATGCATCCAACCGCTGGCAGCGCGTCACAGAAGCCTCCAACGTCAGTGTTGTCGCCAATAAGCGCTCCATCTTGCCAATACAGTGTATTCACGGCTTGCAATTTATTGGCCGTTGAAGTGAGCCCATCAAGAAGCTGAACTATATTTTCCTTGTGAGGGATGGTTACGTTGGCTCCAGAGAATCCCATAGCTCTGAAACCTTTCATTGCCGTTTCGAGCATGCCCGGCTCAACAGAAAATGATACATAATGGGCGTCGAAATTTCTCAGACCAAAGGCCTTGTTATGCATTGCCGGAGATTTAGATCTTTGAACCCGATCATCTCCAAAAACACAGAATACTCTCATTTGACAAGTGACTCCAGGGTATCAGTGAAGTCAGGATAGGATATGCCGATGCAATCCTCGTCATTTATCTTTGGGAACGAATCTGAGATCAGTCCAGCTATTTTTAGAGTCATGGCTATCCTGTGATCCCCAAAGCTTTCCATATTATTTCTTGCGACCAGTTTTGTTGGCCCGTGAATATACAGTGAATCGCCTCTGGTCTCCAGATGGGCCCCCATAGAGTTCAGTTGGGAAACTATTGCCTGAACTCTGTCCGATTCCTTAATCCTGAGCTCGGACACATCATGAAAGACTGATGAACCTGTCGCCTGGGTAGCCACTAGAGCCAGAATTGGGACTTCATCCACGAGTAATGGCGTTTCCTCAGGAGAAACCTCAAAAGGTTTAAGAGCTCCATTGAATCTAGCGGTAATGTCACCATATATCTCACCAGGGTCATCGGCGTGAGTGGAATCCGCTCCATGATGAATCAGAGTCTCCATATCAGCTCCCATGCGTTTCAAAACGCTTATTGCTCCGGTTCGTGTCGGATTAAGCAAAACTTTTCTTGCGACAACGCGGCTACCGGGAATTACAGTGGCGGCGCAAATGAAAAAACATGCTGAAGAGGCGTCACCAGGAACATAATACCTTTCAGGCATGGTCAATGTTGATTTTCTGACTGACCACCCGCTCTGGGTTTTTTCTATATCGGCGCCGCATTTCCTGAGCAATATCTCGGTATGATCACGGCTGGGAATCAATTCAACAACACTGGTTTGCCCTTCAGTCTGAATCCCGGCCAGAAGCACAGCGCTTTTGACCTGAGCGCTGGGAGTGGGAAGCCGAAACTCAATTCCGTGGAGGTCGCTGCCAATTATTCTAACGGGCGGCTTACCCATTTCGGAACAAATGATGTTGGCCCCCATTTCTCGCAATGGAATTGCAACTCGTTCCATTGGCCTGTTTCTCAATGATTGATCACCGTCGAGTTGAAAATCGCCATGATTTGGACTGAGGATTCCCATCAGGAGTCTGATGGTTGTGCCTGAGTTCTCGCAGTCCATACTTGCTCCGGATTTCAATCGCCTATCGATGCCCCTGATTAGTAAGCGTTCGGACTCGATCCGGACCATGCCTCCGAGTTCACCAACTATCCGTAGAGACGTCATACAATCCCTGGCGCTGGAGAAGTTTCGTATCTCGCAAGCTCCTCTTGAAATGAGAGACATTAATGCTAATCTGTGCGAGATTGATTTGTCTCCTGGCGGATAGAATGATCCTTCTATTTTCATTTTTGTCCCTTAATGAGGTATAAAATAGAAGACCCACCTTTTTGGGGTGGGTCTTGAAAACAAGCTGGATTCGCTTCAGAGCTCTTTGCAAGACTCCACCCAATGGAAATACGAATAAAAAAACCAATAGAGTTTTTTTGAAAAATTTGCATCGAGGTTGTAATTCGGTGTTATCATTGCTAGTTGTTTTTGATGTTTTTCAGTGCGTCTAATCAAACGCCCATAATATTTTAGATCGTGCAATTATGAAGACAAGCTTGTCAAGAAATATTTTTTGTCAATGAGGGTAACATGTCTTCCAGATACTTTAGGAAACGATCCCATAAGGCCGGTTTGCCTCCCGGAGCCCTCGTTCCCATCGGAAAAGCTACTTCGGTCTCAACAACAATTGATTCAATCATTTTTAACTCAGATGAGTTAATTGTTAATCAATCGATAGATGCATCAGACATAGATGCCCATGTCGAGGACACAAGAATACTGTGGCTTGATGTGAAAGGCTTGAAGCAAATCGATGCGGTGGAGATGATAGGTCGAAAATTCAACCTGCACCCTCTAGTTTTGGAAGACATCTTGAACAGCGCCCAGAGGCCGAAGATTGAAGATTACAATGATTACCTTTTCATCGTTATTAAGAGCCTGAGATACGATGATGTAGACTTCGTTACAGAGACCGAGCAGATCTCATTCATATTGGGAAAGAACTTCGTAATCACATTGAGGGATGTTGAATCTCCACTTTTTGAGCCCGTCATACAGCGACTCAAAGTCAGAAAATCCAAATTGAGAGAGAGTAAGGTAGATTACCTGACTTATTCGTGTATAGATTTAATTATAGATAACTATTTTTTGATTCTGGAAAAGATTGGTGACCGTATCGAAACCATAGAAGACGCGCTTGTTTCCAAACCCTCGCATCAGACGCTTGGTCAGATACACAAGCTAAAAACAGACTTGATCTTTTTACGCAAGTCGCTCTGGCCCCTGAGGGAAATAATTAGTCGAATGCTGGGTGGAGATATTCCATTCATAAACGAATCTCTCAGGCCTTACCTGCGAGACCTTTTTGATCATGCCATTCACGCTATAGACACTGTCGAAACCTTCAGAGACATAACCTCCGGAATGATAGACATATATTTGTCCAGCGTAAATAACAGGCTTAATGAGACCATGCGGGTACTAACAATTATTGCCACTATTTTCATACCATTAACATTTTTGTGCGGTTGGTATGGAATGAATTTTGATGACATGCCGGAACTAAAATGGCGTTACGGGTATCCCATGGTTATAACACTGGCCATCGCCGTAGCCTCATCAATGTTATTCTATTTTCGAAAGAAGAAATGGATATAAGCGATCGACCTTTCTGAAAAGATAATGGTTTTTCTGTCAGTCTTGACTTTTGTGACCAAAAAAGGTAAAAAGGTCGCTCAATTAAGGTAAAATTTTAGGAGAATTAACACATTGTCGGATTCCTCTCAACATACGAAAAACACTCAAACTTCATCCCTTACCGAAGTCAGACTCAAAAAAGTGGAAGAATTACTTAATCAAGGGATATCTCCTTACGCTACCGGATTTAGCCCCGAGATAAATTCCAGTCAGTTTAAGGAAGACTTCAACCAAATTGCTGAGACAGACTCTATAGAAGATCATGTAAAAATGTCAGGCAGAATTATTGCCATACGGGTTCTTGGCAAGGCCGCCTTCATGAGAATAAGGGACTTAACCGGAGATTTTCAGATATATCTGGGGCGGGATACCATTGGCGTTGACAATTATAATGTGGCGAAAAAGCTGGATATTGGCGACATAATTGGAGTTGTCGGCAAACCCTTCAAAACCAGAACAGGTGAGTTAAGCGTGCTGGTTGAACAGTTTGTTTTGCTGACAAAAGCGTTGCGCCCCCTACCTGAGAAATGGCATGGCCTTTCTGACGTCGAGACACGATATCGCCAACGTTATCTTGATCTTATTGTTAACCAGACTTCAAGAGACATTGTTGTCACCCGCAGCAAGATAATTTCGTATCTGCGAAATTTCCTTACAGATCGCGGTTTTCTCGAAGTCGAAACTCCTATGATGCAGGCTTTACCCGGTGGCGCATCCGCCAAACCTTTTGAAACCTATCATAACGCCCTGGACAGAAGCCTGTATTTGAGAATAGCGCCTGAGCTGTACTTGAAGAGGCTACTTGTCGGCGGTTTTGATCGTGTTTTTGAAATAAACAGAAATTTTAGAAATGAGGGAATATCGACTCAACACAATCCTGAGTTTACAATGCTGGAATTTTACGAGGCTTACAAAACTTATGACGACCTCATGTACCTCACCGAAGAGATGCTGTCATCAGTTGCCAGGGAAATAACTGGCGGATGCAGGTTCCTTTATGGAAAGACGGAAGTCGATCTTACGCCTCCGTGGGAACGCATGTCTGTAAGGGAAGCATTGATAAACTACAAGGCGCTCAATGAAAATGAAATTGACGACTGGAACGCCGTTTTTATCAAAGCGGTTGAGATGGGGCTCAAGGTCGGAAAGGAAGATTCTCTCGGTAAACTCTGGATGGCCGTTTTCGATGAGGTTGTTGAAGAAAAGCTATGGGGGCCGGTTTTCATTCACAAGTATCCGGTTGATGTGTCCCCCCTGGCCAGGAGAAATGATGAAGACCCCACTGTGACCGACAGATTTGAGTTGTATATTTGTGGGCGCGAAATGGCCAATGCATTCACGGAACTTAATGACCCAATAGATCAAAGGAGCAGATTCGAACAGCAGGTTTTGGCGCGCAACGCAGGGGATGAAGAGGCGCATTATCTGGATGAAGATTTCTTAAGAGCTCTGGAGTACGGTATGCCACCTGCAGCCGGTGAGGGGCTGGGAATTGACAGGCTAGTCATGCTTCTGACTAATTCCCAGTCTATAAGAGAGGTCATTCTATTTCCTCACATGAGACCTGAAAAAGGGCTTGGATGAAGTTACCTCTCGAGATCAGAATAGGCTTGCGTTACCTCAAGGCCAAACGCAAGCAGGCATTCATTTCTGTTATCAGCGGTTTTGGTGTCTTGGGTGTCATGCTTGGCGTAATGACCCTGATCATTGTACTAGGTGTCATGAATGGCTTTGAACGAGACTTGAAGGAGAAAATCCTCGGAACAGTGTCTCACCTCGTTGTAATGAATCATTCGAGTCGGTCCATGACGGGGTGGGGGAGTCTTATAGACCGCCTGGCCGTATTTGATGGTGTAAAGGCGGTAACCCCGTACATTTACGGACAAGCGATGATGTCATCCAAGGGAAAGGTGAGAGGCGTCATAGTTCGAGGTATCGATCCTTCCACTGCTGGTGATGTCATTTCCTTGCCGAAATATTTGGAATCAGGTTCTCTGAAAGATTTGGCGTATTCGTATGATGGACTGGGAAGTTTAATCATTGGCAAGGAGTTGGCTTCTGCAGGTTCCTTACGGGTGGGTGACAGTGTGCAGCTTATTTCCCCGCAGGGTAAACGAACACCGATAGGAGCCATTCCACGCGTACAGAATTTCAGAATTATTGG
>CAITZA010000215.1 GCA_903896745.1 uncultured Desulfomonile sp. | reverse complement strand
GGAAAACGGGAAATTGACGTGGACAAAATCCGGATTATTCTCGAGTCTCGAGACAGGTCACTGGCTATCGGCAAAGCTCAAGCCTGTGGATTATGTCTTTCCCGTGTAGATTACTGAAAAAACGTACGAATCATACTTTAGGAATATCCGGTCAACAATCGAGGGAAGCAGTTTCTTATGCTTCCCTTGATTGTTCCAGGTCATTTTGCATGAACTATTTTGTGGATCTGTCACAAACAGAAACACAGTAAGGGGCTTCAGCAGGGTCATTCACATCGCACATGGGACATGAACAGGCTTCTGGACCATCGACCGGTTTTTCCTGGTCGGCTCCTTTTTGTTTGGCGTAGTAATCCTCAATTGCCCTGTGAAGCGCATCAGCTCCCAGATTTGAACAGTGATGCTTTTTCTTGGGCAAACCTTCGAGAGCGTCGATAACTGATTTGTTGGATATTTTCATGGCCTCGTCAAGGGTTTTGCCCTTCGCCATTTCGCTCACCATGCTGGATACGGCTATTGCGGCCCCACAACCGAATGTCTTGAATTTAACGTCTTCGAGGACATCGTTGTTGACCTTGATATAGAACTCCATTATATCCCCGCACGCGGGATTACCCACGCTGCCTACACCATCTGCGTCAACAATTTCTCCAACGTTTCTCGGATTCCTGAAATGTTCCATTACCGTTTCATTATACATCTTTACTCTCCGCTGGATGTCACTACACGGGAGGCCAAAAACAATGACACCCACTTGATTGTTTATCTCTGCAGCGACCAAATCGCTTTATAGTCAGTAATATAGATGATCCTAAACCGTTTTCGATTTCGAAGTTTTCTTGTAAAGGGGTGACATCTCCCTGAGACGCTGAACTATGGGTGGCAATATCCTAACCACGTCATCGACATCCGCAGAGGTGTTGTCGGTTCCTAGAGTAAATAACAGGGAACCCTGAGCCGTTCCTGCGTCAATTCCCATAGACAGCATGACATGTGACACCTTTAGTGACCGGGAAATGCATGCCGATCCACTCGCTATTTTCACACCATCCATGTCCAGAAACAGTAACATCGATTCGCCTTCCACGTATTTTACGGTGAGGCTTGCATTCCCTGGAAGTCTCTCTGTCGGATGACCAACAACATCAACCTCTTCTATAACTTTAGGGATTTCGTTAATAAGCCTGTCTCTCAAAGGGATGAGATGTTTTATTCGCGAGTCGATTTCCCTGGCCGCAATCTCAGCAGCCTTTCCCATTCCTACTATGCCCAGAACGTTCTCGGTGCCGGCCCGCAGACCGTTTTCCTGAATGCCGCCATCCAGCAATGGGGCTATTTTGATACCCTTTTTTATGTATAGGGCGCCTACGCCGTGAGGTCCATACATCGGGTTGGATGCCAGTGACAAAAGATCTACATTCATACCTTGAACATCTACCGGAATTACCCCGACCGTTGCGACCGCGTCTGTGTGAAACGGAATACCACGCTCTCTGGCAATCTTACCAATTTCAGCAATGGGCTCTATGGTACCGATTTCGTTGTTGGCATGCATGACCGAAATGAGCGTTGTCTGGGGCGTAATTGCTTTTTTGACATCATCAGGATCTACCGAACCGAATCTATCAACAGGCAGCCTCGTTACCTCTACTCCACTTTTTTCCAGCGCCTTTATGGCATGCATTATGGAAAAATGCTCTATTGATGATGTGATAAGGTGATTGCCGCGCGACCTGTTTGCCTGCATAACCCCTTTGAGCGCCCAGTTATTTGACTCTGTGCCTCCAGATGTAAAAACGATATCTGTCGCCTTGGCGTTAATCAGTTCCGCAACTTTTTCACGAGATTCATCAATAGCTTCTGTTACTTCCTCACCGAGGCTATGCATACTAGATGGATTGCCATATTTTTCTTTTAAAAACGGGATCATAACTTCTACCACTTCTGGAAGTAGCGGCGAAGCGGCAACGTGATCCATGTTGATTACTCTCATTACTAGCCCCCTTAGAGCTTCAGCTTAAAGCTATTCATGTACTGCTGGTCAGCAGACTCAAGTTAACTTTCCCGATAAAGAATGTCAATGAACATGAACCCATGTTCATTGTTTTCAGGAACATCCGCAGGGAGTGTTGAGGTCACAGACAAAATTTTCGCTTGAAATCGTCCACCATTCGGGATTAATGCCGGGCAATCCTGCAAACGCGCCTTTCCTTGAATTGAGGTAGTCTTCAGGCCGTGGGTCCCCCTTGATGGTTATAAGAAGGTTATGATCGTTTGGGGAGTCGCAAGATCTATCATCAATATCTTCTGAATGCGGGTCGTCGTTTTCAGAAACTTCGACGCTGATCGACATCAGCCTTGAACAATTGTCATTCCGAGTCCAGACTACTCCCGATTCGTCACAGAAGGTTACAAACCCAACAGCATCTCTCAGGACTGTTTTGGCAGGCTTCGTCTGAAAATAAAAGGAATGTATAAGACACAAACTATCAAAAAGACGGTAGGCAAGCGCCCACCCGGGAACCTGCCTCACAAGTTTATTTTGCGAGCCGTTTTCATTAACCCCTGCAGGATGGCTGCCCATTTTCGCTACGGCATTGATTGAATCCAGAGACTCCAGGGTTATTCCGCGCCAGTCCGCTTTTTCCAGAAAACTGTAAGTCAGTTCAATTGTTCCAACAGAATAGCAATAAGCGGGAATGTCATCAAATTTTGAAAAGCTGGGCGTATTGGAACCATCAAAATGATCGCTCAACAACAATCGCTGTTCCTCTTTCGAGAATCTTCGGAACAACTCCGAGTTTCTGTAAGGATAGCATTTAATAACAAAAAGTCCTGTAGCGATCTCGGTCCCTTCAGCCTTTTCTATAACCGAATTTTCCAACCCCAAAAAGTAGGCGCACGGAGCATTTTCAAGCCAGAAATAATAGGCCGGATAGTCTTTCCATACCTGGCTTAAAGCTGAAAGACCCGCACTCCTTTTCAACCCTGTGAAATGTAAAGCCCGTGCAAGAACACTCTCAAGACAATTTCGTATGACTGATTCGGGGTTTATAAGAAATCCCCTTTTTTTTCAAATAATTCTCGAGCAATTTCCAGCTTGTCCCTACCTTCAACATCTATTCCCTCCAGCCTTGCGCTTTCAATGAGGATGTCGTCAGGATAATTGAGGGTTAGAGCATAGCTCGATTCATAGGATTTAAAAAAACTGTCCAGTTTTTCCTTGTTTTGCGCTTCCTCAAGGCCCCTTTCAAATTCAGTCCATGCCTTGCCAACAGTTTCTCTAAAAAGACGCCTGAAGAAGTTTCTCTTCTGTAGATCTACCATCGGGATTCCATATTATAGATACGATATCAAGAAATCATGATTTATTTGGTTCCATCGGCCATAATCTGAAAAATTCCGTATGAACAAGTATGACCGTAAGGAAAAGCATTGTCCATACCAGTGGGGTATCGTCGGGCTGCGCAATTCCTGGGACCTTTCCCAATATTAAGGTGGATAGCGGAGAATAGTAGAAAACATATATTACTCCAGCGATCACAAATGCCAACAGTGATCGAACTGTCGCATTCACAAATGAATTTGTCCAATTTGGCCAGTTGTTGAAATAACCTTTCAGGATAAATGCCGCCAAGACACAGAACCCTGCTATCTCTCCTGTGTGAAGGTATCTAAAATATGGAGCGTCTGTATACTGACCTCCCTCAAAAGGCTCCATCCAGTACACATTCATGGTTTTGAGGAGAACGACAAAGGTAAATAATCCTAGAGCCAGACATCCGGTGATGGTTATTAACCCCCTTGCAAAACATCCTTCCTCACCTTTGCACAAAAACCGCCAGGGAAAACCTTCCCACAACAAATCTGATATTACAACCCAGGCCAGGCTGCAAAGGATAATGCCTAGACCGAAAAAGGCGCTACCCGTTCCTGCAAAGCCTGACCACCATGGTTCTACTCCCGCCTTGTTCTGTGGGGGATAAAACAAAAAACATACATGGGGATGAAAACATATAACGTAAGTAATAATAGAAAGGATGAGGATAGCGCATGTTTTGGACCATGCCCTGACGCCTGGCGTACTGTCAGTCCATGGCCATTTTACAAATCCCGTGTCCCAGACAAGACTCCACCACAGAAACGCTGTGCTGAAATAAATTATCGCTGTTGAGGCGTTCTCTCTTGCGTTAAAAGGCTCAGCGCCTGTCCCTCCAGACCGGACGATCGAATCGGGACTAAAATACGCCACACCAAATTTCCCAATGAAGCCCCAGAAAAAACCGTAGACCAACACCAAGGTCAAGGCCAGAGTCACCAAGGTAAGGATCAAACCCCGAGCCAATCTCTGCCCACCCTCGGAAGATGATGGTGAAAAAGGGTAAAAATCAAGAACTTTAACCATGAGGATCACAGAAGCCATCATGACTGCCACCAGAGAAAAACCATACATGGGGGTATAAAGTTTCATGACTCCATCAGCATGCATAAAAACATACCATAGAACGCAGACAATGGCTGAAATGCATAAAAACGAAACAATCCCACTCGTGAAACTGTACTTATTGACTATTTGACCGGTGTTTGGCATTTCGCTCTACCTCCCAACCCATGAGATCGGGCTATCGAAGTTCATTTTGGAATTCTTTTGAGTCTGGATCAACCTGAAATGACCAAGCAGGAAGATGGCGATTCAATAACCAGTGATAGATGCCATAGCCACCGGTATAACGACAAACTTTCGAGGTTGTTCCAGATGGAGCTTGCCTCACGCACCCCATCTAAAACAACCTGACGCCCTGCCCAATCAGGATTTTGAAAGGAATTGGGACTCAAAAGTTACCACTCTAGAATATTATGGAATCTCCGTTAGTCAGAAACACGTTACTCGTTTTGGCTACGGTTGATTGTTTCTTGTATGTTTTGAACTTGTCTGTTCCTTTGACTATGGGGATGCCTTCCTGAGAAGCCTTTTCCGCCCAAATCCATCCTGTGCAATGATTGCATGCAACTTTTTCAATCTTAAAAGCTTTGACACCTTTGATCAGATCATCGAATTTTGGATCCCAGTTTTCGAAGAGACTTACATGGAGACCGCCATAACAACCATATGGCTTGAAGCTATCAAAATTCTGCCTTGCAAAGGAGAATATGGACAGTAGCCCAGGGTGGCAACAACCTGTTACCGTGACAATGCCCTTATCCTTGACATTAAAATATAAAACCCCTTCCCCTCTGACTCTCAACAAGATCGGGACATCAAAAACCTTGTAGGCCACCCCGGGCATAATCTGATAAATTCCGTCTCCCTTTTCCCCTTCCGGTTTGCACAATTCAAGCTTTCCCGTGTGTGGATGGTCATTAGCGCAGATTGCCACCTCTTTGCCATCCTTATCCTTGGCCTTTATATGAGCTTTTTCCTTTAGTAACGCCATATCTTCGGGGTAATATGTGTTGGGCGCAAATATCGTAATGTCAGGTTTATGTTTTAGAGTAGATTCAATACCCCAAAAATGATCGAGGTGAAAATGTGAGACCACCATTGTGTCTATCTCACCTTTTTTCAGCATTTCAGCAACGTTGCTTTTTTCCTGAAAAATATAGTCCATCCACTCAGTGTTCCATCCACTGTCAAGAAGTATCTTTTTCTCTTTTCCATCCATCGTGGTTACAGTAATGAGAGCCGCATACCCTCCAGCATTGTCCCAGTCCCATGGAACAGTGTACTGGTTGGTCATGGCGCCGCCGTAATCCATCATGTTCTTTTTCAGGATATCATTGTTAAACCAGCTAGTTTCGGAAAGTACATCGACCTTGACGGCTTTTACCTCGCCAAAGTTGACTTTACCCGCTGCGTTTGATCGACCAGGAATGGCTAACGAACCTCCAGATACAGTTGCAGCCATCCCGGCTGCGGCCATTGACTTCAGAAAATTGCGTCTCTTCATCATGAGCCTCCTTGGGTTATTTTTAGGAAAAACTTGTCTTATCAACCGATTGGGGAAAAGCGCTTTTTAATAATCACGTTCGATTTAATGTCCATGAGGATTCCGGGTTCGATTTGGACCTGTACAACGGTTTCACGTCAGGACAAAGTAGTTATCAAGCCAGAAAGGAGAGATCGTCATCCTGGGCGATCGCTTAAAGCAACCGATCAGTCAAAAGGAAGCTCCTCGCACCCGAATATGCCATAGAACTTGGGCAAGAACTCTCGCGATTGTTTATCAATCAGAGACTGTCCAAGGAACGCAATGCAGATTTACGAGAGTTATTCGTCTGTTTAGCGCCGTACTATAAACCGTCGGCGCCCAGAGTCAAGAACAATCGACATCGTCCATTGGAATTCCGAATATTGCAGTTACGGCATCATTTGGTTGTGGCCAACAATCGGTGAGGCTGGTTTCCTACTTTTTTCAATGAGTGTCAATATTGATGGAACAGTTAACAGGGTCAAGAGAACCGATGAGATCATAGCTACAACCATTGCCCAACCGAGGAACTCCATTGAGTAGAGTTTTGATGTGATCATCGAAACAAACCCCATGACGTTAGTTAATGAAGTAAATATGATCGGATTTGTAACTCGCTTCATTGCTTCTTCGACGCCGGCGCCTTCCTCCCCGAGACTTCCCATGACCAGATGAACTCCATTATCCATGCCTAGCCCGAAAATCAGAGGCGCCACACCGACAATAGAGAACGGCAAACCATAGCCTGCAAGGCCCATCACGCCAATAGTGATACAGAAGGCTCCAGTCATCGGAATCAAACTGAGCGCTACTCCAAAAGGACTGCGAAAAAGGGCAAAAAAGAAAATTATTACCGCAGTCAACACATACAGGGCTAGCCTTATCAGTTCTGAAACCAGTCCGGACAGAATTTCTTCCATCACCTGACGAGGGCCAGTGAGTGTGATTCTGGCAGGCAGAGTTTCTAGGGCTCCAATTATTCTGTTATCGGTTTCCTTGAGCATTTTGGGATCAGTGACATTTTCAGAGTACCTAAGCAATGTTAGAAACCTGTGTTTCCCACCTATTTTTGCTGTATACCAGGAACGTTCGATAGTCACATCTTCCTTGGCTATTTCACCTGAATTTTCGGAAAGTGTTTTCATGATGGAGGCTATGCCATCAAAAGAGCGCTTCATCATTTCGATTGCCTCTGTGGACATTCCACTTCTATTGGTAGCCTCATCAAAGGCATTCTTTAGATCAGGCCATCTTGAGTAAATTTCGGTTATCTCTGATATATTGTGTTTTTTGACGGAATCCGGCGCCACCAGATATGAAATTGAGTCAAATGAAGCTATTTCGCCATGATCCGCCATGATTTTCTCTAGAACAGAATCCAGATTTCTTTGTATCATAAGGCCAGTTTCAAAATTGTCGGTGTCAAATGACAACAAGGTTGGTTGGGAAAAATTTGAGTGAAACTTCTGGGAAATTCTATGCGAAACTGACATGGAGTCCATGTTTCTGGCCAAAAACACTTTGTATAGATCTTTTTCATAAGAGACGCGGGCTGCTGAAGTTAGACTAACGCCTACAACAATTGCAGAGATGACAAGAATCGCAACAGGACATTTTTTGTAAAAAACCGATGCGGCGTTCAAAGAAATCTGCATGGATGGGAACCTGTCGGTTCCCGATTTTAGCAATACCGTCATCAAGGCAGGGACAAGAAAAGCGGTAGAAAAAAAAGTCAGGGCGAGCCCTACGGCTCCGACATATCCAAACTGAGCCATAGCCGGCTGTTCCGATATGCATAGGCATAGGAAGGCCAGGATGCTCGTTAGGGCGCCGAGAGCGACAGGAGGGCCTGTCTGCTCATAGACTGTCCTCATCGAATCCACTGGAGCACACCCTTTGTCAATTTCCTCACGAAAACGATTCCAAAGGTGAACACCATAATCAGCTCCAAGACCAAAAAGAACACCGGTAGCGCCCATGACCACCGGATTTACTTCTGAATAGCTCAAATATATAATCCCATAGTTAGGGCCTACCCCCGCAGCTATTGGCGCCATCAAAATCAAACCAGACAGCGCGCTTCGATAGACTGCAATCATAAGGGTCAAAACCATGCAGAATGAAAAGGTAAGTATTCTGAAGGTCTCTTCGTCAAAAATTTTGTCAGATTCATGATGAAAAACTGTTTTCCCTGTAATATGCCATTTCAAATCCGTAAACTTTATCCCCGGGATTGAAATCTGACCGGATAATTTTTCAATCTCCCTTGGCAAAAAGGATTCCAACTCTTTCATCAAGGCTTTTCCCTGAACAAGGTCCGCACTCGGAAAAGCGGGTGTGACCTGAATCAGAAACACCGTGCTATCCGGGCTCCCTATCAAAAGATACGGGTCACCCAAACTCACAGCGCCTACGCGCCTTTCCATGGAAGATGAGACAAACTGTCCCAGTTCAAGTGGATCCTGCAACAATCTTCTCTGAAGATAGGGGTTTTCCACCAGGAAAAGCCGATTCACGGTTCTTCTGATAGAATCGTCTACGCCAGAAGGACTGAATATGCTTCTTACCTGCTGACGCTCGCGTTCGTTCATCCCTACGAGGAAATGACTAAAAAGCATCGATATATGTTCGTGATTTTCAGGATCCAGCCACCTGTAACGAACACGCCGAATCCCATCTAGTTTTGAGACGGCATCACCAAGTCGTTGGACAAATTCCAGACGATTTGAACCCGGTGGCTCCGGGAACTCCAGAACTATTATTAGTGAGTCCTGCTCACCAAATATCTCGCCGTTTTCCTTGTTAATGTTGATTATGGAACTGGTATTCCCTACCCCAGCGATCAGATTGGAGCTAATAATAATTTTGGGGGCGCAGGAATATCCTGCGATCGATAATAAAATAAATGTTACTATTACCAGTCGGGGATATGTAAGAGAAATCCTCAGTATGAGTTTCAGAACTTCTACAATGAACCGCATCCGACTTGCCTGATTCCGTTTCTCTTGCCAAGAATAAATCCTGCCATAATATTTACTTTCAATTAGGCGACAGCTCTGGACTTTGCATACTATCTAACTTTCCTGATCTTCTCGCAGTTCTCACCCTGAATCCTGATGTCCATCGAACTTTTTCAAAAGCGACTGGTACTCCATACCCATGGTGTTGGCCATCTCCATAACACGCCGTTTTTGGATTTTGTACGTTATCAAGTACCCCAAGACTCCAAAAACCACTGACAGAATAACAGCGGCGATGAGCCATCTGACCAGAAAAGCATGGCTCAGGCTTAAAAAAGCGCCCAAGGATTCCCAGAAATAGTCGGCATTCATGATTGGAGTCATAATGGCTTCAAACGAACTCAATTCCATAGTATGATCCGGCTTTCCAATCACCAGGGAACCCAGGAGATAATACCCGTAATATAAAGGAATCATATTCAACGGGTTGCTTACCAGAGTGAAAGCAGCCGCGACGATCACATTGAATCTGAACAGTAGTCTGATCAGGCCCAAACATGCCAGTTGGCCTCCTACAGGGATCAGAAACCCAATAATCAATCCCAGAGACACCCCTAGCGCGTCAAAATGCGGGTTGTTGCGAGATTTCGTAAGCGGGTCGATGAATGTCTGGATCAGTTTGTTGTAACATTTATCGAGAAAACTTCTGTGTTGTTTCATGTTTACTTATTCAAATCGCATTGCGGTGACAGAGTCCATCTGGCTGGCTCTGAGGGAAGGATAAATTCCGGAAATGATTCCGAGCAGAATGGTAAAGAACAGACCAATAAAGACGCTGAGAGCAAGCATGGTTTTCGAAATCTCTACTCCTAGAGGCTCTTTCAGGAAATTAACAGAAAATATTCCGATTACCACTCCGATGGCCCCAGCTATGAGACTTATCAATACCGCTTCGATTAGGAACTGAAGCAGAATAATTTCCTCTTTTGCGCCTAATGCCTTTCTAAGTCCGATTTCACGAGTCCTGTCCTGAATGGCGGCCAGCATCACGGAGGTAATGCCAAGTCCACCCAATATGAGTGTAACGCCGAGGGAAGAATAAACAAACATTTTGACCAGCCACACAGTTGACTTGACCTTCTCAAGCCGGCGCGGATAATAAATTAGTTCCAATCCACTCTCGTAACCCGGATGTGAATTTCTCAACGTCTGGAGAGCCTGCTCCCTAACCGGCTCTACATGATTCCAGTCATCTACGCGTATGTAAATCTCACGAATCCAGTACAACCCGGGAAACAGATTTTGAGCAGTGGTTATAGGCAATACTATCATTCTCTGGAGATCGTTATTCTGTATCCCCCCAAGAACACCAACTATCTCAAACTTTAAGCTGCCAACCCCAACTACCTGGCCGACAGGATTTTCAATTTTTAACAGATGCTTTGCTACATTCTCCCCAATCACACAGACCATCTTTCTTCCGACAACATCCGACGGACCTATCAGGCGTCCGTGTGCCAGCTTGGCCGTTTGGGTCTTCCAGAAGTCATGGTCAATTCCCATTACTCCGGGACTCCACTCATTCGATCGAAAAAAAGCATCGACCGCATACAGGGAAACCACTGGCGCGACCGCCATGACATTAGGTATTTGCTTTAGTTTTTTTACATCGCTCATATAGTACTGGCCGGGATGAAAGTTGTCGTCATTGCGCCATTGGGCCTTCATAACCGTGGCCTCACCAAGCAGTTCGAGGTGTTCTCCCATTTTTTTTTCGACAGAGTCACCCATAGTCTGAACGATTATGAACCCAGCCGCTCCTACCGCTATTCCAGCCATTACTGCCTTATATCGCCTTCTGTTGCGAAGCACAGATTTCCAGCACATTGTTATGAGGTCGTTAAATTTCAAAAAGAGGCCCCTTGGATCCTGTAAGTGTAATTTTGCAGTATACAAAAACCTGACTGATAATTCATCAACAGAAACCAAAAAATCCAGAAGCATCCGAAACCAAAGCATGGGTCAAGATTGGAGCTCCACGTTTTCTCTTTCAAGACAGACGTTCTAATGTTATTTTGAAAATTAAGTCAAATCGCCTCCCCAGGAAAGATCCCCTCACCTCAAATGCGTGACAAAAACAATCAAAACATCGAGCGCCAGTCTAAATCTGGAATTATTGGTCGTTTTCTCAGTCTTCTATCTGCTCAGGGGGTTGACGGAATTGCCAGTAGCCTGTTCTTTCTATACCTTGCATGGATAAACTCTTCTGATTACGGACAGATAATGTATGCCCTAGCAGCCGGAGGCATTGTCTTTACCGTAATTCAGTTCGGCCTGTATTATCCGCTAGTGTCCGAATTAGGCGCTTCTCCCAAAGAACAGTGCCCCGCAATCATAAATCGGGTTCTTATTATAAAACTCGGACTTCTAATTCCTGCGATGCTTGGTGTTTCTGCAATTGCCTGGCATAGAAACCTTTCCTGGGAACTTTTTTGGGTTTTGATGGCCATATCCGCGGGTTTCGGGGCTGAAGCAGTTGCCGAAACGTTCTTTGCTGATCTCCGGGTCAGAGGGTTTCAGTCACGTGAAGCCAGAATCAAGGTCTTTGCTTCACTCATGTCCTATGTCTATGCCTTTGCGGTTGCCGCCATAGGTTTGGGACCTGTTGTCATGAGTCTTTTCAAGCTAATCTCCTCGCTGATCAGGATAGGGCTTGCACTGTCAGCTTATGTCAAAGACTATTCAGCAAGCGTTTTTAGGCTTCCCCAATGGTCAACGTTAAGAAAAATGTTTGGAGCCTCCCTTGTTTTTGCCCTCATTGAGATACTGGGTACAATCTACAATAAAATAAACGTATTCTACCTTGAAAAAGTTACCGGGGTAACCGGGGTTGCCTATTACAGCGCTACATGGAACATCGTTGATAGCGTCTCAATGCTCGGTTCCGAACAATTGTTGGGATGGGTTATTTTCCCGTTGCTAGCAAGCATCTGGTGGAATCAAAAGCAGGAGGCTTATAAACTAGTTCGCAGCAATGCGCAGTGGTTGATGGCCCTTGCCTTTCCAATCATTTTTGTTCTATCAGCCGAAAGCAGTCTGATCATAGGGGTCGTATATCCCCAGGAATACAAGGATGCTATATGGATGCAGCAATATCTTGCGTGGACAATACTGCTGTCATTCGAGAACAACCTGTTTTCATATGTAATGATAGTTGCCGGGTCAGCAAAACTGTTGCTGGGCATTCAGTTTGTGGCAACTGTTTTCAACCTTGTCTTTAACCACGTTTTGGTGGGTCCCTTAGGTCTGCAGGGTGGGTGCCTCGTGATCATTCTCACCAAGTTAGTGGCTGCAACCCTGACTTTTTCATTTTGCAGATTTTCCCTCAGAATCATAGCCTTTAAGGATTTCCTGTTGCCAATATCCCTTGCGTTGTTTCTTTTTGTAGGACATGCGTTACTGAGTAGCTTCATCAATTTTCATGTTTCGGTAGTAGTCATTCTTTCGGGATATATTCTATTATTGATCCAACTGGGGCCCCGAATAATGGGCCCACTACCGGGACTCAAGAAGTTGCATTAAGAATCTTTCGATTGAAAACGTGTCCTTATGAGTCTTCGGTTTTTTATTGATCAATTTTCTCTTGAGAACCTCTGGCTCGGCGCTCCTAGTTCACATAACGTGGAAGCCACAATGCAATTTTCGGGAAGACCATCAGGAGTATTATGACGGACACATACGCGGGCAAGAACCAGAATATACCACGAAAAACGGTTGCCAGCGGTATTGTCTTACTCATTCCTGACACTACGTATGCTGATATTCCTACGGGCGGGGTTACAGCCCCCATGGTTGTTACTACTGTCAACGTCACTCCAAACCATATCGGGTCATAGCCCATCCTGATAACCATCGGGAAAAATATCGGAATGGAAACCAGCAAAAAACCAAGGGCGTCCATAATGCAACCGGCAATTCCGTAGGTAATCAAAATGATTGCCATGATGACCCACGGTTGAACAGGAAGATTCGATGCCAATTCTGTGACCTGAGATGGCAAACCGCTTAACGTCAGGAATCGACCAAAAATAACGGCGCCTGTCACTATGAGTATTATCATGCAGGCTACCTTTAGAGAGTCCATCAATGATTTAAGAAAACCGAGCCAGGTTAATTTTTTTCTGACCAGGGCCATCACAAGCGCAAAGAATGCTCCGGCGGCGCCTGCTTCTGTCGGGGTGAAAATTCCAAAAAATAAACCCGCCATGACCAGAGCGAAGAGAACTATCATTTCTAGGGCTCCAGGCAGGCTTTTTATCTTGTCGATAAAGCTTGAGGCCGGCCCACCAGGCCCCATCTCAGGTCTCATGACGCATAACAGGTAAATCGTCAGGCAGAACAATAACGCCAGGATTATTCCAGGAACCGCGCTCGCCCAAAAAAGCTTACTGATAGACTGCTCAGTGTAGATCCCGTAAACGAGAAGAACCACGCTGGGAGGTATTACCACTCCCAGGGTAGATCCGCAGGCAATCGAAGCGGAGCTTAACTGGGGATCGTAATTGCGCTTCTCCATCTCCGGAAGAGCCACCGCAGTCATCGTGGCGGCTGTGGCCGTGTTTGATCCACAAATTGCCGCAAAACCAGCGCATGCCATTATTGTGGACATAGCCAGCCCACCACGAGTCCTGCCCATCCATGTGTACGCCGTATTGTAAAGATTTTCATTAACTCCTGAATAAAAACAAATCTGACCCATCCAGACAAATAGCGGGATTACACTGAGGCCATACTGAGAGAATGTAGTCCATATCTCCGTGCCCAGCAGATTCAAAGCAGCCTCTGGGGTTACCAGCGCCCAGATACCACCTACCCCGATCACCCCCATCGCCAAACCAACAGGTATTTCAAGCAGAAACATAAGTAACATGAGCGCCGTAATTCCGAACAGTCCCGACATGGCTTTCTCCCAACGCCTTACCCAAATGATGTTCTTTTGCAAAATTCAAATTCCATGGATGTGACCTGGTTAAAAAATCCCACTAACCTCATGCCGCATCTCCGCAAAGCATTCAGGATACCTGAATTTGCCGCTCAATTTCAAGATCACTTTCTTCCAGGAGCGTTTCCTCAAATTTCCACACCAACAAAAAAACGGAACCACCTCTGTAGTTCCGCTTTGCAATCCGGCGCATCTGATGCGCAAAACTTTTGTAGTAAAGATTAAATAAATTGCCTGTATGATTTTCCCTAAGCGGCGACGACATCATCCTCGATAGGCCATCTGCCCTGATTCAACCATCTCACCAGCGAAGCGTCTATGGCGTCTTCAAACACATCGCATCGAGAAGCTATCTCCTTGAAAGATAGGCCCTGCTTAAGCATGAAATGTATATTTTGAGGGGTCATACGAACTCTGTAGCCTTCCATCTCGAGCATGACTATCTCCTTTTCCGCTATAATAATTCCAATACTATTATTAGTTTGTTGAGGTGTTGGTAGGTTCCCTCGTTGAACCAATAATTTTTTCATGTTGTTTCTACTTTGAAACAATTAATGTTATCCAAAAACATAGATTAGCGTTTCAGTATAATTTTATTCATGTCATGTTGTCAACCAAAAACCATACAAAATTTGACATCCATAGCCTACTAGCCTGAAAATAGGCTAGTAATTCAATAATATTAATTGCGCGCAAGGCTGGATTTCCCGACAGAATTACTCAACAATTCTTCCAAAGTAATTGGCCAGCGTATTGACCATAAATTTAATCGATAGCCAGACCCGTTATTGTTTCAGGTAAAATGAGGGGTGTTCAGCAAGCGCTTCGGGGGGCAAGACGGCAACCTGCATCTCGGGGAAAGCAATTCGCAGAACTTCGTCCATGTGTTCAACAGGTATGATGGACATATCGTCGCGTATTATCTTGGGAACCTCTTTGAGGTCCTTTTCATTTTCCCTTGGGATTATGACCCTCTTTATCAGTCCACGCTTGGCGGCCAGTAACTTTTCCTTGAGTCCACCAATAGGCAGTACGCGTCCCCTAAGGGTTATTTCTCCGGTCATTGCGAGATCGTTCGGGAAAGACTGCCTGGTCAGGGCTGACAAGATAGCGGTAGTAATTGTTATACCGGCTGAAGGGCCATCCTTCGGGGTGGCGCCCTCAGGAACATGTATATGAATGTCGAGCTTGTTGTAAAAATCAGCCTTGATTCCAAGACCCCAGGCCCTGGAACGCACGTAGCTCATGGCCGCCTGAGCAGACTCCTGCATGACTTCGCCGAGCTTTCCGGTGACGGTCAGTTTTCCGGAACCAGGCATCAGCGCAACTTCGACTATCAATATTTCCCCGCCGACCTCTGTCCATGCCAGGCCCGTCGCTACACCGACCTTGTCTTTTTCTTCCTTGACCCCATGACGAAACCTGGGCACCCCGAGGAAATGACCGACATCCTTCGATTCCAGTCGGATATGTTCCTGCAATGAGCCACTAACAACTTTTCGGGCTAGTTTTCTGCAAATCTTGGATATTTGTCTTTCCAGATCGCGAACTCCGGCCTCGCGTGTATAACGCCTGACTATCCTTATTATTGATTTTCTCGAAAAAGAGATCTTTTCGGTATTCAGCCCGTTTGTGGCAATCTGTTTAGGAACCAGGAAACGTTCGGCGATTCGTAATTTTTCGAGTTCCGTATACCCCGCTAGCCTTATTATTTCCATACGATCCTGCAAAGGCGCAGGGATGCCATGCAGCGTGTTGGCGGTCGTGATAAACATTACCTGTGAAAGATCATAATCAACATCCAGATAATGGTCGTTGAAGGTATGGTTCTGTTCCGGATCGAGGACTTCCAGTAAGGCGGCCGATGGGTCTCCCCTGAAATCGGTGCTCATTTTGTCTATTTCATCGAGAAGCATTACGGGATTAATTGTCTGGACCTTTTTCATGCTCTGGATGATTTTGCCCGGCAAAGCCCCTATATAGGTTCGTCTGTGTCCCCTGATTTCTGCTTCGTCTCTAACCCCTCCCAAAGATATCCTGACGAATTCCCGAGCGGTAGAGCGTGCGACTGATTTGGCCAGAGAAGTCTTGCCAACTCCAGGGGGGCCAACAAGGCAAAGGATTGGGCCCTTGGACTTCTCAACGAGCTGTTGAACCGCAAGATACTCAATAATCCTCTCTTTTACTTCCTTTAGGCCGTAGTGATCTTCGTCAAGTATTTTCTGGGCGTCATCTATATTGATGCCGATATCGGATTTTTCGGACCATGGTAACGCGAGGAACCAGTCAATATAATTGCGAGACACTGTGGCCTCAGCCGACATTGGTGACATCATCTTCAGCTTGCGAATTTCTTTGCTAACTTTTGTTTCGGCTTCTGGTGACAGCTTTTTGTTAGCTAACTGTTCCTCAAGTTCAGCTATTTCGTTTTTGAAGTCATCTTTTTCGCCCATTTCTTTCTGAATGGCGCGCATTTGTTCGTTCAGATAATAATCTTTCTGGCTCTTCTCCATCTGTTTTTTGACGCGTTCACGGATTTTCTTTTCTATTTCCGCTATCTCGATCTCACTTTGCATGAGTTCCAGCAAACGTTCGATTCGCTCCTTGACAGACGGTTTTTCGAGTAAGCTCTGTTTATCTTCTATTCTAAGGCTCAGTTGACCGACAATAGTGTCGGCTAAACGCCCAGGGTCGGTGATCGTGCGAACTGCCGTTACAAATTCCTGGGGCGCTTTCTTGTTATGAGACAGATAGTTCTCTGCCACATTCTTCAGGCTGCGCACGAGAGCCTGCATTTCTATTTCACGGCCCTTGTTTTCGTCTGTTATGGTCTCAACTTCCACTCTGAAGAATTCATCGTCATTAATAAATTTCCTGATGATCCCGCGTCGGCGGCCTTCAACAAAAACCTTGATGGTATTGTCGGGAAGTTTCAAGAGCTGGATTATTTGCGCGATTGTGCCGGTTTCAAAAATGTCGTCCTGGTCAGGATTCGTTTGCTGTGGATTTCTCTGGGATGCCAGAAAAATCATCCTGTCCGCCTTCATAGCCGTTTCCAGGGCTTTTATTGACCTGTCCCTGCCGACGAACAAAGGGACGACCATAGATGGGAAAACCACTATGTCTCTCAGAGGCAAGAGCGGCAAAACGCTGATCTGTAATTCAGATTCTTCTTTCTTTGAAAAAAACATCAATTATACCCTTACGATGCCGTTTCGGCCTCTTTTTCGAACACGAGAATGCATGGAGAGCTGGAGTAAATGACCTCCTCGTTAACAATTACCTCCTGCAGATTCTTGTATTCCGGCAATTCATACATGATATCGAGCATTGCGGCCTCAAGTATGGAACGTAAGCCACGCGCCCCTGTTTTTCGGCGCAGGGCCTCTATCGCAACCGCCTTCAAAGACTCATCCGTGAATCTTAACTTCACGTGTTCAAAGCCAAACAATTTCTTATACTGCTTGACGAGAGCATTCTTTGGTTCCAGCAAAATTCTCATCAACGCTTCTTCGTCAAGTTCATGCAGTGTGGCGGCCACTGGCAACCTGCCTACAAATTCCGGTATCAGGCCGTAGTGGATCAGGTCTTCAGGCTGCACAAGCTCCAGCACGTTAATGTCTTCCTGGCTTTTCGGTCCACCAATTTTGGCATTAAATCCCATGGATTTCAGGTTCATACGCTGGTGAATGACCTTATCCAGACCAACAAAAGCGCCACCGCATATAAACAGTATGTTGGTAGTGTCTACCTGGAGAAATTCCTGTTGGGGATGTTTACGTCCGCCCTTTGGCGGAACATTTGCCATAGTCCCTTCAATTATCTTGAGAAGCGCCTGTTGTACACCTTCACCCGATACGTCTCGCGTTATGCTTGGATTCTCGGTTTTACGAGAAATCTTGTCTATTTCATCTATGTAGACAATTCCTCGACAGGCCCTCGAAATGTCATAATCCGCGTTTTGCAGCAGAGTCAGGATTATGTTTTCAACGTCCTCGCCGACATAACCGGCTTCCGTAAGAGTTGTCGCATCAGCTATTGCAAAAGGAACATTGAGAATCCTGGCCAGTGTTTGAGCCAGCAGGGTCTTTCCGGAACCGGTTGGGCCAATCAGAAGTATGTTGCTCTTTTGAAGCTCAACCCCATCCAGGTCGGGTTTGGAATCTATTCTCTTGTAATGGTTATGCACAGCGACTGAAAGTATCTTCTTGGCCTGTTCCTGACCGATTACATACTCATCGAGCAGACGCTTTATCTCTGATGGATTTGGTATTTTTGATTTGGCGCGTCCTAATTCTTCTTTCTCATATTCTTCGGCGATTATTTCATTGCAAAGTTCGATACACTCATCGCAGATGTAAACCGTAGGCCCCGCAATGAGTTTTCGGACTTCATCCTGACTCTTACCGCAAAACGAACAATATAATGAAGAAAAATTGCCTTTTCTAGCCGCCATGAATTCCTCCGTGAAACACGCCCTTTTGTTTTTGTAGAGAGCTGAGCGGGCAGCCCAGCCCTTATACTTAAAGTTACATCACGTTATCCTGCCAGATCGATGAGACAAACTGAAAACACCCTGTAACGGTATTGATTGACTTATTTTGTCACACTTCATGGTAGTCCCAAGCCGTTCCATCAAGATCAAACGCCTGTTTTTTCCGACAGCGCTTCCCTTTTTGTTAATACGTTGTCAACAATGCCATACGCTACGGCTTCCTCACCGCTCATGAAATAATCTCTCTCCGTGTCTGTCTCGATCCTCGATCTGGGCTGACCGGTATGCATGACCAGGATATCATTCAGCTCACTGCGCATACGGAGAATTTCCTTGGCGTGAATCTCGATATCCGTCGCCTGCCCCTGAAAACCACCCATGGGTTGATGGATAAGTATTCTGGAGTGAGGCAGAGTATGTCTCTTGCCTTTTGCGCCGGCCGCAAGCAGTAATGCGGCCATACTGGCAGCCTGACCTATACAGATGGTCTGAATGTCGGGCTTGATATATTGCATGGTGTCATATATGGCCAGACCCGCAGTCACTATCCCACCAGGTGAATTGATATAGAAATTGATATCCTTCTCAGGATCCTCGCTCTCCAGAAAAAGCAACTGCGCTATTATTAAATTTGCAACGATGTCATCCACTGCCGTTCCAAGGAATATGATCCGCTCCTTCAACAGCCTCGAATATATATCGTATGACCTTTCGCCACGACTGGTCTGTTCTACAACAATTGGTACCAACATCTCTTAATCACTCTCCGCTTCTTTTTGGGGAGACTCTTGCACTGGTTCAACGTAAGGACTTTCAGTTACATTGGCGCGCTCTTCTATAAGCTTGTAAACCTTGTCTTCCAGTATTGAGTAACTGAAATTTTCCATCATGTTGTTGTTTTCCATGTGATCTCTCAGGAAGTCAGCCGGAACGCCAATCAGTTTAGCTCTTTTTTCTACTTCCGCTTCTATCTCCTCGGTCGAGACTTCCAGCGCTTCCTGTTCCCCTATAGCTTTAAGTATGATACCGGCTTTGACATTCTGCAAGGCTATCGGACGTAATTGATTTCGCTGTTCTTCGGTAGGCATTGGAAACCTTTTGAGATCAATACCTTGCGCCTGGAGGGTTTGCAGGGAGTCACGAATCATGTCATCAATTCGCTGCTCCACAAGTGTGTTCGGGGCCTCAAAAACATTTTTCTCAACTATTTGATCGATGATCTGTTTTCGGACAGAATTGCGTGAATCAGCTTCGTAGGCGTTGACGAGGTCTTCCCTGATTTTCTCCCTGAGTTCTTCCATACTCTGATAGTCACCAAGGTCTTTAGCAAATTCGTCATTTACCTCAGGCAACGTTTTCACCTTCGCTTCCGTCACGACTATGGACAGATTGACCGTTTTGCCGGCAAGCTCTTTTCGAGGGAAATTATCAGGCAGGACGTGAACTATATTGTTGGTCTCCATAACCCGGAAACCCTCAATCCTGGAATCAAAATCGGGCAGATAGAAATTACGTCCCATCTCCAGATGATAGTCGGTCACGGTTAGCGGTGTAACCACATCACCGTCTATGTCAGCGTTAATGTCAACCGTGAGGATATCACCCATCGCGATACCTCTGGTTTCGGGAATCGGTATTAGTTTGGAATGGCGTTCACGCAGCGCATCCAGTCTGTTTACAACCTCTGTATCAGTAACTTCCCGTCGTGTCCTGTTCAGGTCAAGACCGGAATAATCCTTTGCCACTATGGGCGGCGTAACTTCGACCTCAGCCACATATTTGAATGGCCGACCGTATTCAACCGTTTCCGGATCCAAGCTGATTACGCTGATGGGTTTGATTTTCTGCTCATCCAGACCTAGTTCAAACGTATCTTCGATAATCTTTCTTGCCGCGTCACCATAAACCTGCTCTTTATAAAGCGATTTTATCATGTCCATAGGAACCTTGCCTTTGCGAAAGCCCCTAATTTGCAGGTTCTTCTTAAGGTCCTTGTATTGAGCGTCTAACAGCTCATCTACTTTGCTTTCATGAATCTCAAAAGTGAGCTTCTTTCTTATTTCGCTTAGATCTTCAACGTGAATGCTTGTCATAACTCCTCTTTCCAAACTAAAATGAGACCATGAGTCTGGTGCTCAGATCTGAGTCGATGCGCTGTAAAATCAGACGCTTTAAAAAATGATAACAGCATTATACGGCGCCATTTGACAAAATGGAAGCCAAGAGCGCCTCATAAACTACAGACAGTGTTTTTCCTTGAAGAATCCAACCCGTTCTGTTACGAGTTGCGAGTCTGTTCAGCTTTCATATACTGTTTTGGAGAGATTTTGAACTCTTTTTGTCTCGCGTTCGGGTATTTGATTCAAAAAACCGCACTATTACAGAAATTGGTTGGAGCTTGGGGTTTTGCTGGAAAACAAAATGGATAACAAACCTGTCCTCAGCGTGATTGCGCCAATTTACAGGGAAGAGAATAACGTCGAGCCGCTGGCCAACCGCCTGAAAAATATCTTCGACAAACTGAACCTTGACTGGGAACTTATTTTCGCCATGGATCCCAGCCCGGACCTGACAGAGAAAAGAATTGTCGATCTCATCAATCAAGGCCTACCCATAAGATTGATTACCTTTTCCCGACGAATCGGCAAACCACTCTCACTCCTTGCCGGGCTTGATCACGTTACAGGTGACGCATGCATCGTTATTGACGCTGATCTGCAGGACCCTCCCGAATTGATTGAGCAGATGATTGATCAATGGAAAAAAGGTTTCATGGTGGTAGCTGCACAGCGAACATCCAGAAAAGGCGAAAACTTCCTTTACCTGAAGTGCGCTGAATTGTTCTACTGGATTCTCGACAAGTTTTCCGATGTTAAAATTCCCAGAAATACAGGTGATTTTCGTCTTATTGATTCCAGAGTAGTCAAGGAGATCTGCAAGATCAGGGAACGGCACGGTTTCCTTAGAGGAATGAATGCGCTTGCTGGCTTTTCCACGAAACTGATCCCATTCGACCGGGATCCGAGGTTGACCGGAAAGACCCAGATATCACTCCTCGGGGCTCTAAACATCGCTTTGGACGGCATCGTTCCGTTTTCCAGAGCCCCCCTGAGGATGATTTTCGTATTGGGGGTCTTTTTCCTGGCCATTTCGACACTCAGCTCAGTTATTTGGATCGCCACTTCCGCTGTGACGGGATTTGGCGTAAACTGGCCGACGGTTCTGTTGGCCATTTTGATGTTATTCTGCACTGGGATTTGTGTCACGAGCATGGGGATACTCGGCGAATATCTGATGCGAACCTATGAAGAAACGCGGAATCGACCTTTGTACGTTGTAGACAGGGTTGTCGAATCCGAAAATGTGCCACGAAAACTAACTGAAAAGATGATCACATGAAGAATCTGGTAACTGGTGGAGCGGGGTTCATTGGAAGTCATCTGGTCGATGAACTGGTTAGGCGGGGTGATCAGGTAATCGTGTATGACAACCTTTCAACAGGCTTCAGGAGACATCTGGAAATAGCTCTTGATCAAAATGCAGTTGAACTTGTTCATGCCGACATGCTCGATCAGGATAAGCTTAACGATGCCATGAGAGGCGTGGAACGCGTATTTCACCTTGCAGCCAATGCCGATGTGCGAGGCGGACGAGCCAACACCCTTGTAGATCTTGAGCAGAATATCATTGGAACACACAGGGTGCTTGAGGCCATGCGGATAAATGGCGCAAAGGAAATTGTTTTCACCAGTTCAGCGACAGTTTACGGTGAACCTGACATTTTCCCAACCCCCGAAACCTATGCGCCTTTGCAGACCTCCATTTACGGCGCCTCCAAACTGGCAGCCGAAGCAATGATACAGGCCTATGGGGAGTATTTTGGGATAAGGAGTTTTTCTTTCAGGTTTGTTTCCTGGATCGGTGAGCGATATTCTCACGGCGTTGTGTTTGATTTCATCAAGAAATTGCAGGCAAATCCACGAAAACTCGAAATACTCGGAGATGGTAATCAGAAAAAATCATATCTGCATGTCGAGGACGGGGTCAATGCAATTTGCAAGGCGCTGGACAATATGAAAGACCTCAAGAATGTTGTCAACCTCGGGCATTCGGATTATCTCAATGTGGTCGATCTTGCGAATATAGTGGTTGAGGAAATGGGATTAAGCGGAGTGGAGTATGACTTCACGGGTGGTGTTAGAGGATGGCTGGGTGATAGTCCTTTCGTTCACCTTGACATTTCCAGAATCAGAAATGCTGGTTTCGAACCTCATGTATCAATAGAAGAAGGGATTAGAAGAACCGTCAGGTATCTGCTCTCGAACCAGTGGCTACTCCATGACAGGGCAGTTGGAACAACTTAATATCGTCATGTCAAACATCCGGGCTCAATCTTGAAGGTAGTAGACAGGTACATCATAACGGAATTACTGAAAGTCTTCGTCATCTGTTTGACAGGATTTATTTTTGTGTTTCTGCTGGTAGAACTCACAGACAAGATCAAATATTATTTCCAGTATAACCCGCCCGGAATGCTCATGCTGAAGTATTTCCTCGTTAAAATACCTGGTTATCTCTTCTTTGCCGTGCCTATGTCAATCCTGTTGGGGGGAATGCTATCTCTGTCCATGCTGGCAAAAAATTCCGAGCTTATCGCCATGCAGGCCGGTGGGATTGATCCCTTGAACATTGGCAAGCCAGTCATAATTGTAAGCGCAATGGCCAGCGTGCTCATGTTCATCGCAAACGAAAGCGTCATTCCATGGTCAAACAGGTATAGCGAATATATTCAGAACGTCCAGATTGCAGGAAAAACCGAAAAGACCTTTTTTCAGAGCGATCAGATATGGTTGCGATCTATCGATTCAATCACGCGAATACAGAAGTTTGACAGACCCAACAAGACCCTGGAAAAGGTTTCTGTTGTTCGCTGGGATTCGAATTATGAATTTGTTGACCGCCTTTTTGCGGACAAGGCGAAATGGTGGCAGAATCACTGGGTTTTTTATGGGGTTAACCGGATATTGAAAGATCGGGAGGGTCGGTATGTGGTGGAATCGTCGCCGAGTATGATTGGCACTCTGAAGAAATCGCCCGAAGAATTCGATCAGACTGAAATGCCGGCGAAAGAAATGAATCTTGGGCAACTCGGATCACATATTGACAGGCTGATTGCGGAGGGACAGAACCCGACGAGGTTTTTAGTGGATTGGCACGACAAGATCGCTTTCCCGATGGTGTGCCTGATTATGGGGGTGTTGAGCGTTCCTTTTCCTGTCGGGGCAGGACCGAGGCGCGGTGGACTAGCGCTAGGACTGGGCTTGTCCCTTGTAATCGCTTTCAGTTACTGGATTGCACATTCGATGTTTCTGGCGCTTGGGCATGGAGGCTACCTCACGCCGATTATTGCAGCGTGGGGCGCTAATCTCGTTTTTGGCCCAATAGCCGCAATGTTGCTTTTAAAGGCTTGTAATTAGCAAAGGGTTTTTGCGGAAAAATCAAACGGAATACTCTTACGCCATTCCGACTCAGTCCCCCCCGGGAGTCCAGTGACACGTTCAGCCTGGGGGGCATTTACTGGACATGCCTCAGCCCGAATGGGTCCCTCGTGATTCTCAGCTAAACCCTTTGCTACCCGCCAAATGTCAGAAACTGTCATATGGCAAGACAAAAGCTATCCCCTAAACAAAATTTTACTATGGCTGGCTAAAAAATTCTGAATATATCAGACGATATATTAGCGTCCCGAGACACCTTGCATTTCTAACACTTATTCAGTATTAGCCCCCGCCATTGTAGTCAGTTCAAATCGATGGAATAACTTCACAAATCGTAAAACAAGCGTTAACTGCTTGATTTACCATGCAGAATACATTATCTATTTACCATATCCCGATCATAAATCAAGCTTTAATTTTAGGCCACATGTTACTTTTTTGTAATGCAGGGAAGCGACCATTTCACATGCGTCCTTGTAACCAATTGAATGATTGGGCCATTTTGAAAGCAATCGGGACGGAGCCAAGATGACGCCGGCAATCACCCCAAAAAACTTCCCCTGTTTCTGTTGAAAAAATCCGTGAAGCGCGTTGATCGTCGGGGATGCAGACCTTATCAATTCCGATCCTGTTCTATTTGGTCGAACCGCAAATGCTTTCTGCGCCCCTCACCGCGCTGCTCATCCCTGGGGGAAAGTCTGCGCAAAGATTTATCTCATCCCAGTTTTCCGTGAACCAATCGATGTTTCTCTGCAATCCCTCGTCAAACTCAACTATTGGGGCGTATTTTACCAGTCTTTGAGCCTTCTCGATCGAAGCGAGCAGCCTTGGTTTTGTGTCCCACTTTCGGCGTTCCATGAAATTGATCCCGGCCTTATTGTTTGTGGCCTTGTTGACCATATTCACCAGATCAAGGATTCTTACTTCCTTACCCGCGCCGAGGTTGAAGTTTTCTCCCACCGCGTCTGAATAGTAACCGGCCTTGATGAGCCCCTGAACCAGATCCAGCACATAGGTGAAATCCCGGGTCTCTTCACCGGTCCCTGTTATTGGAAGCGATCGACCCTGCATGGCCCAGTAAATGAAGTTTGGGATTACATTCCTGTACTGGCCGGGGACTTCCCCAGGTCCATAGGAATTGAAAAATCTGCAGTTTATTATGGGCAGACCGTAGTGATGATGATAAAAGTTGCAATACATCTCACCCGTCATCTTGTTGATCTGATATGGAGTGGTAAGATGCATTGAAATGAACTCTTCCCTGAGCGGCAATTCAGGATATGACCCATAAATGGCGCATCCGCTTGAGGCATACACAAACTTGTCCACTCCCGCAATCCTGGAATATTCAAGCAGCCTGATCTGGCCCAACACATCAACTTCTGCCGATGTCTCCGGATAGTCTATCGAATTCTGATTGGCAAAAAATGCCGCCAGATGAAAAACCATTCCGGGATTTTCCCTGAACACCCTCTTTAGGTCTATATCACTCCTCACATCGCCTAAAACGAACATGATATTGGACAAGGGGGTTACATTCCAGGGATTTCGCGTTTTCAGGGCCGAAAGATTATCCAGAACGATGACCCGACCAGATTTCCCCACCAATATGGAAAGAGCGACTATCAGATTGCTCCCTATGGCGCCTGCTCCACCCGTAACCAGAATGGATCTTCCAGAATAATAATCAAGAATACTGTTATCCAGGGCCGTTCTTTCCAGATAATCCCTGACCAGATCTATCCGTTTTTCATAAGAGTTCAACAGTCGCCTCCACAAAAGTCACCGTCAGTAATTTTACCCGATTCAAGGGCGTCGGCAATGCGTGATGCCGCCTTGCCATCTCCGTAAGGATTAATTGCCCTGCTCATTTTAAGATATTGGTCCGGATGGAACAAAAGCTTTTCAGTCTCTCTCAGGATATTTTCGGCAACAGGTCCTACCAGCTTGGCTGTTCCTGCCCGAACGCCCTCAGGCCGTTCGGTTTCTGTCCGCATTACGAGGACCGGTTTCCCTAGAGAGGGAGCTTCCTCCTGAATTCCACCGGAATCGGTCAGAACCATGTATGCAGCCTTCATCAGGTGCGCCAACACGTCATAAGTCAAGGGTTCCGTTAGGATAACCCTGTCAACGCCCCCCAGTATGTCATGCACTGGGCCTTGAACATTCGGGTTCAGATGAACCGGATATATTATGACCACATTACTGTTCTTGGTAACAACTGATTTCAGCCCCTCACAAATGCTTCTGAAACGCGCCCCAAAATTTTCTCTTCTATGGGCTGTAACCAGAATTAGTTTTTTGTTTGAGCCAGACTCCGTCAAACCCGCCCTTTCCAGCAATTTCCTGGCCGTTTCCGGACAAGGTTGGTCGATAATCAGATTTAGAGCGTCTATGACAGGGTTTCCGGTCAGGAACACCTTACCGGATTCAACACCCTCATTTATGAGAGCATCTCTAGCTGCCACTGTCGGAGCGAAATGCAGGCTGCTGAAAATTGTCGCAACACGCCGGTTCATCTCTTCAGGAAATGGGGAATTCAGATTGCCCGAACGCAGGCCCGCTTCGACATGCCCAACCTGGATTTGCCGGTAAAAAGCGGCCATAGCTGTCGCCATAACCGTTGTTGTATCCCCCTGAATGACAATTGTGTCGGGTTTGTGTTCAGCCAGGATTTGGTCCATGCCAGTGAGGACCCGTGAGGTGAGCTGAGGCAGGGTTTGTTGGGGCTGCATGATGTCCAGATCGATTTCGGGCTTGAGATTGAACAATCCCAAAACCTGATCCAGCATCTGCCGATGTTGGGCGGTCACGCAGATTGTAGTGTCAATATTGGATCGTTTCTTTAGTTCCAGTATTATCGGGGCAAGTTTTATCGCTTCGGGCCTTGTCCCAAAGACCACCATTATTTTTTTCATCGCTTCAGGGCTTTTTCCAGATCATCCACACACGATTTCCGGGAAAACCTGGAAGCCGCGTATTTGTAACCGTTCTCTCCCAGGCTTTTAAGTCTGTCTTTTTCACTATACATCCTGAGTATGATCGTAGTCACGCTGGACGGATCTTCAGAGGTTGCCGAGTAACCGCATTCAGCTTCCTTAATGATCTGATGACCGTCACTCTCCCTGTTCAATAATGCAAGAACCGGAACACCGGCTCCCATGTAACTTAACAGTTTCCCCGGAACGACAGGCGTCCTGTTTCTGGAACTAAGGCAAACCAGGCCAACATCCATCTCCTTGAGCAATCTTTCGTAATCCTCTTTGGAAACAAATGGATGAAAAATGACATTATCCAGTCCATATCCTGCTGATAATCCGACCAGTTTATCTTTCTCCGTGCCATCGCCTACGAACAGGAATACGATATCCTTGTGATCCCTGATCTGCCTGGCAGCTTCAATGACTAGGTTCAGTCCCTGTGACGGCCCCAAAACTCCACCAAAAAAGATTACGAATTTTCCGTTCAACCCCAGTTGTTTTCTAAATGGCCCATCATTTTGGGGGGCTTCGTATTCTTTTACTTCTATCCAGTTATGAAGGGTAATCAGTTTGTCCGAGGCAATCTTGCCGGATTTCAGAAGAAACTCCCTGTTTCCCCCGGAATGGACTGTCACCACATCGGCATTATCGTAAGCCCTCTTTTCAATCTTCTCAAAAAAAGCTACAAAAAGAGGATTGCGTAACACTCCCAGATCTATTGCGTTCTGCGGAAATATATCCTGAACATTCAGGACAAATTTTGCGCCAAATCTTTTTTTCGTAAACAGACCAACCCACCACAGCGTTAGAGGTGGGCTATAAACTATTACGGCATCTACCCCACTATTAATTAACCGTTTTACCTTGAACCATAAAAGATATGGCAGAACCATCTGGCTAAATCCGCGGACAAAAAAGTTGACCTTATGATGCGCCGGTGTATGAACCCTGATAACACGAACGCCACTCTCGTCAACGACCTCAGCCAGATCGGGCAGCCCTTTGTTTTCAGCGAGATTGTAGCGAGGGTAGCATGTAAGAACTGTGATAGTGTGTCCACGATCTCGTAATTCTTCAGCCAGTTCCTTCATCAGGTGAGAGGCTGAACGGATTTCAGGCGGATATGAATCAGTAACTATCAGTATTTTCATTATTAACTGTTATAGAGCAATTTCTATCGGTACCGCCTGCTCCAGAGATTTATGCGTTGCCAATACCGCAGC
>CAITZA010000214.1 GCA_903896745.1 uncultured Desulfomonile sp. | reverse complement strand
GGCCATGGTCGGATTGAGAGGCGCCATCGGCCCCCCGATCGGCGGCTGGCTCGCTGTAGCATGCGGCACTCTGCCGGTACTAGGAATCGGCGCCGCCTTGTGCTTATGGAGCGGTGTACGCATCCTCAAGTTTGTTTCAAAGAAATCCTTGGCAGTGAATTGATTCTATTGTATATAGAGAGTTAAGCCCGAAAATGAGGCTGCGGGCGCAGGATACTCTATATGCATTTTATTCGACCTGAAACACTTATCGTTGCTTTGGGAAGTTGTTTTCTTTTTCCCGTTTATGGAGCCGAAGATTCGTTACAGTCCCGCGAGGAAGTGAGCGTTGTTCTGACGCGCAAGGATAATTTGCCTCCGGAATCCCTTCACTCGGCAACCGATCCCTATTTCGAAGGATATATTCAGGCCTTAGTCGATTTGCATTACTATGAATACCGCGTCATTGTCCTGGTCAAGAATCATAAGGTCTGGCTCGCCAATCTCCCGAAAAATAAACAGACCGCTAACAGTATCGTCTCGTTTGTCAAAGATATTCCCGAAGTTAAGGAAGTCGTTGTTCTGGACGGCGTTCCGCCGGAAGATGTCGAGCTGAGAGAAAAATATGTCAGACGGCCGCAGATCAGCGGGATCTGGTTCCCTCAGATGACGGAACTATTCCAGCCTTTGATCGCCGACCCAAGGCAAGTGTCTTATACGCTAGGCTACCGCTCGGGCGATCGCGTGATTGGCGTGAAATGCGTGGATATCGCTCTCGGCGATGACTTTCCTATCTACCGCTGGCTCGATGTTTTTCCCTGCCACGGCGACTTGCAAATCGGTATCGAAGCCGGAATCTGGACTGTATTCAATATGGATCCTTCGCCGGATACCGCAGGGCCTACCGAACTTGTCAATACTGACTTTTATGTCGGCATTCCCATTGCCTACGCTGTCAATCAATGGTCGTTCAGGTTCAGAGGTTATCATATCTCTAGCCACTTGGGCGATGAGTATATGGTCAATCACCCAGATGTCGTGCGCGTCAATCCCAGCATCGAAGCGCTCGATTTTTATACCTCATATCAGGCAACCGAGGGAATCCGCCTATATGTCGGACCCGGAGTCATTGTTCACAGCGATGAGAGTTATCCGGAAAAGCCGCCTCTTTATATCCAATACGGCACTGAAGCGCGTTTTTGGGGATGCAAATTCTATAAACAGCGTCTTTTCGGAACATGCTTTTTCGCGATGCATATTCGCAATATGCAGTGGCTTCACTGGAATTTTGACGGAACCTATCGGCTGGGTTATGAGTTCAGCAAACTCGCCGGCGTTGGCCGTAAGTTTCGTTTCTATGTCGGGTTTCACCAGGGTTATTCTTTAGAGGGTCAGTTCCAAAAGGATCGTACCCACTATTTCGAGTTCAATCTTTCCTATGGTTTCTAAGACCACTAGTGGTCATTCCCATAAATTCCTGCCACTTGGACCAGCGTAAACTTCGTAGAATCGATCTACTAGGGATAGGTTTCTGAGCGGCTCGCTCTTTAGGTATAAAAATCTTTGTAAATATCTCTTTTTCTGTTTAGAATTTTCGCCTTTCTCAATCGTTTAATATTTTGTGTTGGAGGTTTTAAGATGTCGTTTTATGTTTCTCTGGATCAGGGAAAAAGCCCGAGTAGAACAGAGCCCAACTCGGGCGGACCCTCTGAGCCTTCTGTTCATAATAGAGTTCAAGCCCAGTATGATGCGATGCGTCCGCAGCCGCACGGAACCTTGAGCGATGCGCCGGCAGAATTTTTTACCAGATTCACCGTGGGGTTGCCTGATGGTCCGGTTGAGCATATCAGAATCAAGCCAAAGGTAGATAAATCATTGCTTGCTCATTCGGTTCCACTATGGGTAGGCAAGAGAAACGATCAGCCTGCGAACTTTGTGCAAACAAATGCTCAGAGCCATTCCGGTGAAGACCCCGGTTCGGGCGTTGACGATATGATGATGTTTCCTATGGATCCGATTGAAGGTCCTAGTGAAACTCATGATGCGCACTAATGATTTTTTTGTCAGCTGCGTCATGGTTATATTTAAAATATTGAAGGGGAGGTTATAGGTATGTCCTGGTTTGTTTCGGCAGATTTGCAGCAGGTGCCGCTCTTATCTGATGCTTTAACACAAGAAATTTCATTGGGTTTTTCTGATCAGCAGGTTCAGCGCGTGGTCACTGAAAACCCTTCATTGTTTAGCGCGGCTTTGGGGCAGGGAAAAGGACTCTC
>CAITZA010000213.1 GCA_903896745.1 uncultured Desulfomonile sp. | reverse complement strand
TCTAACCTCTTGAGCGCTTCACCCCGGTTAGCTTACAAATTTTTTCTGGATTCAGTTTTAATTCGATGTTCCGGAATAACCGGGGAAAGCGGGGAAAAACCATCAAATGAACTTTTTGCAATTGAAACCTCCGTATCGCAGCGGCCATTATTTTGAAACTTAACAGAATCAGCCAGGAAGTTCAGAGGATTTCGATATGGACTAGTCGATCTCACTGAGTTATCATTCTGTCAGCTTTTTCGTCACCGGAGAAAAACTGAAAGAGAGTTGTAATACGGTGACAGATCATCGCTGAAACGTGTTCAGGATAAAAAGAGACGAGCGAATGGTCAAATACGCCGGCAGTAGACAAAGAGGGAGTATATTGTGAAGATTATCGCTTATTCGGAAGTTGAGCCGACTTGCTTCGAAAATTCTCAAGTAAAAGGTTTGGCAGGCCGGGTTGTTATCGGCAAAAATGACAATGCCAACAACTTTTGTATGCGGGTTTTTGAAATTGCGGCTGGTGGGAACAGCCCTCGCCATTCTCACGACTGGGAACATGAGGTGTTCGTCCATTCGGGAGAGGGTGAATTCTACGGTAATGGCAAGTGGAATCCCGTCACAGCGGGTAATGTGGTGTTCATACCAGGCAATGAAGAACATCAGATCCGAAATATCGGGACAGAAAAGTTAATTTTCGTCTGTCTAATTCCATCGGGCGCTCCTGAATTGTAGAAGATAAAAATCCTGGTGCGGATAGGCAACCAACTGCAATAGACCTCTGCCAGGGCCCGAAATGCAAACACTAAGCCCTCCTGTTTCGCAAAGCAGTCTTTTTACTAATAGACTCGATGAGCGCTTCAATCGTGGGGGCTTGGGAGAATTCTAATGACTGATATCAGAAACAGAACCATCGAAGGATTGAAAACAGGAGACCGTTTTTCTTTTTCGCGAACTTTTACTGAAGAGGACATGTTGAATTTTGCGGACATAACGCTCGACTATAATCCTGTCCATTTTGACGACCGTTTCACAAAAGCTAAAAACTTCCGCGGACGGATTTGTCACGGACTGCTAGTTGGGAGCATGCTCACACAAATTGGAGGCCAGATTGGGGTATTGGCTTCGCGTATAGACCTGTCGTTTAAGAGGCCTGTGTATTTTGGAGACACGATAACTTGTTCCTGGACTTTTACCGATATTGACCCAAAAGGTCGCGCCAGAGCCGAAGTGGAATTTAGCAATCAAGATGGCGCTCTCGTGATTTCAGCTGCCGTAAAGGGTATTCTCCCCAATGTTGAGGAAAGGGCCATTTTGAAAGCGATGGTGGATCATGGAGACTCTACCAACAAAATTTCCCAAAAGCGCTAAAGTAGTGTTTCCAGAAAACTAACCGAGTTGAAAACTGACCTTTCACCCCCCTTATCGGTAATAAGGACTATTTTTTTAACAGGAGAGTTTACAGGTCTCCCATCGTTGAGACCCCTCTCATTGATAGGCGTAATGCTTTCCTCTCAATAACTCCGTCAAATCTTTTAAGGTTGAGAGGCTGTAAGGTTTGGTCACAAATGCAGTTGGCTGAAATTTTGATTTGAACCCATCCTTGATTTGCTCTTCATTGTAACCACTGCATATTACTACCGCCATGTCCGGTCTGAGTGCCTTCAAGCGATCAAATGTTTCAACTCCTCCCATTTCTGGCATGATCAAATCAAGAATTACAAAATCAATTTGAGGGTTTTGACTGAAGACATCTAAAGCTTCTTTACCATTCATGGCCGATAGAGTCTCACAGCCCAGATGCTGAAGCTGATTTAACACCAAGTCCAACACTTCTTGTTCGTCATCCACCACGAGGACGGAGAGTTTGTTCTTCTCCGCTGACTTTTCTTCTGTTGAGGAAGCGCTGGGTTTTACGTTATCATGGGCTCCATCAGCACGTCTTGTCCTGTAAAGAAGGGGCAAATAGACAACAATTGTGGTTCCAACGCCGGGCTCGCTATCAATTGTTACTACGCCAGTGTGACCTCTGACGACTCCATGAACCACCGACATCCCTAATCCCCGACCAACGAATTTTGTGGAGAAGAATGGGTCAAATATACGTTGAACAGTCTCAACATCCATACCGCTGCCATCATCTCCTACCCTTATGAAAGCCATATCCTGAGGTTTCGGCTTTTCTGGTAACAAGCTTCGGGAAATGACTGACTCATCACAGTATTGAGCTCCAGTTGAAATTTCGATAGCGCCGGTTCCACTGCCAATGGCTTCAGAAGCGTTAATCAGTAAGTTCATTATTACCTGTTGAATTTGGCTTAAATCGGCTTTGATGAATATGTCATCTTCTGTACCGTCTACCCGGAGATTGATATTTTTAGGAACTGACATCCTGAACATGTCAATGTTATTATTAACCAGTTCCGAAAGGTTGACGTCGTTCAACTCGAAGGCGCCCTTTCCTGAGTAATCGAGCATTTGCCTGATTAGACGAGCCGACTTCATGGACGCCGACATGGCTCTCTCCAGGAACAGTTCTTTTTCAGCGGAATTGAAACCACTCTCCTGGGCAAGCTCGATGTTTCCAACAATTACAGCAAGCAGGTTATTGAAATCATGAGCTATGCCCCCAGCCAGGACTCCAAGGCTCTCCAGTTTTTGCGATTGGAAAAGCTTTCTCTCCATTTCAAGCAGTTCTTCCTGAGCTTGCTTCCTTTCGGTGATATCTTCAAACATCAGGCAGGTTCTATCAGTTGATTCCGTTGGTCTATAGATGGTGCAATAGTAACATTTTCTCGTAGGCTCATGGCTCATTTCAAAAGATTTTCCTATTCCGGACAACGCCACATCCTTAAAGTTTTGAATCCAGGCTTGTTCCGTGTCGGGCCAAACCTCGTTAATAGTTTTGCCAATTACCTCCTCTGAACTTATGCCTAGAATCCTGCCAAATGCGTCATTGGTGAGCACATATCGACAATCTACAAATTGCCCGCTTTCATCAAAAACAGACTCAAAAACTACAAAGCCACTTATCATACTGTGCATCAACTGAAGCGTTTGATTGCTGGCCGCCTTGAGGTTTTCCTCTGCTTGTTTTCGTTCAGTGATATCAATGATGTAAAAGAGAAAGCGATTGTCTGAGAGTTTGATGGCATGAACCGATTCCCAGATGATCTTTCCCGAGAATGTGATTATCTCAAGATCAGCATTCTCGTAACCTGACAACATGAGACGTTGAAACTTTGCAGTAACTTTAGGTACGGTTTCGTGAGGCAAAAAATCGAAAATTGCCGACTTAAGAAGCGTCTCGTTTGAGTAACCCGTGACTGAAGAGCAAGCTTTATTTGCCGAGACCAGTCTGCCATCAGAATCCGTTTCGAAGATTCCTATAGGAGATGATTCAACATAGCTCCTGAACATGGACTCACTTTCTTGAAGCGCTCTTTCTGAATCTTTGCGCTCACTGACGTCTCGAGCTACCCCCTGAAAACCAAGTAAAGTTCCATTGGATTCGATAACAGGATTGGACACAATTTCCGCCCAGACTCTTGAACCGTCTTTTCTTATCATTTCAACTTCATATGAGAATTGGAGTGGTGGTTTATGGGACATTGTGAATTCGCTTCTTTTATCTAAAAAAGGCTGCGCCCGATTTCTTGATTCAGTAGTGAGTAAATCCAAAAAACTCACTCCCATAATCTCTTCGGGTTCGTAGCCCAAGAGGTCCTTAACTGATGGGCTCAAATATTCTAATTCGAGATTGCTGTCCGAACCCCATATTACATCTTTCATGTTTTCTGCTAATAGCCTGTATTTAGACTCGCTTTTTACAAGAGCTTCCTCCGCCTTCTTGCGCTGAGACACGTCCGTGTGAGTGCCTGCCATGCGGGCAGGCTTCCCATCACCATCAAGTTTAACCACTCGAGCACGATCCAGTATCCATACCCAATCGCCGGATTTGTTGAGCATCCGATACTCGCATTCGTGATGTTCCGTCTTGCCCTTCAGGTGGTCTGTTATGGATTGCCATGCCCTTGGCTTGTCCTCTGGATGTACAAGATCTTCCCATTGAGGAACTGAGAAAGCAATGTCCTTGAAAGAATAGCCCAGCATTTGAGCCCAGCGCTCATTACGGTTTACCTCTCCGGTTTTCAGGTCCCAATCCCAGAATCCTTCCCGGCTGCCTTCAAGCACGTGATTAAGACGCTCCTCCCTTTCGTGCAAAGATTCCTGGGATTGCACGAACTTTCTGCGTGAAATCACAAAAACAAGGGTATTAAAGATGATAAGAGCGGCCAAGAGTAATAAGACAGCGATTCCGTTTCGACTCTGAATCGAAATAACCCTTTCCATGTTCAAGCCGCCAAGTCGGTGAACATCCTCCGCCATACGACGAACTTTTATTAAGATCTGGGTGTCAATCATCGCCTTGCGGTCTTCCAGCGACGGTGAGTCCCTTCCTACTCCCGACACTGCAAGCTGGTTTAGCAAGAGCCTAAGGCTTTCATAATTGCTTCGAATCTGTACAATGACGCTTCGTTCGACCGGGTCGGCGGAAACGGCTTGATTCAGGAGATCACCTAAGGATACGAAAACGTCCTGGATTTGAGTGAGGTCAGTCAGCTCAAAATCCTGTTTCAATTCCGCCAGAAGATTATCCAACGCATTGGCTTTAAATATCACTTCATCGTAGTCCCGGTTTTGCCCAAGCTTGATCTTCACTTCTTGAAGCATGAAATAGACAAGGCAAGCGATAATTGCTGAAATAACAATGGATACGGTGATGCTCGAAATTAATTTGGTTCTTGATCTCATCTCTGTTACCTGAATATCGTGACTCGCTCGGGAGCTATCAGGTCGAGCGGGACGGAATCGATGAATTTCATTACGTTAGGCCGCTAATATTTCATTTCTTCGCATGACCGGCCCAAGTTGTCAACGTCGAAGTGATTTCATGATCAACCGGCATGTTTCGTTACAAATACTTTTGAAACATGCAGAAAGAGAGCGACGTTTTGGAACTCGATGATTACTGTACTCTTCATACCGACCGCATTATGTGCCCTACTGGCTGGCGGTATCGTAATGGACATGGGAAGTGTCAATATCAAGGCCTAAACCATGCGCACCTGACTCACGTCACTCTGAGCGCCACAAAGTCTGTCCACTTCCTCTACAAATCCAATTTTCCAGACAAAAGCCGACACGATCGGTAAGAAGCTGACACCACAACCGCTCAGGTTGCATGACCGTAGATCCATTGGCGCCTCTTGATCTAAAATGGCTCCCTACTTCTCAAGAAGCTTTTCAACGCCTGTCCAGTCCGGCGGAACTCCATTTACCATGTAGTTGGCGCAGCGTTTCAGATAGATTCGGGCCGCCAGATCTGCGGAATTGTTCTCCAACACCTGATTAAAATGAACGCTGGCTTCGGAAAACTTCTTTCCGTAATATAGCCCAACGCCGCTTTCAAATGCAG
>CAITZA010000212.1 GCA_903896745.1 uncultured Desulfomonile sp. | reverse complement strand
CTAGTGATAGTCCTTATCTGGATGCAAGGCGGATTTCATAAAAAAACGCCGGGTGGCCTGACCGCTCCCGCTGCAAAAGACGCTCAGCATAAAACGACAAAAGCTGAGGTCAGCGCTGCGGCTGGTGATGTAACGGTTTCAGGCTCGGTAGTCTCCAAAGAAACGGCTCGTATATCGGCCAGAATATCCGGCAATGTAATAGAGTTGAATTTCGACGCTGGCGGCGCGGTGAAAAAAGGCGAAGTTTTGTTAAAACTTGAGGCTAGGGAACTCGTCGAAAGGGAAAACCAGGCTCAGGCGTCCCTGGAAAGCGCCAAAGCCGATCTCGCGAAAGCAGGGAATGACTTCGAACGCTACAAGGCTCTTTTTGAAAAGGAATCAATTGCCAAAAAGGAATACGATGAGGCTCAGGCCAGGTATGATATTGCTCAGGCTGGTGAACAAAGGGCCAGGGCGGCTCTCGAAGAGGCTGGAACACTCCTGTCCTATACCGTAGTTACTGCGCCTTTCAACGGAATTGTCTCGGAGCGTAACATCAATATGGGTGATTTGGCGGTCGCAGGAAAACAGCTCTTTGCGGTTTATGCGCCGGACTCGCTGGACCTCGTAGCCGCTGTTGGCGAACAGTACTCCTCATACCTTTCTGTGGGTTCCGAGGTAATCATAACAATCCCGTCAGTCAATTTAAAAGAAAAGTCGCAGATCAGGGAAGTTGTGCCACAACGCGATGAAAAGACGCGCACAATAACTGTAAAAGCCCACCTCAAAGACGCCCCCGGGGTAGGCCCGGGACTATATGGAACCCTTACTTTTAACACCTCTGCAAATCAGGTTATTGTCGTTCCCACAAATGCCGTCACTTCCGTAGGACAACTGGAAAGTGTGAAAGTGCTGGACAATGGAGTGGTTAAAACCAGACATATCAAAACCGGCAGAAAACTTGAGGGCGGCAGGATCGAAATAGTTTCGGGGCTGAATCCGGGTGAAGACATAATCATCGAGTAAGCTCAGGCTCCGGTCTGATATCCCTGAACCACTGATTACTGGCCAGCCATGAGACAATTCTTTTCTCTTATAATGTTATCAATCTCTGCCAAAAGGGCGCCCAACAGGTCACCTTCGTCATAAGTCCCTATTTTTTGACCCTTTTTGAAGAGTATTCCTCTGCCTTTTCCTCCAGCTATCCCAATATCGGCTTCACGAGCTTCCCCTGGACCGTTTACCACACAACCCATGACTGCGACTTTTAAGGGAATTATGACGTTGGCCATGGCTTTTTCAACTTTCTTGGCCAGACCGATCAGGTCTATTTCTGTTCTTGAGCACGTAGGGCAGGAGATTATTTCAACACCCCTATCTCTGATCCCCAACGATCTCAGAATGGAATATGCCGCTGTGATTTCCTTTTCTGGAGGAGCAGTAAGGGAGACTCGGATTGTATCTCCAATTCCACGTGACAATACGAGTCCTATGCCAAGAGCAGACTTGATGGCCCCAGGCAACAGGGTTCCCGCTTCAGTTACTCCAACGTGGAGAGGATAATCGACTCGATCCGCAAGTAAAGTGTACGACTCAACGGTTCTACCGACGTCCGAGGCCTTTAAGGAAATCTTGATGTCAAAGAAATTTTCCCTTTCGAGCATGGCTACATGAACCAGAGCGCTTTCTACCATGGCCTCCGGAGTCGGAGCCCCGTATCTTTCAAGAAGATGTTTTTCAAGCGATCCTGCATTTACTCCTATTCTTATTGGAATCTTCCTTTCAGACGCCGATTTGACAACCTCGCGAACCTTGACCGAAGATCCGATATTGCCGGGATTGATCCGAAGTCCGTGTACACCCTGTTCAATGGCTTCAAGCGCTAGTTTATAGTCAAAATGAATGTCTGCGATTACAGGAATTCCCGATTTTTGCGTGATTTTCCCCAGAGCTACCGCTGCAGTCATATCCGGGACTCCACACCGAACTATCTCACAGCCGGCTTTCTCCAGGCGCTTTATCTGTTTGATCGTCGCCATGGCGTCACGCGTGTCGGTGTTGGTCATGGACTGAACGGAAATTGGCGCCAAGTCTCCTACCGGAACCGAGCCAACGTTAATTCGTCTGCTATATTTTCTTTTAATGGACATTTCTTTATTGCCGCATATATAGGACTATCGTGATTGTATCGCTACCTGTCGCCATACCACGTATCATAGTATTTCAGATACTCTCCGGTTTTGATTCCTTCCCACCACTTCTGGTTGTCCAGATACCATTGTATTGTCTGATCAATGCCCTCCGGAAAACTTATTTCTGGTTCCCAGCCGAGACTTGATGAGAGCTTGTCCGCATTCATGCAGTAGCGTCGGTCATGACCAGGCCTGTCCTTAACAAATTTGATCAGGGATTCTGATTTGCCAAGCTTGTTTATGATCAACCTGACAATATCTATGTTGTAATATTCGCAGCGACCGCCAATGTTGTAAACCTGTCCGGGCAAGCCCTTTCTCATGACGATGTCTACGGCTTTGCAATGATCCAGCACGTGTATCCAGTCCCTAACATTCAACCCATCTCCGTACACCGGCAACACCTTGTCTTCCAGAGCGTTGGTAATCATTAATGGAATGAGTTTTTCAGGAAACTGGTATGGGCCATAATTGTTGGAGCATCTGGTAATAACGACATCGAGGCCATAGGTTTTGAAATATGCGTGAGCCAGCAGGTCAGCGGACGCTTTAGAAGCAGAATATGGGCTATTGGGTTCCAATGGGTTACTTTCGGAAAATGAACCGACCGGTCCAAGAGATCCATAGACTTCATCAGTCGAAATCTGGACAAAACGCGGGATGTTAAATTCCCTGCATGCGTCCAGTAAAACCTGAACCCCCATGATATTCGTTTTAATAAAAGCTGAGGGATCGATAATTGATCTATCAACGTGGGATTCGGCGGCAAAATTGACGATAGCTTGGGGTTTTTCCGAGGCCAGCACCGAAACTATGTCTCTGTCTGTAATGTCTCCTCTGGCGAATCTGTATCTGGGAGACGACTCCAGGGATTTAAGGTTTTCCAGGTTGCCGGCATAGGTCAGAAGGTCCAGATTAACTATATTGACATCGGGATATTTCCCGAGCATGTAGATTATGAAATTGCTTCCGATAAATCCGCATCCACCTGTAACGAGAATATTCATTAGCCCCTCTTTGAATCGATAATCGCGGTTGAACCTCCGCAGGAAATCCAGGCTGTCCGTATATCAGCGACAGCTTGGAAAATCATCCGTCTTTGCGGCTCCAATCGTATGGAATCGCACCGGAATGGGGATCAACACGGAACTCGTCAGGGTTTGTGCGGTTATATGGTTCAGACGGAATGTTTATGACATAAGCCTCATACTCGCTGATACATTTCCAGCCGTGAAAAACTCCGGCAGGTATGACGATGAGAGCTGGCTGATATTCTCCTATATGAAAAATGTTCAGCGAACCACGGGTTGGAGAACCCTCGCGATCATCGTACAAAACAGCCTTAACCATACCTCTGACGCATGTAAAGCGATCCACCTGAAGATTATGATAATGCCAGGCCTTTACAACGCCCGGATACACTGTTGACAGATATACCTGGCCAAAGCCGTCGAAAAAACTGTCATCCCGACGCATTATCTCCATAAGTCTTCCACGTTCATCAGGAACAACTTTTAATGACTGCAGGATTACCCCATCAATCGGTTTGTGATCAGGCTCCCTGAATTTTATTTTGGATATTTTTGGGCTCAAATCTTGTTGGCGCCTCCCTGCGCAACCAGGTTGGAGGCCTTCAGTAGAGAATCAAATGTTCCAGCGTCCGTCCACCAACCATCAAGCATAGACCAAGTCATGGCGCCCTGGTTTATGTAAAGATTATTAACATCCGTTATCTCGAGTTCACCCCGCTCTGATGGCGTCAATCCTTTTATGAAATCAAAAACCTGTGAGTCAAACATGTATATGCCCGTGACAGCAAAACTCGACGGGGGATTACTGGGTTTTTCGAGAATGTACAGAACCTTCTCTCCTTCCAGGGCCGGAACCCCGAACCGTGTCGGATCAGGAACTTCCTTGAGAAGTAT
>CAITZA010000211.1 GCA_903896745.1 uncultured Desulfomonile sp. | reverse complement strand
TTTGCCAGCCAGTCCGGATGGGCAGGCCACGCCGGAGCTGTCACCAGATTGCCATCTACAAAAGCCTTGTCCAATGGGATGTCCATCCATTTACCACCAGCGCAATGGATGTCAGGGCTTACCGCAGGATACGCGGAGCATGATTTGCCAGTCAATACCCCGGCAGCCGCTAACACTTGGGCGCCATGACAAATTGCAGCAACAGGTTTTCCAGTCTCGAGAAAATGTCGTGTAATTTCAAGAACCGTTCGGTTCAAACGAATGTACTCAGGCGCCCTACCTCCTGGGATGACCAGAGCGTCATATTCTTCAGCTCTGATTTCAGAAAATGTAGCATTAAGAGAAAAATTATGACCCCTTTTTTCACTATAGGTCTGATCGCCTTCGAAGTCATGAATTGCAGTTCTGACTAACTCGCCCGCCTTCTTCTCAGGACATACGGCGTGAACAGTATGGCCAACCATCTGCAACGCCTGAAAGGGAACCATAACCTCGTAGTCTTCCACATAGTCTCCGACCAACATCAAGATCTTGCGTGCGCCCATTCCTTAACTCCTTTCCAATACCTGTTTAATTAACATTTTAATATTATTGGACTCTGCGCTCTCAATTTGTACATAACAGTCCGTCAGACCGCAAGCTAGATTAGTGTTAGAATTTTGTCTGGATTACCGGATTGCGTACAATATTACATCTTGGATAGCTCTTCAAACATTTTATCATTAGTTTCATAATTAATTGTTTCCTGACTTGACACAAATCGGTGGACGAAGGTATTCATTCCTAATACTTCGTTATGTGGCGAAACATCGGGTACGTTCATGAAGGATTTGCTTGCGTTAATCAAGGCGATCTCTGACAAAAACAGGGTTCGTTTGCTAATGGCCTTGAGACAAGGGGAATTGTGTGTTTGCCAATTGATCGAGTTCATTGCCTTGGCGCCTTCTACTGTCTCTAAACACATGTCTGTTCTAAGGACAGCAAATCTGGTCGAGGCGCGCAAAACGGGAAGATGGGTGTATTACAGGCTTTCCGAAAATCATTCCGACAAGGCGGTGATGGGTTTAATCTCATGGCTCGAGACCACTTTAAGTGACGACCCGACAATTGGGCTGGACACAGAGAGACTTGAACTTATTTTAAAAAGGATGCCCACGGATTCATGCATTGATTGATCCGCTGAAGAGTTTTAAATGGACAAGACCTTTAGACTTGGCCTCACTTGAAAATATGGAGGGGACAACTGACATGCAGACCGCCAAAAGGCTATCATCAACAGATCGTTTACTAACTCTGATAATCTTTGCTGCAATGGCTCTGGGAATAGCCATAGGATACTATACCCCGTCCATTACACGTTTTATTGCCGGGATGCAGATAGGGACCACATCCATACCTATCGCAGTCGGGCTGATACTCATGATGTATCCACCGTTGGCAAAAGTCAGATATGAAGAGATGGGGAATGTTTTTCGTGATGGAAAAATCCTCGCGGTCTCGTTGGCTCAGAACTGGGTTATTGGACCTATCCTCATGTTCTTTTTGGCTATAATATTTTTGCCTGATCGCCCGGAGTACATGGTTGGCCTGATCATGATAGGACTGGCCAGATGCATTGCCATGGTAATTGTCTGGAATGAACTGGCTGAAGGAGACACCGAGTACGCTGCAGGACTCGTGGCGCTTAACAGTGTTTTTCAAGTCATCTTTTTCAGCGTATATGCATGGTTTTTTATTACTGTGCTGCCTCCTCTTTTTGGTTTGAGTGGTAGCATCGTTCAGGTCAGTATGGGACAGATCGCCGAGAGCGTATTCATATACCTTGGCATTCCCTTTATCGGTGGGATTCTCACCAGATTCATAATGCTGAAGATCAAGGGCAAACAGTGGTATGAAAAGAAATTTATCCCAACAATTAGTCCTCTCACTCTAATAGCCCTAGTATTCACCATAGTCGTCATGTTCAGTCTGAAAGGCAACCTGATTCTCACAATCCCGCTCGATGTAGTCAGGATAGCAATTCCCTTGGTAGTTTATTTTGTGGTCATGTTCGTGATCAGTTTCTGGATTGGGCAGAAGATTGGGGCCGACTATCCGAAAACCGCTACACTGTCTTTTACCGCGGCAAGCAACAATTTTGAGCTTGCCATCGCTGTGGCCATCGCTGTGTTTGGAATAAATTCTGGTGAGGCTTTTGCTACGGTGATCGGTCCATTGATCGAGGTTCCTGTTTTGATCAGTCTCGTGAATGTGGCTTTCAAATTTAGGGAGAAGTATTTTATTTCTTCGTGCCGGTGAAGTTTCCATTACCAATTTCGTGCGGAGTCACCGTATTAACTGCATCAATGTATCTGGTTTCCGAACAGGAAAAACGGTTCCGCCATTGCCAGTCATATGTTCCCTGAGGAATGCAAAGGCGGTGACCGTTTCTCTTATCAACCGGTACTTTCGTCCGGTCTGTTTTACGTTAACGTTTCAACCGATATCATGCTGGAACAAGTTTTACGTGAGTGTCATAAAAGCTGACGCTACCGCCTACCGGGTCAAGCATACAGGTATTCTTGAGGGCCGGATCGATCCACATGGCGGCGTTTGCGTGAATCCCCGCAGCCCTTTTAGGCTCGCCTTTTATCTTGACGCCGTCAATCAGAAAATCAGCCGCTCCGGTTGCCCAGTGACCAAAACCGAGGGCAAAGCTAATGACTCCAGGTCTCATGGTTTGTGTAAATTTTAGCGAACCGGTCATCGGTTTGGTTGAGCCGGCTCCAAGGTCCCAGTTTCCTCCAGGGTTTGTAGCGCTTACTACCTTAACCTTTTGGCCGTCCTTGAGATTAAACTTTGTTGCATCCAATGGATTTATCAGGATAGGGTTCTCTGGCATGAGCGGATACAGCCACTGATTGGTTATAGTCCTGCTTTTTGTATGAACAATGGAGCGGTGGGTTATTAATACCAGATCATATCCCTTTCTTAAATCGTCAGGCTGCTTTCCATGATAGTCCATTATCGGAATATACTGGCAGTATCCGGCATTTTTCTTGCCAGTGCCTGAATGGACAGTAGCCGCTGTTTTTTCCTGATACATGTTAAGGAGCTTTCCATAAGGATGCGCCAATCTCGAACCTTTGTAAGCCTTGTCATGATCCTCAAAACGACCACCCCTGTTTAGGACGTAAACAACTTTGGGCCACGCCTTGTCTCCAGCGATTTTCTTCCACCTGTCAACATCGAATACCGTCTTTGGTAAACTTCCCCTTGCCTTGACAAAAGTTTCGATCTCTTTATCATCAGCATCGGGCACGCAATCAGAACCGTCTGGTTTTTCACCGAATCCCAGGTTAGCCACGGCCCTGATATAAAAATCATCGAAATGTCTCAGGTCAAGCCCCGAACCGTATGCGTCCTTTCCGAATCCCTTCAGATTCATCTTTTCGGCTAGTCCAAACAGCATGCTTTCAAAGCAGATAGGCATCTCGGCGTCAAACACTTTGCAGTTCTCAGGGATTGGGGCCATGGACGGCTGTCGAACCGGCTGGACTTTACAGGTCATGCTGGGATGGCTACCCTGGAACTCCCAGCGCTCCAGATATGAAAGATCCGGAAAGATGTAGTCCGCATACATGGAGGTGGTTCCGATCAAAATGTCACTGGTAACAAAAAGGGGCAATTTCTCGAGATCGCACAGTATTTTTATGTTAGTCTGTCCTGCCGGCAGCGAGTAAGTCGGAGCTCCCATGTACATGAAAAGAGCTTTCACCGGATATGGATATGCGTCACCTATGGACGGGATTATTTCTTCATAAATGTCACTGCTTAACGGGTACCAGTTCCTTTTGGCTGGATAACCGCTAAATATTGTGGTTTTTTCATAATCTACCCCATGACGTATGGAGCTGATCCCGAATGCCCCCATTTTCCCGGGATTCACACCGAGTTCATACAGCTTCCCCTTGCCCATCGTGTCATACGTCGTGGCTTTAGCCATGCCGCCCTTTGCGTCAAAATTACCTATGAGCATGTTGATTGTCATCCAGCCAAGCACATTGTAAAAACCGTTGGTGTGCTGTGCGGGACCCCGATGGATATCGACTGCGGCTCTTTTTCCATAGCTGGTAAGTTCCCTGGCGACATCTACGACATCCGATTCTTTTACTCCGGCAATGTCAGCCCATTCCTTAAGGGTTTTTTGCCTTGAACTTTCTAGCACTATCTGTAACCCGGTCTTCACCTCAGTCCCGTCCGGAAGCTTTGTATCGACAAAAAGATCTCCAACCACAGGTGTCTTGGTATCATTGGGATCAACAACGGTAGGAACGCCCTGAACCATTGCGACCATGAATTTTTCCTGATATTCTTTGCCATCCTTGGTTTTTCGGGTTTCCGGCTGAATCAATCCGATGTCTGAGGCCCTGACCAGTTTTCCCGGCTTACCATCCTTGCATTCTACCAGCCATGTCGCATTCGTCCAGCTTGTTTCACCCGCTGCGGTTGCAGCGGCCTTGTTTGCATTAACAAGGAACTTTTCGTCGTATCTCTTGTTTTCAATGATCCAGGCGATCATGGCCGAAGCTAGAGCAGCGTCAGCGCCAGGTTTTATGGGAAGCCATTTCCAGGCCTTTGAAGCCAACTTGCTAAATCTTGGATCAGCCACCGCTATTTTGGTTTCACCACTGACCAGGTTTCTGGTCAGGCGAACCGACCGGTTAGGAGGCCCGTAGTTTCCTTCGAATAAATTGGCCCCAACGAAGAAAACAAACTTGCTATTTTCAGTGTCCGCCTGCCAGTAAAATTTTTGACCGTCTGTGAATTTTCCATCAATGTATTGTTCGCTGATGGCCTTGCAGGTAAAATAAAGTGATCCTTGGCAAACGGTAGTATGACCGTGGGCGTTCGTTGTACCCAGACTGTCGGCGAATCGTGTGTATAGATTTGACCTGCCGGCCTTTAACCTCCCCCATGAAACCACAATCTGGTTGTTCTTTGGGCCAAGGTCGGGGTGATTCGGATCTATGAGCTTGTCCAGGTCCGTCGCATGTTTTTGCTTGAACTCCTCAACCAGAGCCTTCTTCTTATCTTTGTCCTTTTCGTCAAGTATGGCCTTTACATCCGTTGATAGAGCCTTCATGAGCTTTGGATCCTTAATGGCTGCGATTTTGTCCAAGCCCTCAACATTTCTGTTTTCCTCTCCAGGCACTTGGGCAAAAAGCTTGCCTCCTTCCACTATCTCCTTGATAGCCTGTTCAAACGGGACTGTTATCCATTTGTTTTCACCTCTCTTGCCCGCCCTCTTGAGCGCCTTGCGAATCCGGTAAGGATCATAGGCGCTTTGTAGACCGGCCTGACCTTTGGGACAAATGGAGCCATCTACAGCGGCGGCCGTATCAACCGGAGTGCTATAAGGCAGATGAGGAAGCATGGTCCACGGATTGTAAGGATTGCCATCAATCTTGACAATAACCCCATCCTTTATCTTGGCTGATATGCCGCAACCGGTGTTGCACTGAAGACATGCCGTATATATCCTGTTGGAGGCTTTTGACAGATCATAAACGGTGTCTGGTCTGGAATTGTTTATGATTGAAGGTTCTTTTTTTTGACTTGCCTCGGTGGCTGATACTGACCCGAGGGCCATTCCAGCGCCCAGCATTGCGCCACCCGCAAGAAAACGCCTTCTCGATGTATCCGTGTTCTTTTTTCTGTTATTGTCGCTCATGATAACCTCTCTACCTTGCGCCGGAACTGGATTCAAAAAACTTGTTGAGCAATGAACCTACGTAAAATACGGTCATCCCGACAGCTATCATGAGCAGGACGACGAGATATTCCATGGTGGTTATATGATAAACGTAAGAGAGCCTTGGGTCCTGAAAGGCCTCCTGAATTCCGGGAATTTGCCCTACGACCTGCCCCGGAATCAATATACAAAGCCTGGCTGCCCCAAAACCTATAATAGACAGCAAACTTGCAATTACCCATAACCTTGTGTTTCCGGTTGACAACATCAGGAATGGGACAACAACCCCCAGTCCCAGATGAATACCCCAAAATACGATCCTGTAGTCACCAAACAGAAGAAATTCAACATTTGGTGAATGAGCGCCTGGATTCCAGAATGTTATCGAAAACTCAGCAAATTCGAATACTACATATACCAGTAGCCCAATCAGTGTTGTGGCCCTAAGGATATTAAGAGCGGAATCCAGGGCAGACAAGTCTTCACTCGTGGCCGACTTCTTTAACATTGCGCTTCTGACAAAAAGCAGTGATGCGCCTCCGAGGGTTATGGCGGAAACAAAGAACAGCATTGAGAGCAGCGGGCTCCTCCAGAATTCGTTTGTGCGAACAGCTTCAAAAAAGACTCCGCTTTGACTGGGAAACAGTATTGAGAAAAACATCCCTAGGATGAGAAGTGGTTTGAGCCATGGACTACTGTCCCTGAAGCTAAGGAACCAAGTGAGCGCCGCAATTATCAGGAAGATGTTATACATCCAGGCATTGAACGCCATCATGCTGGTGAATGAAGGATGTATCAGAATGTTCATCATACGGTCCATGCGACCTAAATCAAGCCACACTCCGAGAAAAGCGGGTAATAGGCCAGACACGCTCAGAATGATCGATATTCTCAGATCAGAATTTCTTGAAAAACCCTGGACGCCGAATAAATAGCCTAGTGTTCCCAAGATGAAAGCTCCACCTGATATACCAACCCCAACAAAATAAACCCCGATCCACAAACCCCAGGGAACATAGGACCCATAACCGGCAAGATTATGGCCATGGGTTATTCTCATGAAAACCCCGGCAATTCCCGCAATAAGAAATATAGCCCAAACAGGCCAGAGCAGTTTTGTCCAGCCGGAAGAAAATTTTGTATGATCCACCGCAGCAACCGATCCAGATTGTATAGACATGGAACAAACCCCTTTCCTTAAACGATGTAATAGCAATTGGGCTTGTTGTCCCAATGCGGCAGAAGCGTCTGAACGTTGTATTTTGTTATCAGGTTTGTAACAAGGCTTTGTGGGTCGTTCGAATCCCCAAAGTAGGTTGCTCTGCCAATGCAGGTCGTTACACAGGTTGGAAGCAGACCAACTTCCAGACGATGGAGACAGAAATGGCATTTTCTCGCGTTTCCTACAGGGGAGCCATGGTCTTTCCGGTTCCATGACTTGCCGTATTCGTAGCTCGGGACAGCTTCCCACGGCGCTGGAGCCCCAAAAATCGGGCGCTGATTGCCTTCGGGCGCCCCGGACGCTTCGCCAGAGGTGTACAGGCGACCAAAGTCACTGGTTCGTGCAGCGTAAGGACAGGCGTTGAGGCAGTATCTGCATCCTATACACTTGTCATAGTCTATAACCACAACACCATCAGGACGTTTCCATGTAGCTTTGACCGGACAGACTGGTACGCAGGAAGGTTTTTCACACTGCATGCAGGGCCGAGGCAGAAAATGAAGAGACACGTTAGGATATTCCCCAACCTCTCTCTGAATCACAGGTCTGTAGACAACGCCAGGCGGAAGCTTATTCTCCGCTACGCACCCTATCGTGCAGGCCTGACAGCCTACACACTTCCTGGTATCTATAACCATGATCCATTTGCGCTTCTCGACAGGCTTGGACAAAGCCGTCTCAAGTTCTCGCTGCATTCTCACATGATCATCTTCTCCGGCCTGAGGTTTAAGATTTTTCAGGGTATTCACATTTTTGGCAGTCTTTTCGCCGGTAGAGTCCTCAGTCGAAAGCCCTGTCCGGTCTTTGACTATGACTGCGCCGGCCGCCGCCACCCCTACCCCCACCAGTCCACCGGCTTTTATGAATTCTCGCCGGTCCATGATTTCGCTAACCTTCTTCATTATCTACTCCTCATGTTTCAGTTGAGATTGATCAACTAGCGCCCCGTGTTTCTGATATTATGAGAGCGATTCTTTCCTGTCATCACCAGCATCTTTTACAGAGATCTGGTTGATCAGGCTCTTGATCCAATAAATTAGCTCATCCTCATAAGGCGGCTTGATCAAGGACGTGAACACGCTGTCTCTAATCGCTTCTCTCAATTCAGGGTGATAATTCTGGGTGGACAATCCTATTATCTCCAGATTAACAAACAGTTTCCGAAGTTTTTTCAAACTGCTGGAGTCAGGTTTCACGCTATCCAGATCAATCAGGGCCAGGTAAGATGTGCTGATTTCAGGACTGGTTGACGCAATCTCAAGAGATTTAAAGGAATGCGCCGTAAAGCCTAACGACTCGATGACCAGCTTCAGCGAGTCTGTCATATTCTCGCTAGAGCTTATTATTGCTATGTCTTTGCGCATCTCTGGGACCTTCCTGCACTTTACGTTGCGGTGTTACAATCTTCGTGCCATGCTCTCGGCAACTGCGATCGGATTTGTCCGGGAGGTTCCGCCTCTGCTAACAGATCCGGATAACCCATTAACTTTTAGGATTATTCCGGACAAAGGGGTCCAATAAGGGCACATGTGGTAGTTTACTAATGGCAATGTTAAAGGGGGAGTAGTCACTACGATGACACGGCGTCCTGTGTATTAAATATGGACATAAAACATCAAATAGTCAGTTTGATCGGTTATATTAGCTAGTTATGTGTGTACATAAATCGCGCTCATGTGTGCGCGTTATTTGATCCCGGAGATGTTCGCGTCGATGGCAGAATTGGGCCGAATTAGAAAAACACTGGGGAGAATATGTTTGGGAGCATTCCGATAGGAAAAAAGCAGATGAATCAGTGCATGACAGTTTTGTCCAACCCGTATCTTCTAAGTTTTGAATAAAGCGTGCTTCTGCCGATTCCCAATTCCTGGGCCGTTTTTTTCTTGTTCCATGCGTTTCTTGCAAGCGCTTTTTCGAGGAAGCTTTTTTCGTTTTCAAAAAGTTTGGGCGCCATCCTGCTAGGGGAGTTGATTTCAGGGCCCCTGACTGACGCCGGCATATCACCCGCCTCAATGGCCGCGCCCTTAGACCTCACCACAGAATGTTCAATCGTATTTTCGAGTTCCCTAACGTTGCCTGGCCATGAATAATCTGTGAGTATCTTCATGGCTTCCGGTATAATCTCCGGAACCGTTTTACCAAGCTCATTACAAAAACGTTTCAAAAAATACCTTACCAGGAGCGGAATATCATTTCGCCTTTCCCTCAAAGGCGGAACATTGACAGGGATGACATTCAGCCGATAAAACAGGTCCTCCCGGAAATTACCTTTCTGAACTTCTGACAGAAGATTCCTGTTGGTTGCTGCCAGGATCCTGACATTTACAGAGATTGATTGATCAGCCCCAACTCTCTCAAAACGCTGTGTTTGCAGAACTCTCAGGAGCTTGACCTGCGCCTGCGGAGTTATTTCTCCGATCTCATCGAGAAAGACGGTTCCACCATTCGCTTGCTCAAATCTTCCAGTCTTTTGCCTGATTGCGCCGGTAAAAGCCCCTTTCTCGTGACCAAACAGCTCACTTTCCAGAAGGGTTTCAGGGTAAGCTGAGCAATTGATTACAACGAAAGGCTTGTCTCTTCTGTCGCTGTGTTCGTGAATGGCTTTTGCCACGAGCTCTTTGCCCGATCCACTCTCTCCCTGAATCAGGACGGTTGCGTCAGTTGGAGCGATATCTTCTATGAGCCTGAACAGGACCTGCATTTTGGGATCTTTGCCAATTATGCCACCAAATTCTGAAGAAGCCTCGAGTTTCTGCTGAAGGTTAATTATGGTTTCCTCATGGTCAACTGAGCGCTTTATGACGCCGCCGGCATGATCCAATATGAGATCTATCATGCTCATATCCTCGGCGCCACACTTGCACGATGGGGAACATGCGATTACGAGAATCCCGTAGGCCTTTCCATTCGCCATAATGGGAACGACAGCCTGCCTGACACCCTTTTTCAGTGACTCGGGAATTATTGATCCCTGCATATAAGTTTTTTCATGGATGACAGAGCTCTTGAGTGTATCAACAATCTGTGACAACTGATCTATCATGTCAGGATCACGGGTGATCGTGAATCCGCTTTCAGTAATGGTAAACATGTAGTCCCTGTTATCATTCAGGAACAGGATTGCCAACTCATCGTTCAGGACTATTTCCTGGAGCCGGTGGATGAGATTTTGTCCGAGTTCCCCGAGACTAGGCGATGATCCAAGTTCCCTCACAATCTCGCAAAATGATCTTGTCTGACTATGCAGCCGTTCCAGTTCCTGTTTCTGGGATTGTAAGAGGTCGGTATTTTTTTTCAGCCTAGTAGCCATATTGTCAAAGGAATTTGCCAGGATAGCCACCTCATCCTGGCCTGTCACATCAACCTTGACATCCCACTTACCTCTCTTTAATGATTCCGCAGCCTTGGCCAATTGCCCCATAGGAAGAGTTATTCGCCTTACAAAAAACAATGTACCCACCAGAGCGCAGATCAAAATTCCAGCAGTAATGGAAATCATTTTCCAACGAAGCTCGTTGACCTGTTGATCAAGGTACTTTTCCGTAAATCCCAGCCTCAGGACTCCTGCTTTACCTCCGAAGATGGGCCAGGCGATATCAATAAACTTCTCCCCGGTCATGGACATTATCTTCTGTCCGCTACCCTTTTCCTCGGAAGCAACCTGGTTAATTTCCAAGAGTTTTTGAGGAAAACCGCTCCGGAAGGTGTGAGCCAGTACCTGGCCATCACGCAGGACGAAAAGATAGGATATCGATTTATTGCTCTTCAACTGGTGATCCAGTGATTTCTGGAGGGATACCAGATCGTGTGTGAGAATTTTGTCAGTGGATTCCAGAGCAAGCGCATGGGCAAGATTCTCAGCCTGTAACATCGCAGATTCTATCAGGCTGTCACTGTATTGGTCTGATACCAGCAAAGAAAGCGAGAGCCCGCTGGTGATGACCAATGCCGAAACGGCCACCAGGAGTTTGGTTTTCAGACTGTGAAAGCCCATTTCAGGCCCCTATTTACGCCGTTTGAGCGTCATGGTCTCTCGTATTGAGTCATACCACGAATCCTGCGCCTCTACAAATCTGTCAATCATCAGCCTCTTGAGAATTTCCCTGCCCTTAGGATCTGAGTTCATTCTTAGAAGCGCTTCCTTGATTTCATTCCTGGTTTCATGGGGCAGGCTTTTTCCTGCAACCACCGGTGGGATGCCGTAGTTTTCTGATTTGCCAATGATTTTAGTACTGGATGTTATTTCAGGATTAGTCCTGTTGAAATAATCCCATATAAGACCGTCAACCGAAGCGCCATCGACCATTCCTTTAGAAACCGCCATGATCGAATTGTCGTGGCTATAGGTATATGTTGTAGAGCTGAAAAATGTTTCGGGAGATTCACCCATTTTTGCAAGCATTGCGGTAGGCGCCAGTTTACCGGAATTAGAATCAGGGTCGGTAAAAGCGAACGTCTTGCCCCTCAGGTCATCGAGACTTATGGATTGGCTACCTGTGTTCACAATCAGATAAGAGTTGTAAAAGTGTGAACCATTAACCTCCGGAGCAACAACAAGTTGGAGATTATGGGTTTCCTTGCCAATGACATAAGGCCCCGAACAAATGAACGCCAGATCCACCTCTCCCCTACCCAGCATTTCATTAATTTCATCATAGGTTTTGCGCTGAACTATCTCAAATTGTTTGTCCAGCTTCACACCCAAATAGTTCATCAAATCCTGATATGAGGAAAAGGTTTCCTTTGGCGAAATCATTGCGCCAATGGCTATACGGATTTTCGGCTTGGAAGATTCACTTGCCATTGGCTTATCTACAGCTATTTTCCTTGAGAAATCGACTTCCACGTGATTGTCCTGCGAAGAACATCCCCCCAGGAACACGAATCCGATAACGCAGTAGCTCAGCAGAACAGCGTAGGCAGCCCGTGAAGTTACTCGAAATACCGCATAGTTATTTACATATTGGGTAGCCATTTTTGATCAACCGTGTCCGAATTGGGTCTCAATAAAGCAATAAGAACATGTTACCCATTAATCCTCTCAAATCTCACCAGGAACGAGTTTCGTGCGCGTTGTGACCTTGTCAAAACTATAACATGGAGAATCTTAATCAACAAGCGCTTCCAGATTGTCAGAAATGCTCAAATATTCTCAAACAAAAGAAAAAGTTTCTGCATTCATCCTGGCCACGGATGTACAGGAACGGTTTCGATCAGGATACGATACCCCGAATTCCAGTTGAAGCCTTGTAGATTCATGATGAACCGGAAAAGACCAGTGGATGCGTTAAAAATCTCGTGTCAGTATGTGGCCCTGCCAACATCAGGATTTTGTTTCTGCCCGATGCGACAGTCAGACAACAATGAACGAATCATGTCTGAATGTTTAGTGGCGGTATGAATGCGCCTGATTTTGCATGATACAGCCCATTTCAGGAAACCGTCAATGTCAAACATCCCGACGATCACCTGAGACTGTATGTCAACAGGAAGGTATTTGTGAAATCGGCCAACTCCCAAATAACGAGCTATCGATCTACTGATTTCATCAATAGCTTTCGTAACGTCGTGAGCTCGGCATGAAAGATTTCTAACTTCCTGGATGATTACATTTCCTGACAGAACGAAGCCTGCAGGACTTACGGAGCGAAGTGATGAACCATTGAGAAGCTTTAACAAAACCCGGTTTGATATGCCCTATGGTTTGACCTGTAAGCTGGTCAACAACAGGGGTAGTATTGGGGCCAGAATCGAAATTGCAGTGAAAAAACGCTCTGAAATCCTGGACATCATCCGAGAATTTTTCCACCCAGCATTAGCCGGTTGTTGGAAAGAAACAAGAACTCCTCATCTATCAGATGACTTATCACCAACTTCGCCGTTTCAACTTCTTCCTTCCCCCAGGAGGAAAACAACACCGGGTTTTCCTGAAAATGCGCCTGCGCCCCTGATCCGGGCCACAATTGGAACGACTATGGCTTCTGTTTTTCCGGAAGCGGTCGCAGAAGCAAGCATAACATCCTTACCGGAAAATATTTCCGGGCTAGCCCTCTTCTGGACTTCGGTCAATGAGCTGAATTTGCCCAGGAATGGTTCAGCGCATCCCCCAAGCGCACCGACGATTTCCCTGTCAGAGCTCACTAAATATATCCTTTTCCATTTTCAAGGGGTTGGGACACAACGTTGGGCGTTGGACAAAATATACATCCATGCTCTCTATGGCGCTTCTAACGAAGCGTCTTACGACAGCGTTAGGGTTCTGCTGATAACGATCGAACAGGTCGGAAAACAGTTTTTCGGTCATTTCATGACTGAAGCTATCTCTGCTCAGACCATAAGCTTGCATGTAGAGGTTGAGCAAACGATCGAGCAGTGCCCTGAAATCGCTTTTACTGAGTGGATTGATGGTGACATGTTTCATTTTGTTACCGAAACATTTGAGGATATCTCTGACTGGATCATTTTCCTCATTATCGGTATCCCCACCGGGAGCTGCAGCCAGGGCTAATATCAAGGGAGCGTCATGCAGATGGCCCAGTTGTTCCAGAAGCTCTTTTCGGCGTTGTCGCAGGTCTTGATCGGTTTTTGATCTTCCTGCGGAATGCCCGTATTCCACGTCAAGTTCATCAAGAATCACCAGTAGTCCATTACACCCCATTGCTGACGAAAAGATTGCCCATTCCTCCAGGAGGGCAACAAAGCGCGGGGCCCTTTCTTCAACTTTGGAAGCCTTTATGGTCTTGAGTTTGGGTTTGTAAGACCTTCTTTGCAACTCGAAATCAGCGGACGCCTTGGGCATTCTTAATGAGAGATACTCAGTGATCACGTCCATGGCTTCAGGATCCAAAAAAGCCTCATCGGGGAGAGATCTGAGCGTATCGGCAATAAAATGAGCGCCTTTCCTGTCAAAATAATCAAAAAGTGTCTGTCCCTTGGCCTTTGCCAACTGATACGAAAGGTCACATGACGCTGGATCGTCCGAGAAGCGAATCGATGACATTACTTCGCTCATTAGGTCCATGGGATTCGACAGAGTAGTGGAAACACCGTCCATTACAACAAAAGAAGTTGCAAATTTTTTGGATCGAGCGAGCGCCTGCAGGATAGTTAGAGCGTGAGTCTTCCCGGCGCCCCACGCCGCATCCAGCAGGATGAACTCTGGAATGCCAGAAATGGCGTTGTCAACGGATTGCCTGAGTTTTTCTTCAAGATCGGTGGTTCCGACGCTTAGCTCCAGAACCTTTGATTCCAGCACTTGACCTAACCGTAATGCAAGGATTGCTTTTCTGGCTTCAACAGACACGGAGGAATGAGCGAGGACAGCGTCAGACTTGAGAACATTACCCGTAAGTGAGTCTGCATCGTCTAGTGTTGATACTTCAGTGATTCTCATTGAATCATCAACAAGAGCCGACGCCAACTCCACAGTTGATTGTTCGGGGTCTTCCTGGTTCTGTTCCGGATCGGGCTCAACAACCGGCGCATCAATCTTTGATTCAGGCCACTTGAATGTTGGCGGTGGCGTAAATTCCCAGGAGTTCCCCAATGTTTCCACAGGTTCAGACCTTGATACATCCTGAAACCTAAACAGGCTTTTAAACCATGTCCTTAGATCAAATGTCATCCATCCCTTTTTCACAATTCGAATTCCTCTGGATCTCCAATCATTAAATCTTCAAATGACCCTCTGTATCTGTGTTGAAGTTCGATCTCAGAATATTCTCGTTCCCCCTGACAGGTCTGGTGATTCAGTAAATTTACGCATGACTTGACAAACAAACGCCTCGCATTGATATCGAGGTCTCTTTCATCAGCTACGGTTGCCAGTTTTCTGATGTTATTGGACTGCACGTCCATGTCAAAGGCGTGTCCCGTAGCCAACTCACCCAATCTTAATAGCTTCATCCCCAATGAGACGAGGAATTCTTTTTGAGAGCCAACAGTTCCAAGGTGTATTTGCGGAGCAAAGTTGTTTCCCTCACTGAAGGAAGCCCCAACAACATCCAGTCGTTGTTTTAGAGCCTGATATTTATGAAACTGTTCGAGAATATCTGGCACAGCCGAAAATATTGCAAATAGCGGAACACCGCCAGAGACCCCAACAGGCAAATCAATAAGAACACGCATCGCGGCCAGGACTCTTAGAAGAGCTCTTCCTTTCGCGTTGAAGAGTGTCTCAACTTCGTCAAACAGCATGACCGTTCCGTTTAGTCCAAACATCCTGACAAACCTGCACATCGACAGAAGCATGCGGCGGCCAAATTCGTTTCGTTCTTTCGCAGGGATCGGGGATATTCTGAGGTAAGACATTTCGTCGCGTGTCAATGTGTCTATCTCGCCACGTAGCCATCTGAAAGAAGCGTCCTGGATCCTGGTTGACCCAGGATCTATCAGTTCCTTCAATGCGGTGGTAGAAACACGTGCAAAAGATGGTTCCGGATATTCTGAGGCATACAGACTGTTCAGCCATGTGTGGCCGGCATGTTTGAGATCTACGGCTTTGTCACCAATCATTTCAAGGGTATGGGGGATAATCCATCCATTCAGCAACTGCCTCAAACCGGAACCTCCGGCGCCTGGAACGGTAATGCCGGAAACAAAAGAGCGATAAATTTCAAGAGAATTGTCAAATCTGATATTGTCTGAACAACCTATGTAAGAAACCGCATAATTTTCGCTCAATGCCCTAGCCCCAAGAGAGACCAGAAAATGAGTCTTCCCTCCCCCATAAGGAGCAATTACCAGTTTGAAATGAGCGTTTGTCTTACAAAGTCTACTGAGGTAGGTTTGAGAAAGCCGATCTATCCATGGCTCGATTCCCACAGAATACAGGCTGACAGCGTCATGAGCCCTGCTAATGTCTGTTGGCGCCTTACCTTCCGCCCCAAGTCGTGCCCATAATTCGTAGGCGCTGTCACTAGACATGACGGGTCCCCTTTACAGTATCAATTAGTTGAGCTGCTCCGGCAGCCGCAGACTTGACGAATTCTCTTACTGCCCCTGATGATATATCCGTAATTGCTTTCTGTCCTAATCGCTGAAACTCTTTTTTCAGGACATCAATTTGCGACGTGTCCATTCCCGCATCAACAGCCACATCAACCACCCTGGCGCCCAGTTCCTGAAAGAACCCTTCATTACTTGGCGACGGCGATGTCAGTTCATCCAGACTGGTCCATACGGCCCTGGGATTGAAATCTTCATAATTAATGCGCTCAATACGTTGAGCCAGAGCTTCGAGACTTGAGCCAGCAATTTCCATAAACTCCTCGACCACAGCGAAACAAAAGGCGCACCCACTGAAATTGCCAGTAGCCACATGATCGACAAGATTCCTTATGTTGACGAGATGTTGATGTCGCTTGCGGGTACGCCAGTTGGCCATGTGGTGGCTTTTCTCGGTTTCATCGAACAGGATTAGAAAACCCGGATAATTTAATACCGATGGTATTGCAGCCAGTGACCTGACCCACAGGCCGGCATTTCGCCCGGATAATTTCCCTAGCGGTCGCGGCGCTTTAGGATACCTCCTGTACAAATCCTGCATGGTAAAATCATGGTCACCGGCATTCAGAAGTATCCCCAAATCCCTTAAATACTGATTTCTGTCATCATTGAACAATGTCTCAATGTATGCGCTAACCAGATTTCTCATACCCAGCTCAAGCCTTTGCTCCTTCCGGAGACGGTTAGAAATCGACTGCTCATCTTCAAAATTGTTAAGTCCCGCCCTGATAACGGCCTCAACCCCAACCCCATTCGATCCATCCGGCGGCTCCATACACGAGACGATCATGCGGTATGTGTCTTCCATCGTTGCAAACGGAGACTGTTCAGCTCGACAATCGATATATGCTGTTACAAAACCGCGATGCTTGGCCAGAGCCTGGAGTGACTTCAAAAGGTGTGTTTTCCCTCGTCCATATGGCCCGTAGAAAAATCTGAGCTCAGCTCCTCCAGCGGATACGAATGATAGAATCTCGGTCTCGAAACGCTGAAGGGTATCTTCTAATCCAACCGACATTCGAAGCACAACGTCTCCGTCTGGGGGGGTTCCATGTTCGGCTAGTCGGGCCAGTATCTCGTAGGGTTCCATTTATCAATCCGATTTAACAATTTTGATAACCGCTATCTGGGCTCCAAGCTTGTCAGGAGAATCCAGATCAGGTAAAGTCATTGTTTTTTTGGCGGCCACCGTAGACATGTTTGGAGTCTGTGACCTCAGAATGTGGTTTCCGCAAGTCCATCCGGAACGACCAAACCGGGCAAGATCGAAAACAAACTGAGCAGAAGTATAAGGGATGAATCGCTTTGATAAAGGGGTTTTTACGAAACTTTCCGAATCCAGATTCCTCACTAGTGTCAAACATGTGTAAATCGTGCGAATGGGGGCCCACTGATCGGCAACTTTCTGCTCTTGCTGCGACAGGAAATAACTGTATCGGAGAAGCTGAAAAAATCTTTCCCGTTTAAAAGATGATTCTTCGAGTTTCCTGCGTTCTTCCTGAATTCTGAGACAAGCCATTGAACCATCCGACTCCTCAAATTCCGCAACCGGCTCACTTCCTATTTCAAGAGAAACTTTCTTGCCTTTGTAGCTAACCTTAAAAACATCAATTCTGTCATATTCTCCGAAACGTTTGGAATTGAGTCCGGCATCCCTGGATTCTTTCAACAGAACCTCACGCCTTTGTTCCAGGGAGTTGTCAATTCTCTTCTGAGTATCATCAAGCAATGCGCTGAGTTGGTTGGACAATTCATGAAAAGCAATCGCTTGTGACTGGCTCAGGGCTTTTTTAAGCAGTTCAAGCCTCGCAAAATCACCGATAGGCTTGGTTGAAGCCAGTTTTTTTGTGGTCAGGTTCAATCGATTAATATCTTTGGCAACCTTATCTATTTCCATTGATAAAACTCCAGAAGTGTCTTTTAATGTAAGGCATTATTTGGCGCCCCCATGAGAATGCATCCGGAAGTTGATTAAATAAATTCTTTTGGAGAATTTATGAGAGAGCCATCATGGATGATTAACATTTCTTCTGGCTTAACGTCAATCAGCAATATATGGACTAACTTCGGCGTGACATTGTCAGACCCTTCGTATGCCGCATGTATATCCATCCGTCTTCGCGCCTTCCAGTTTGGCGCTGATTCTCGTTACCTGGCTTAAAATTAGTCTTGTCGCTGAGCGGACTTTCTTATGGCTGAAGCTCTTGGAAGCGGGCTAAGAGTTTCCGATGCCTGGCTGTTTCAAGTGCGTCAAGAACATAGCTGTTGACAAGTTTCTCATGATTGAGCCTGAACTCGGTGAACCGTTTGATCAACTCCATTACCGCTAGTTGCCGATCAATCAGTATGATCATGCTGACCTGAGCGCAGGCAGGAGAAAACGCCTCGAGGCATTTCCAGGATCGCTCATTGAAGGATTCGTACAGGTTCGACATTGCCACTCAAAATAGAAGTTGTTTCATTTGTTAATCCCCTCCCCCGAAACATGATTGTTAATTGATTTCTACCTGATACCCCATGACTGCAATAATTCTGTTTGATCATTTTAGCAATTTGTGATCACCTAAAACGGTGAGAAACGGTTGAAACCTCACGGTATCACTCACTGCGGAAGACATGACAAGGTCATCAGGAGGAATATTATGAAAAAGTCCATTGGCGCCAAAACCATTTTGTATCCGACCCCAGTTTTGATAGTTGGCACTTATGACAAGTCGGGCAAGCCCAATATCATGACGGTAGCCTGGGGAGGGATTTGTTGCACGACACCTCCGTGTGTAACCATATCGGTTCGTGAGGCCACATATACTTACGGAAGCCTTATGGAGCAACAGGCCTTTACCATTAGCATTCCCTCGGAGGATTACGTTGAGCAGGCCGATTTCATCGGGGTGGTTTCCGGAAAAGACACGGACAAATTTTCCAGGACCGGACTGACGCCTGTCAGGAGCGAAGTTGTAAACGCTCCATACGTAGCTGAATTTCCGATAGTTCTGGAATGCAAAGTGATACACACCTACAAGATAGGAATTCACACACAATTCATAGGAGAGATTCTCGACATTAAAGCTGATGAATCAGTTTTGGGTGAGAAAGGCCCGGATGTTGAAAAGATAAAGCCCTTTTTGTGGGCTCCGGACTCCGGAAGATCTTATTACGGCATCGGACGGAATCTTGGCAAAGCGTTCTCCATAGGCAAAGGTTTAAAATAGCCCTGTTTCACAAAAAGCTCTGGGCTGACTTCGTCCCCAAAAGAGCTTCATGCGACCTAACAGATCTATTGCATGAAAAAAGACCTATGTCGAATTTCTGAGACAGCCCGGAAAATTGCTGGAATCAGACTTGAACGGTCCCCTGCGCGCATGCAGGGGGACTCAGACTTTATTGGACACTGATCATCGTGTGGAGTGGCATAGACCACAGGATGTTTTCTGACCAGTCGCCAGAGTCATCGGATTGAAACCTTCAAAACTCCTGGTTCCTGGCGCTTCCAATATCCGGAGCATTTGGCTAACAGGGGTCATCAACGCCTGGATATTAGTATGGCCCCAAAAGCAGTGTCTTGATAAATTCTTGCCGCGCCCATTTTCACTACTTCCAGCAGCGCCAGAAAGGTTGTTACTATTTGAACTCTTGTGAGCTCATCTTCAAAGAGTGAACGAAAAGTGACCCATTTATTTCGTGATATCAAGTCAATTATCAAAATGATCTTGTCTTTGATCGCTAGAGTTTCGGGTTCAACAACTATCAGATCAGGTCTTAGGGTTCTGTCAATAACATCTTTCAAGGCTTCGAGCAGTTCGTTCAGGCTGACTTCCATGTTTGGCCTGGATTCAATTTGCTCGATATGTTCCGGATAGCAGCCTCGGCCAAAAACTTCCCTGCCAAGCAATGGAGAGGAATCAAGTAGCCGTGAAACATCCCGGTAACGTTTATATTCAAGTAAATGTGCGATGAGTTCCTGACGTGGGTCCTCCCCAACATCCTCAGGATCATCGGAGGATGCTGAAGGCAAGAGGCATGCAGATTTTATTTGGGTAAGGTAAGAAGCCATTAACAAGTATTCGCCGGCGATCTCCAAATTCACTGACTGCGCCAATCTCAGCGTTTCCAGATATTGATCGGTGATCAGGGCAATGGGGATATCCAGTATACTGACTTCATTGCGATTCACCAGATACAGCAGTAAATCGAGAGGCCCTTCGAAGTTTTCAAGCTTGACCTCGTAATGCATCGGAGGTCTCAGAGTCCCAGTAGCAGGCCCTGAATGAACCTTATAGGGGGCTCTATGACAAACGATATTACGCCGGATAAAAGCAGAATAAGCAGGATAATGAATCCATAGGGTTCTAGTCTCTCGAGCTGATATGCGTATCGACGTGGCAGTATTCCGGCTAGAACGCCGAATCCATCCAGTGGTGGGACAGGGATAAGATTAAAGATGGCAAGTACGATGTTTATCTGAATCCCGAAATAGATAATTAACACTAGCGGTCGCATTATGTAATCAGATGCGCCACGCATCATGGAATGCCCGGCGATGGAGTCAATAAGATGCAATCCTATGGCAAGAACCGTCGCTGTCAGTAAGTTGGCGGCTGGGCCTCCCAAACTGATCCAAAGCATGTCGGTTCTTGGGTTTGCCAAATATCGGGGATTGATTGGCACAGGCTTTGCCCAACCAATCATCTGGGTCATGATCAAGGCCAAAGTTCCAATTGGATCGAGATGACTTATCGGGTTGAACGTCAGGCGTCCTGACATTTTTGCGGTCGGGTCGCCAAAACGGTAGGCTATATATCCGTGAGTAAATTCATGAACCGTGATAGCCAGCAGAAATCCGGGGGCCAGAAGCGCCAGCTTTTGCAATATCTGATATATATTAATATTATCCATAAGTTCTCTGCTTGAACGTTAGGAGGGGAAAAATCAGGTATGGTGTCATAGAACACCGATTGGATTCCGGGCGTTACTCAGAATCCAATCAGTCAAATTTGAACGTTTTCACGGTTAGTGAGGTTACAAACTTTGAAGCAATTACTTTGAGTCCTTTTTCCCCTCGGACTTTTGCTTGGCCTTGGCCTTGCCGCCCTTTTTGGTAGGCTCTGGGACGGGTTCTTCAACCTTTTTCTTGCTTTTTGGTTTTGCGCCAGGCTTGATAAGTTCCGCCCTTTCGGCTGCCGCCTGGGCTATCTTCTGGGCTTTTTTTTCGGCCATCTTCAGGTTCTGGTCGGCCAAAAAGTTGATTCTAGCTATTGCGCCATCAATCTGTTTTATTTTTGCCTTAAAACTTTTGATTTGCGGGTCCTTGACCATATCCTTTTCGGACAGGCCTCGTCCTGCGAGCTCCTGGGAGCGGTTTTCAATAGCGACAGATAATCTTGATTTCTGATCTTCTCTGGTTTCACGAGTCTTGGAAGGCATGTATAACCTCATTGGCGAAAAGTCATCGCCGAATTTATTGGCTGGGGTGGGAGGATTCGAACCTCCGAATGCGGGATCCAAAGACCCGTGTCTTGCCACTTGACGACACCCCAACATAAAGGCGATTAAAGAGCCTTATCATTTTTTGTTAGTCAATCAGTATGGATCCAGGACTAGGCCGGGTTAGTATCACCCTGTATTTTGAACCAAAACGGTCTTTCAAAGCTTCCAGCTTCTCCAGACTGCCCAGCGCAAACACCGTTGGGCCACTACCAGTCATTAGCGCTTCAGTCACTCCGGACTCGATTAATGTTTCCCTGATCAACCTAATTTCAGGATACATTGATTCCGCAACACCCTGCAGGTCATTAACCAGCAGTTGCGACAATTCAACACCCTGATCAAGTAATCCCTGTAAAGTAACTTTTTTTGGGAATTCTGTCAAGGTTTTGGAAAAAGCTGAAAAAATCTCACCTGTGCTGACAGCAAATCCAGGGTTTACTAACAATAGGCTGTAATCACAGTTCAAACCAACAGGTGTAAGTCTTTCCCCTATTCCCCTTCCAATAGCCGTTCCACCCAGAATGAAAAATGGAACATCAGCTCCCAACGATAACGCCCCTCTTTCAATATCTGCAGAAGAAAGCCAATCCAGATCAAGAAGTCGTTTGAGTCCCAAAAGAGTGGCGGCGGCGTCGGAACTGCCTCCTCCCAACCCCGCAGCTACCGGTATATTCTTGACCAGTTCGATTTCCACTTCAAACTTAGAATCACATAGTTTTTCCAACCATTCCAAAGCCCTGAGAACCAGATTGTTTTCATTCTGCAATCCTGCATCGTTCCGGACAATTAATCTCCTGTTTGCCTTTTTCTTGCGAATTATGAGTTCATCATATAATTCAATGGCCTGAAACAAGGTTTCGAGTTCGTGATAATTATCAGCGCGCCTACCAAGCACTCTGAGAAAAATATTTATTTTTGCGGGTGTTCTCAGTCTTAGGCTTGTCATGTTATGCTAAAACCTTACTGGCCATATTGGGCGCTCGGCGCCTGGCCGATACCACAGGATTTCAGTTCTAGCCAAATAATATTAGAGAACGGGAAGTGAATCAAGAATCTGGACAGAGTACAGAAATAGCCGTCGGAAAATTCAAAATAACCATGATTCCTCCGGAACCTCGAACGGAAAGCCCCGACCGCATTTCATTCTGGTGGGGACTAACCAGTTCATCTTTGGCTCTGGCAAGATTCGTTGAATCTGAACTGAGCGTCACAGGCAAGGAAGTTCTTGAATTAGGTTCCGGAGTGGGTTTACCGGGTCTGGTTGCAAGCATGCGAGGCGCAAGGGTAACTTTTACCGACTATGTCCCCGAAGCTCTTGAAACGGTAAAGTCCAATGCAGAAATCAATGGCGTCCTGAACGATACAATGCGGTTTGTCTGCCTGGACTGGGAATTTCCGGTCGATATCGGGCGCTTCGATTTTATTATCGGATCCGAAATCGTTTACGAATATTTCTTTCATGGCCATCTGACCGAAATAATCCGCAACGCCCTCAAGGGTGATGGAACCCTGATCATTGCCGACAGAAAGAGATTGGTAGTAGATCGTTTCATGGGCGGACTTCGGAGAAAAGGCTTCTTGTGTAACAAGAAGACCAGCTTCATTAATGAGGATGAATTTCCTGCTCAGACCATTACAATTTACGTGTTACGACAAGCCTGACATCCCAACTTCGCTTATCATTCCTACCAATTCGTAGTTCCTTTTGACAATTCTTACAAAAGCGTATTCCAGACTGAGGGCGCCGGTCGTTCAAGCTACTCTATAAGTTATTCAACATATTGTTATAATATGTCTTTGTGCGTTTGCTTAATTTTTTGTTAGTGATGGCACAGCGTTTGCTAGTTTTGTCAAAATTGTAAGTTTTCTGGATTTAGTCGATTGCTTCGAAGCCGCGACTAAAGTTCGATCAACATCGTTTTCAGAAAAACGTCACGCATGATTGTTAGGAGGATTTTAGACATGAATGCCGCTGATACGGCCTTCGTTCTGGTGTGTTCTGCGCTAGTCTTGCTCATGACACCCGGTTTGGCCCTTTTTTATGGTGGGTTGACCAGATCCAAAAACGTACTTTCGACCATGATGCATAGTTTCTTCCTGATGGGTTTGGCTTCCGTAATCTGGATCGCCTACGGCTATTCGATGTCTTTTGGGGCTGACATTGGTGGCATTATAGGTGGACTTGATCACCTGATGGGTCGAGGGATAGGCTCAGAGGTAAAGGAAGGCCTGACTATTCCACACTCCGCGTTCCTTATATTTCAGGGAATGTTTGTGATAATAACCCCTGCCCTTATATCGGGGGCTTTTGCTGAGCGGATGAAATTCAGTTCATTTATCATCTTTACGATACTATGGATAACGCTGGTATATGCGCCTGTGTGTCATTGGGTATGGGGTGGAGGCTGGTTGAGCAAACTGGGTTGCCTGGATTTTGCGGGCGGGCTGGTTGTTCATTTGAATTGCGGAGTAGCGGCTCTGGTTGCGGCGATGATTGTAGGCAAACGAAAAGGTTATGGTCATAGGGCATTCATTCCTCACAACCTGCCATTGACTTTACTTGGGATAGGTTTGTTGTGGTTTGGCTGGTTTGGGTTTAACGCCGGAAGCCGACTTGCGGCGGACGGTATAGCCTGCAACGCGTTTCTCACGACTCACATGGCTGCGGCAATAGGGGCAATCACGTGGGTATTGGCTGAATGGGCGCTAAAGAGCAAGCCGACGACGCTGGGATTTGCTTCTGGCGCAGTGGCCGGACTTGGCTCAATAACTCCGGCTTGTGGATATGTGAGCGTAAACGCCGCGTTAATTATCGGCGCAGTGGCAGGCGTAATTTGTTATTTCGCGGTGCTATGCAAGGAGCAACTCGGTTATGACGACTCTCTCGATGTCGTAGGTATTCACGGGGTTGGAGGAGTTTGGGGCACTTTGGCCACAGGGATATTTGCATCCAGGATAGTCAATCCAGAAGGGGCTGATGGTCTCCTGGCCGGAAATCCGGCCTTTCTGGGAATACAGGCAATTGGCGTAGTATCGATTCTGGTATATTGCGCACTGGCGACAGGCATAATTCTTTTTATCGTCAAGGCCCTCACGGGATTGAGAGTAGCTTCAGAGGAAGAGGAAGCCGGTGTAGACACCTCGGCTCACGGAGAAGCTGGTTACAATTTCTAGGACACATGGCGACCGATACCAGGATTCAAGAGACTGTTTCCTCCCCCCAAGACTGACGTACAAACTTTCCCAGTTTCACAAAGTATCCAGCTTGATTCTTGACAATCCATGGTCAAGCCAGGATACTTTTTTCAGAAGCCTTTCATATCCAATAAGCCATGGTAACGGTGAAATAGATGTCAGAATTTGATCAACTACTTGGAGACTCAGAGGGTGTCATCAATGTTATGGGCAACTACGGATTTGTCCGGGGAATGATAGAGAGCGGTGTGCAGGTTGCAACGTGCTATCCGGGAAGCCCTACAGCAGAGATGGCCAACGCGATGCTGGCTATTTCTGAAAAGGCCGGGATCTATTTTGAGATTTCTACCAATGAGAAGGTAGCCTTAGAAATTGCCGCAACATCAGCCATTGTTGGCAGACCATCAGTTTGCTGGATGAAATCCGTTGGTTTAAACGTGGCGTCTGATACGGCTGTGCAACTAGCCTACCTATCTATGCCAGGAGGTCTGGTTGTAATACTTGGGGATGATCCGGGCCACCTAAGCTCCCAGAATGAACAGGATAACCGGTACTATGCAAGGCTTGGGTACCTGCCTTTCCTGGAACCTGCGACACCCCAGGAAGCCAAAGACTATTTCAGACTGGCAATGCGATTGAGCCGAAAACATAAATTCCCCGTATTCATCAGAACAACCACCAGGACATGCCATCAGACCGGGCCGGTTCAACTCGATGATATTGACAAGGCGCCTGCACAAGTAATCTGGAACAATGAAACCATGCAACGTGAGGGTGGTTATATTCCGTTACCTGGAACTTTTCCACCGATGAAAAAAAAGGCCCTGGAGAATCTGGAGAGAATCAGACTTGAACTGGACACCCATCTGATTAACCAGACCTTTCAAGTAGGCGCCGGCAAGCCTGAACTCAGAATTATTACCTACGGTCACACATACCAGTCCACTGTAAGCGCGTTGACATACCTTGGGATCAGCGCAGAGATATTGAAACTTGGAATCACTCACCCACTACCCACAAACACAATACTTGATTTTATTGGAGAAGGAGGAGAAATCTTAGTATTCGAGGAGCTCGATCCAGTAATAGAAAATGAAATCAAGCTATTATGTTTCAATAAAGGAATAGCGGCTAGGATAACGGGAAAAAGCGGTCAGCCTGACGAGCTCGATCTGATGATTGGAGAATATGATCCTACGAGGATGGTGAAAGTCATATCCGGACATCTGGGCATAGAATCTGGTCTTAATTTTGGGGAAAGCTCGGTAGAGGTTCCGTCCAGATCTCCTCAGCTTTGCCCGGGGTGCGGACACCGCACTGCCTTTTTTGCCGCAAAAAGGGCCATGGGCAAAGATAAGGAGGCTTTTTCAACGGCTGACATCGGTTGTTACTCGCTGGGCTTTCTCCCGCCTTACAGGCTTGGTAACCTTCTTTATTGCATGGGGTCCGGAGCGCCGTCCGCAACCGCAATCTCAAGAGCCTTTCCTGACGAACCGGTGTTGAGTTTTGTTGGTGATTCAACATTCTTTCACGCCGCAATGCCAGGAATTGTGAACGCTGTCTACAACAAACACCGGCAGGTCATCATGGTAATGGACAATGGAATCACCGCCATGACCGGACATCAGCCTAATCCTAACAGCGGCTTCGGCTCTCGTGGGCAGGCGCCAAAAATCCCGATAGACGACATATTGAAGGCATTCGGAGTAAAGTTTGTGGAACGGGTTCCATCCTACCAAATCTCAAAAGTCGAAGACGCCCTGAAAAGAGCGTTCGAGTTTGCTCACTCTCCAGATGGTGGAGTGGCGGTAGTAATCCAGGATGAACCATGCGCTTTACGTAGGTCGCGTATGGAGAAGAAAGCCGGTACGCTTCCGAATCCCTTGCGAATTGACCCTGACATTTGCAGGAACATCCAGAGTTGCCTCAAAAAATTCGCCTGTCCCGCCATCGAGTCAACCAGTGAGGGAAAAGTCGAAATTAATACCGACTTGTGTATTGGTTGCGCCAGTTGTGTGCAAACATGTCCACTGACAAATAAACCAATGAAGAGGATTGATGATTTCAGGAGAGTATAACATGTCCACAGATGATCTAAACATATATGTGTGCGGTGTTGGCGGCTTTGGGATAGGGTCTGTGTCGAGCATACTTTCCAGGGCAGCCATGATTAAAGGAATTGATTCTATTGGTTCGGAAACACATGGATTGGCCCAAAGGGGTGGCGTAGTGGTTTCCACGTTGCGGTTAGGTCGAAACCTGAATGGCAGCCCGTTAATTATTAAAGGGAACGCAGACATCGTTTTTGCGCTTGAACCGCTTGAAGCTTTAAGGGCCATGCCATACCTGAGAAGTCAGGGAACAGTTATATACAACACTCAAAGATTTCAACCTCTTTCGGTCAGATTGGGGCAATTCCATTATCCCGGTATCGATGAAATAGAGAAGGAACTACTAAGAATCACCAATCGGGTTATTCCGGTGGCGGCCAGCGCCAAGGCCAAGGAGCTTGGACTTTCAGAGAGCGCTAACGTCATAATGTTGGGAATACTGACAAGGCAGGGCCTGTTGCCCTTTGACATGGAAGTAATGCGGGAGGCTGTCAGGATGGCAACGCCTGAAAAGTATGTCAAAATTAACCTGGTGGCGCTTGAATCTGATTGAACTGGCCTAAACGACTTTTAGAAATCCTGCATCAGCCTGAAGCTCGTTCGCGTGGGCCGAACAAGCGAGAACCGCGGATGCCGTCTTATTTTCGAGCGACATTCTCGTTTTCCAGATACCACCTGTAAGTCAGGCGAAGCCCGTCCCTCAAACTAATGGACGGATTCCAGCCAAGAGCTTTCAGTCTGGAAATATCGAGCAATTTCCTGGGGGTTCCATCGGGCATAGCCGGATTAAATCTTATTTCTCCCTGATAGCCCACGACTTCCTTGATTATTCGCGCAAGTTCGAAGACAGTCTGGTCATAACCCGAACCTATGTTGATGAGTTCAGGTGAATCATAATTCCTCATCAAGAACAGGCAGGCGTCAGCCAGATCGTCAACATGCAGGAATTCCCTGAACGGTCTGCCAGTGCCCCATATTTCGACGTAAGAAGCCCCTGACATTTTCGCCTCATGAGTCTTCCTAAGCAAGGCGGGGATTACATGAGATTCCTTGAGGTCAAAATTATCGTACGGACCATACAGGTTGGATGGCATCACTGAAATATAATTGCATCCATACTGACTGCTGAAAGACTGGGCCATTATGATTCCGGCAATTTTGGCTATCGCATAAGGCTTGTTTGAGGGTTCCAGGTAGTCGGAAAGAAGGTATTCTTCTTTAATGGGTTGGGGACAATTCCTTGGGTATATGCACGAACTACCCAGAAAAAGGAGCTTTTTGACATCATTCTCAAATGCCGCCCTTATAAGGTTGCACTCAATCATCAGGTTTACATATACAAAATCTGCCGGATAGGTTGAATTGGCATGTATTCCCCCTACTCTTGCCGCTGCCAGAAAAATCCAGTCCGGCCTAAGTTCTGAAACCATTTGGTTAACGTCGTTCTGATTTGTCAGATCCACCCTTGTCGAAGGTTTAATGACGCAATAATTCTCTGCGGACATTTTCCTGCAGATGGCCGAACCGACCATTCCAGTATTTCCTGCAACATAAACTCTCGGGCTATAACGTAAATTAGCTTCCGCCATGATCTCTCATACAAACTCAAATGAACGCCGAATGTCATCGACGCGCCAATTGAAAGATTATTGTTCCACGGTTTCTGAATTGTCAGAGATGCAATGATATCCACTTGTGCTAAAATAATCAAAATTTTTTGGGCAGAAACTGTTACTCATATCTGTTGTCCGTTAATTGTCCTGGAGGGATAGAGGTTCATGACTACGGTCACCGTAATAATCGTTAATTTCAACGGGGGCGCCTACATCAGGCGGTGCATCGACAGTCTCATTGGACAGACTTATTCGTCTTTTGAGGCTATAATAGTGGACAACGGCAGCACAGACAACTCTTTGGAACTACTAAAGAACCTGGACAGCAGGTTTCTATTGATGCCGTTGAACAGAAATGCAGGATTTGCAGCGGCGAATAATGTCGCTATAGAGCGTGCCAATACAGAGTGGATAGCCACATTGAATCCAGACGCCTTCCCAAAGGAAGACTGGCTTGAAAAAATGATGGAAGGCGCTGCAAGGCATCCCCATATTGCCATGTTCGGTTCCGTTCAGGTTCAGGACAGAAATCCAGCGCTACTGGATGGAACTGGCGATGTTTATTCAGGATTGGGCATCTTTTGGAGAGGGTCTTACGGTGAGGCGTCGTCCACAATACCTTCGGACGGAGAGATATTTTCACCCTGTGCGGCTGCGGCCCTTTACAGGTCAGGCGCGATCCGGGAAGTCGCAGGATTTGATGAGAACTTCTTCTGTTATTGTGAAGACGTTGACCTGGGTTTCCGACTCCGGTTGCGTGGCCACAAATGCCTGTTGATAAGGGACGCTATTGTAAGTCACCTTGGATCGGAAAGCGTTGGAAGATATGGTGATTTTGCAATTTATCATGGTTTCAGGAACCGTTTGTGGACATTGGTAAAGAATTATCCTGCCCCATTTTTCTTCGTGGTGGCCCCATTGAATCTTTTAGTCACAATGGCGCTGGCTGTTGAAAAGGTAAGGATCGGCAAAGCGTCCCCGGCCCTTCAGGGTATCAGAGACGCTTTTCGGGATATGGGTCGCGTATGGCGTCAACGCAGAAATATTCAGGCTGAAAGAGTCGTCAGTCTGCGCACTCTGTACAAATCAATGTGTTGGTCGGTGGTGAAACTGATCCGTAGAAACTCTGATGTCAGGCCTGCAG
>CAITZA010000210.1 GCA_903896745.1 uncultured Desulfomonile sp. | reverse complement strand
GCTTCAGAACACTTACGGCTCATAAACCTGCTTCTTCCCGTGATACAACAATTCCAGGATGTTTCATTATTGGCATGATTTCCACCTCTGGTAAAGCTAAAAAAGTTTTGTCCGAAAACCCTTCTGCCAACCATCTAAGAAACTGGAGGGGAAAACAGACCAATTTTCTAAGGAGCCCGCCATGCGTGGAACACAACTTGCCCGTCAGTGGAAAATCCTGCTTTTGATCAAGAATCGAACCACCGGCATCACGGGATCAGAAATGGCTTCTCAACTAAATATTCCCTTGAGAACCATTTATCGGGATCTTGAGGTCCTACAACTGGCCGGATTCCCTTTATTTACCGAAAAAAATGGTAAGTACTCCCTGTGGAAAATTGTGAATACTTTCAGGATTAATTTTGGCTTGCTGTAATTTCTCTTACAGGAAATGCGTAATAGCGGAATGTGAAATATCCCACATTTTTTTCGGATGATTCCAGGGTAAAAATGGTGTAACGTGATAAACTCAACAATCTCTCAAAGAGTCTCCAACCATGAACAGGAACGTATTGGCTCCAGGGGCCCGTGTACTCATTCGTGACGCTGAATGGCTTGTCAGACGTGTGGATGTCACATCTACCGGCGGTAGGGCCCTTTCTGTTACCGGCATATCCGAGATCGTCCGTAACCGTGAGGCGATATTCCTCACCGAGGCCGAAAAATCCATCGAGGCGCTTGATCCTGCCCAGACAAATATTGTCCAGGATTCCTCGGAAAAATATTCAGCCGGTATGCTCTACATAGAGAGCCTGTTGCGCCAGACCGCTCCATCTGATGAACACCTGTACATCGGTCATAAAGCAGCGATGGACTTCGTCCCATATCAGCTTGATCCCGCAATACAAGCATTGAAACAGCCCCGTCAACGCATCCTGATAGCGGACGCGGTCGGTCTGGGCAAGACACTCGCCGCTGGAATCCTGCTGTCCGAGCTTATCCGGCGTGGTCGGGCCCAGCGCATTCTCGTCCTGGCCATAAAGAGCATGCTCACACAGTTCCAGAAAGAGATGTGGAGCCGTTTCACCATACCGCTAACCAGGCTCGATTCCGTCGGCATACAGCGCATACGTTCACGCATACCGACCAACCACAACCCCTTCTATTACTATGACAAGGCAATCATTTCGATCGACACACTCAAGCAGGATTCGGAATATCGCAATTATCTTGAAGGCGCCTATTGGGATGTAATCGTTATTGATGAGGCCCAGAATGTCGCCGAGCGTCGAAGATCATCGTCAAAGCGCTCTAAACTCGCCAAACTCCTGTCAGGCCGTTCCGATACCCTGATAATGTGTCGGCCACCCCTCATGACGGAAGCGCAAAGAGCTTCGCAAGCCTCATGAACATGCTCAACCCCACCGCCATAGCGGATCCTGAAAACTATGGACCTGATGACATAAAAGGTCTGTTCATACGCCGCTTCAAAAAGGACATCCAATCGCAGGTTCAGTCGGCGTTCAGGGAGCGTTCGATTAGTGTGTCAAG
>CAITZA010000209.1 GCA_903896745.1 uncultured Desulfomonile sp. | reverse complement strand
TCACATGTAATTCGATATTTCCAGTCAAGCTTCCATCCACTATTCTCTGAGCCGCTTTCTCCTGAGCTTCAGGATCGACAAAAAGGCCCAGCTCCCCTGGAGTCCTGCCTATAACTTCATCTCTCGAGAAGCCCAAAGTAGATAGGAAGCTTTCATTGACTTCCACAAATTTACCTTCCGGAATGCTACCAAGCGAAAGAGGGTTCGGATTAAATTCAAAGAGTCTGTTAAATTTCTGTAGCGCCTCCTGCTCCTTCCTGAGGTCTTTACAAATACCAAAGATACAATCCCTACCGCTCCACTTACCAAACGAGATGCGGTTTTCAACAGGGATGAGCGATCCATCTTTCTTTTCTAGTGGAAGCGGACAAATGTCTCGCTTTCCCTTTAACATTTCATGGAAAATCCTTTCGGCTTCCTGGCGTTGAGACTTGGGATTCAGGTCCAGCACATGCATTGTCTGGAGTTCCTCAGGACTGTAGCCGAGTTTCCATACAGCGGTGGAATTGGTATGCATGATCCTTCCATCACGATCACCGACTACTATTATGTCATCCACGGTGTCAAAGAATGTGCGGAAGTCCTCCTGGCTCAGACGAATGGACTCCTCAGCCAATTTACGCTCCGTTATATCCTGGAAAGAACCCACGATTTGTGGGACGCCCCCATCTTCCACACGCTTTAACCCGCGTACTTCCGTCCACAGATGCTTCCCGCTCCCTGTTATGACTTCGGCTTCAATTGCGAACGGTTCATCGTGTTCCAAGGTTCTGGCTATGGCTTCCTTGAGGATGGGCCTGTAGGGTGGAGTGTAAAATGCCAGACCTTCATCCAGACCCGGCTGGTATCCTCTTGGAGCTTCTATAATGTCATACACTCCCTGGGTCCATTGGAGGCTGTCGGTGAAAGGTTTGGCTTTCCAGCCCCCTATGCGGCCAATCTTTTCAGATTGGCGTAAGAACAGTTCGCTCTCCCGCAGCTTTTGTTCAGCCTCTTTGCGTATGGTGACGTCATATACCGTTGCTCGAATTACATGACTGGTTTTCCCCTCCGCCTGGGATTCAGACGGAACCTCCATACGGACGCTTTCGACACAGCCGTAGAATGACGAACCGTCTTCACCTTGAAGGGTCAGATCGCAAGTCTGCTTGTCTTCTGCCTTGATCACGGCTCTTAGATGCCTATCCCATTGATCCAGACTCTCTGGAGCGACAAAACGTCCAAAACCCCGCCCAATTAATTCTGTTCGGCGCACCCTGAATAGTGAGGCTCCAGTCAGGTTGACCCTCATGATGGAGCCTTCAGGTGTCAAGACAAAGTATCCGACCGGTGCGAAATCGTAGAGATCCTGGAACTCATTCCTGGAATCTTCCAATGCCTGTTGAGTTCTATTTAGTTCTTGATTCTGAATCTTTAGCTCGATCTGATGGACATGGAGTTCGTGAACAAGCCTCTGGAGTTCTTCGACCGGTAGTGTTGACACATCAGGAGGTTCTATGGCTTTTTCCCGTATGACCGCTTCCGCACGAGATCGAAGGTCCACAAATTCATCTGTTACTGGGTCTTGTTTTGTTTTGCCCTGCACGATAGGACCTCCTATGTGAGGTTGGAGATGACATATTAAGGTCCATCTAATCTATCACATATTAGGGCCAGGATATTCAAGAATCTATAAATCCGAAGTGATGAGACCGGGCGAACGATGGCCTCACAGCAAGACATGACTTACTCATCTTGCCGGACCAAGAGAGCATTTCACAAGAAACTATAGTTTCTTCTTTTTTAGAGAAATAACAGAGGTGAATGCAGATATTTGTTGAAAAAGAAGGCGTTCCGCGCGAACCCTTTTTTTGATCAAAATTAACATGTCGCTAGAGAGAGCGTTCTTTAGAGACAGAGTTGATTTTTGTCTGACTCTTCACAAATAAATGTTGATTTATAATTGCCCCTGGCTGGTTATAAGTTCTTTCAATTAATATATTTCACCCAATGG
>CAITZA010000208.1 GCA_903896745.1 uncultured Desulfomonile sp. | reverse complement strand
TGAGGCTTGGCCATAACTTTTATCATTTATGACTTTTGTTTGCTTACTCTGTATCAATGATTCTATATCAGCTAGTTTCTGTATCTTATGTTCTTTTTAATGCTAAATTTGCATTGCTTATATCTGACTTGCAATTGAATTAAAGTTTTCCGGTGGCAATGGCGAAGAGGAAACACCCGTTCCCATTCCGAACACGGAAGTTAAGCTCTTCAGCGCCGATGGTACTGCGTGGGAAGCTGCGTGGGAGAGTAGGACGCCGCCGGGAATTTATCATAAAGCCCTTCGAATTTCGAAGGGCTTTTTTATTCGACTATTGCATTTTCTCATTTTGACGTCCTTGAATGGTGACCAATTTTGTGATGCGAGGGAATATGACTCGAAATTGATTCCCTTCTTCTTGCCTTTAATCTTGCTAATAATGTGTGAAATATGCATTTTGTTTGCGCTAAGTATGTTTTTTATGTGGTTTACGTGCGGCCATAAGATGTGGTCAGGGCGAGCCTTGCTTGATCTGGGTTGATCCCTCTTTTTTTGTGCCCTGAGGAGCGTTTCTCGTCGTTTTTTCTTGCTGCCCATTTAAGTTCGCTTTAGGTTGGACGAGGTACAGATCTATGAATATTGAACAGATGAAAGTCGGTTTCATGGATGTCTTTTGTTATATCATTACAGTTCCCGATAGTAATGATGCATTGGTTATTGATCCTGCTGGCGACGAGGAGTGTGTAGTGGACAGGGTCCAGCAGATGGGTATGAATCTGAAATACATCCTTAACACACATGGTCATCCTGACCATACCTGCGGAAATGCCCGTATAAAAGAGTTGACTGGCGCAAAGATTCTTATGCACCAGATGGATGATGAGCTGTTTAACTCCTTGGAGGGGCAGACAATGTTTAGAGAGTGGGGGTTTCAGGCCTCTCCACCAGCTGATTTCACTCTCAAGGATGGTGACGATGTAGTGCTTGGCAGTCTTGCACTGAAGGTACTGCATACGCCCGGACACAGTCCCGGGGGTATCTGCATACTTGGTGAAGGGAATCTGTTTACCGGCGACACGCTTTTTGTTGGTGCGGTTGGTCGTACCGATCTTCCTGGTGCCTCGGCTAGGCAGTTTATGACTTCAATCAGAGAAAAGATTCTGACATTGCCTGGTGAGACAATCGTCTGGCCTGGCCATGACTATGGATATAGGCCGTATTCCACCATTGAAGTCGAAAAGAGAGAGAATCCCTACCTGGTTCCCGGGTCTTTTTTTTGATACGGTTAAGCCAGAGGATGAGATATTTCATAGAAACTTCCAGATTATGGTCCGCGTCCAATCCGGCACTGTGCCTACTACATGCCGATGTCGAACTCTTGCTGTGCGGAAGCAGATAGGGATTTCTTTCCCCGAGGATTATTATCTCAATTTCCTGTTCCTGTGAATGTGAAGTTGGAAGTGATCTAATGCCGCTTTTCAACAATCCCGTCTTTTTTTCCGCCTCCACCAAGATCTTTCTGACGCTGCGAGTCTTCCTGGCTATCTGAGATCCTTTTGCCGTAGGTAAGACTGTGTCTTCCGGTCGGC
>CAITZA010000207.1 GCA_903896745.1 uncultured Desulfomonile sp. | reverse complement strand
GCCTGAAAGCGACCAGGGGTGTAGCGTCGTACGAATAACAGTAGAGCTCTGTCCCGGAGGTCAGGACTTTACCCTTTCCCAAGCATTCCTGCAATTTTGCGCCGACATTAGTGTTCATTTTTGGGGTCCGTCTTGAGGAGGAGAACTGACAATACAATAACAAACCATTACAACATGTCAATAAAAAAAACAACCTGTCTTACAACCTTACAAATAGTTTCTCTTGACACTATTACAAGCTTCCAATATTGTTCAGGTATGAACCATAAAATTCCCTCCGAAAACCGCGATCAGGCCGTTTTCAAGAAAATACGCCCAGAAAGGCTCTCCGAAAAGGTTGCTACCCAACTTAGAAAAGCCATTTCGCAAGGAGTCTTCCGAGTGGGCGAAAAACTGCCCTCGCAACCCGAACTCGCGGAAATGATGGGTGTCAGCAGGCCTTCGATCAGGGAGGCCATCCAGATTCTCGAGCTTCATGGAATGCTCGAATCTGTAAAAGGTGGTGGAACTACCGTAAGAAATATCGCTGAGCAATCCATCAAGAAGCCAATGGAGAGTTTTCTGGATGAGGATAAGGCCAGAATAATCGACCTGACGGAAGTTCGCGCGTTAATGGAGGTCTGGGCGGCGCGCAAGGCCGCAGTTACCAGATATGATCATGAAGCTGACAGGATGCTGGGCTATCTTGTTGAAATGGAGAGCGATTTCAAATCTAACGAGATAAGGTTCGAAGTAGACGTTAAATTTCACATGGAAGTCGCTTCAGCCACTCATAATGTCATTTTTACGCACCTTATCGATAGTGTGTTTCAACTGATAACGCGTGCGATAAAACTCGCCAGGGAAAAGGTTTTTCTGGACCGGGACGATCAGAGACTAATCCTTCAGCATCACAGGAGTGTATATGAGGCGATAAGGGATCAGGATCCCGACCGGGCAGAGTCTGCAATGAGGAACCACCTCAACTTTGTGATAAATGAATTTACAGCGCGTCTGGTTGATGCAGCGGGCGTCGAGTAAAAAAATCCCATACTCGTTATCCCCGTCAGAACCCATTCATAGCTCTAACAGTCCTTGTGCAAAAGTACGGTCATCCAAAGATTCGATACAATCACTTGAATCATAAGTCGCTTGGTTTACCTTCGGGCTAACGGCTCTAATTCTCATCAAATCACCTGGAAACGGTCGAAATATCCGGGCCGCCTCCTCCGGAGCCAATGGCTTTGTCTCCAGCCAGGCCCCATAGTCCTTTGGATGCACAATTACCGGCATTCTGTCATGAATTCCCTTTATCAATTCATTACTGTCGGTTGTCACAATCGAACATGTCCTCAACAGACAGTTTTCAGGAGTTAGCCATTCATCCCAGACAGCGGCCATGCCAAACAACGCGTCACCCTTCAGCCCTATGAAGTAGGGGCGTCGGGGTCGAGACCCCTTCTCCCATTCATAAAATCCGTTGGCCGGAACAAGGCATCTTCTTGTCTTGAAGGCCTTCCTGAAAGCCGGCTTTTGGGCAATGGTTTCCGAGCGTCCGTTTATCAGGCGCGTCCCAATAGTCTCATCCTTTGCCCAAAAGGGAACCAGTCCCCATCTAAAATCCCGAATCCGACGACCAAACTCTTCCGGATGCTTTATCACCGCCAAGATCAACTGTGACGGAGCTATGTTATATCGCCGCGAAAAATCAACCGTCTCTGCGACATCAAAATGCTCGGCGACCTTGCGTGGTGAGGCCATCAAGACGAATCTTCCGCACATAATTAATCTTCCTCGCATAAAAAAATCATATAATGGCACAATAACAGCATTTATATAAATAAGTTTATTAAAAACGCTTGACAACATGCTGATACTTATCTATAAAACGCTCAATTAATTATAATGCCTTAAGACAGGGGAGTCATGACCTGAAATGAAAACACGACACATAATTGTTACGCTGCATTCAATGATCATGTTCGCAATTGTAACTTTGATTTACTCGGAATTATGTAACGCCGGGACGTTTGACGCAAGCAATTGGTTCAAGCGGATGGCAATCCTGGAAGGGCCAGACATGAGACCTTCCAGACCTCTCTCTCTTCCAGCCGGTTTTTCCGGTTCAGGAGAGTCAGACGTTCAGACTATCCCTTTGAGTTACGATTTGTTTATGGACGTTCTGCCTCGAATACCCAAGCTTCAGTTAGGATATTTGTATACTTTTGGGAAGGACTTGCGCTGGGGTCGGATGACAGGGGATTTTTTCGCACCGGTTGGATTGAGTCCCACATCCACGGTCTTTGGACAGGTTCATGTGGAGTTTCAGGATTACTGGAAAATACCGTTCGCCGAGGCTCATCACAGGGTAGATTTCTCTGCCGGGGGTGGTTACCGGACTCTTGCCAGCAGGAACTTGATGCTGGGCGCCAACGTTTTTTACGACTCGACCCGTATATACAATGAGTGGTTCGCATCGGCCGGGGCGGGCGCTGAGGCGGCCGTTCAGCTCCCGAGCTCTGATGTCATCGATTTTTCCTACAACTATTACGGCAACCTGTCCCGTGGTAATCGCCAGATTGACGGCACGTTAGTTAACG
>CAITZA010000206.1 GCA_903896745.1 uncultured Desulfomonile sp. | reverse complement strand
GTGCCTCCAGGAATAACAATAGCCCAAATCAGACCGTCTGATCTTCAGCTAAACATCGAAACGGCTTTGTTAAAGCAGGTTAAGGTGGTGCCGACCATAGTTGGGGCATTACCGGAAAAATCAAAGCTCGTGGTTCAACCTTCCGAGGTAAAGGTACGCGCTAGTCATGGAGATCTCAAGAAATTGACTTCCGTGACCACGGATCCTGTCGGAATATCGGAACTTATTAACAAGGAATCTATAAAAGCGCCGGTTATTGTAAAACCTGAAGGTTTGCGAATTGAATCCATTGACCCGGTTCAGGTCACGGTCAAGCTGGAGGCTGAGAAAAATTGACCAATCCCCGTTTGAACTCTCTTGGCGGCGAGTCTTGTCCAGAACCTTTTACAGGCGCTCTTGAACTCCTCTCCGAAAGTCTGGAGGCGCAAACAGTCGCAATTTTTCTTGTTGATCTTGATGCTTCAATGCTTGATCTTGTTGCCTCCAAATCTGGGCGAAAAGATTTCGTGCGATCTTCACGCAGACCATTGGGTGACAATCTGATAAGGGGAGTGGTTCAGCGAGGTCTGACAGTGAGCGAAGCGGTCAAGCCGGAGGTATTTTCCAAACTGGGGCTATATTCATCAAACGGGACCGAAATCATCTGTTTGGGGATTCCTTTTGGAAACAATGGTCTGGTATGGGTTGATCGCGAGGGAACCGAACGCTTTACTCCCGACCAGATCAAGCTTGCATCAATGGTTGCCGTGATGGTTTCAGACATCATGGAGCTGTACGCGGAGTCCAACAGGACAAAAGCTGCAGGTAATGACCTGCAACTATTGACATCCCTTGCGGATGGGACAGATACAGCGATTGACACCTCAGGCATGACAATTGATTCCATTGTCTCCAGAATGACTCAATCCTCGAAATGCGATGGCGCTTTGGCCGCGATATCTACGGGCAATGGTGAAATGTGCAGGATAGTTTCGGTTTCAGGATTTACCGGAGCGCTGAACAGGGGAAAAGTGGTCAGGTTAAGACAGGGATGGGCTAAATGGGCTATTGAGAAAATGAGACCAGCAGTAATTTCCGGGCTAAAGGGGGATGAGACGTCACTACCCATTTTCCATGCGGGAGAGGCGATCGGTTTTTCTGTGAAGAGTCTGGCCGTAATACCGTGGTATGGATTTGATCAGGTCGATGGAATCCTGATCGCCGCGTCCAGGAGTTCCGCTCCCGAATGGGAATCCAGGCGGTCGTTCTGGATGTTTTTGGCCTCCATTGTGGGATTGATAAGGCGTCTGGAAATTAGTGGCAAGGTGTTGAAAAGTGTAAGACGCTATGATGGTGAATCAGGTGTCATGAGCGAGGGATATTTCCGAAGTCAGTTGCGCTCTGCCTTTGACAGACAAAGCGATGGCAGCGGAGCGATGTTTGTGCTGATCGCAAAAATTACCAATTTGGACAAACTCTATCTTGATCACGAATTCACAACGATAAATCGTTTTCTGGGTCTTTTTTGTGAAAAGCTTTGCATGTCTACCAAACGTCAGACCATAGCCGGAAAGTTAAGCACCGGTTGCTTCTGCATCGGAGTCGAGAACCTTCCGAGCTCGGAGGTGGACACTTTATTAAGAAAAGCAAAAGCCCTGGTCGGTCAGGGAATCACCAATGTGGATGGCATTGACATAAGACATGAGGTGGCTCTCGGTTCGGCCCTTTTCCCTCATGACTGCAAGACCTTTCCTGATTTGCTAACGAACGCCATGAACCAATTGATTTCAAGAAAAAACGGACGACGTCTCCAGTAAAATCCTTCGCTAAAGCGGGGTGGAAATGATATATTGACAGATTACAAAAAAGACCTGTTGATTTATGTCAATTTCCTGGCCCATGCCGGAAGCTGGACAATGCCATGGAGGCAGGGGTGAAGTTTAACCGGATTGGGGCGGAGTACGCGCTTTCCAACCGGGATGATCCTTACGCTTTAGTGGAAGATTTACGAATGACGCAGAACAATGTATTGTTGGAACCGATGCCTTGGAAGCGAATTTGCAAGAATTGAGGGGTAAACCTTACACCATGCTGACACTTCATGACCCGTGGAAACATTTGCGAGCTGAGTGTTTTGGGAATCAGGAACCAGAAATCACTCTGGAAGCGGTCACGTCTCCTGTTGAAGTTGTGATGAAGCCCGTTAACGTCGAGGAATTCTGGACAAACATAGAGACTTTACCCGCATGGTCTGCAGCGATAAGCTATGGTAGCAGGGAAAAACTTGCTGGGGCAAACGATAAGCAGATTTCCCTGAATAGAAAGCTGATTGAACTCGGTCACCACACCCCATTGGAATCCATCCAGTTTAACTTCCATGTAACCGGCATATCCAAGGCCTGCGGCGCCCAGCTTTCCAGACACAGGATTGGGCAGGGACATGTGAGCTCAAGCAGGCGTTTTCAGTCTCAAGGTATGGCGTTTGTCTACCCACTCCTCGGATACATCAAGACCGAGGCTGAAGCCAAGGCAGCGCTTGACATTATTAGTGAAGTCAACAGGCAGACATTTGAAGTTTATGAAAAATTGAGAAGCGATGGCAAGCTTCACAAGGAGGACGCGAGGCGAATAATTCCCGTAGCATCGTCTCAGGAACGTATATGGTGGATAAACGCAAGGGCTTTGAGGGATTTTTTTCGATTAAGGCTTCCCAGAGACGCAGAATGGGAAATTCGCCGATTGGCGATAATGGTCTACAATATCGTTAACCCGATTGCGCCTTCTCTCTTTGAAGACATTAACACAGAAGCCTAGCTTTTACTGCGCCAATGAGCAATGCAATCTGGTCGTAACTCGCTTCGGATTCTGTTTCGGGTCTTGTTATCAAGACAACTTCGCAATTCATCAACCTGGCGGCCTCGAGTTTTTCCGGCAGGCCGCCGGCTAATCCACCATCTTTTGTCACGAGAACCCCTATTCTGAACTTCCTGATGAGGTATGTGTTATCGTCCACGGAGAAGGGGCCAACTCCGAATTCGGAATTGCTGACAGGAATTCCGTGGCTCGCCAGAGCCACACGGGATTCCTGACAATCCAGAGCCCTCACATACAGTTCGACTCCTTCTTTCCGGGCCTCATCAACATAAGGTTTGAGATTCCTGGTTCCGGATGTCAGCAATATGGGGGAATGAAAGGAAACGGCTTTCTGAGCGGCATGTTCGTGGGAGTCTACCAGGTGAATATCACCATATCTATCGATGACCGGCGGCCTGTTGTATCTGAAGTAGGGTATGCCCAGGTGACTAGCCGTTGTCCTGGCGTTTTTCTGAGCTTGAACCGCATACGGATGAGTGGCGTCAACAACAGCCGTTACACCAAGCTCATCACATAGGGCTATCATCTCATGGTCTGTTAGGGAACCAACCCTGCGTGAGATCCTGTCTGATGATACAATCTCTAGCGGAAATAAAGTGGCAGTTGAAACCGTGACACTAAATCCGTTTTGAGCAAGGGCGGACGCTATTTTACCGGTTTCAGATGCGCCTGCCAACAGCAGTATCACTTCAGATACCCCCGAGGAGTTACGAAGAGTGAGTCCAGAATCTGAGAGGCGCTATTGCCGATTATCACAATGCTTCTCATGTTAATCTCGAAGTTTAGAAAGTTACCGAGGTCGCTAAGCACTACGGATTCAAATTCGGATCCGATCGCTGTAGCTATTCCGACCGGGGTTGAGTTGGGGCGAGATTTCCTGAATATTTCCGCCGCCTCATCAAGCTGACTAACCCGTCTCTTGCTCCTTGGATTGTACAGGGCCACCACAAGGTCAGCTTCTGCAACGCACTCAAGTCTTTTCCTTATCATCTCCCAAGGTACCAGCAGGTCACTAAGGCTGATGACGGCAAAATCGAGCATCAAAGGAGCGCCCATTGCAGCGGAAGCCGCTGTGGAAGCAGTAACACCGGGGATAATTTCTACAGGAATTGGGAGGCTCATCCTGTGCCGCAGTTCTAAGGCTAAACCGGCCATTCCATAAATTCCGGCGTCGCCGGACGAGATGAGCGAGACAGTATGACCCTGAGACGCTATCAATAGGGCCTGCTCACAACGCTCCCTCTCCTGCCTCATCCCTGTTGAAACAACCTTTTTATCGGAAATCAGATCTGTGATCAGCTCAATATATTTTGAATATCCGACCACGACCTGGCTTTTGTTGATTGCTGAAACAGCCCTGAAAGTCCTATCTTCGATAGATCCTGGCCCTATACCGACTACGAACAGTTTTCCATCGCAACCGCAACTGTTATCCCGTCGTAAATTTTCCTTTTCCGTATTAATTGGGTCCTCCTGCCTGCCAGAAGCGCACAAGGCTCTGAAACACCCGGAGCGCCTATATTTTGTTGGACAAAATCTGATCTGTAGAAATCTCTTGTGGAGTTTATGATTTCGCTGGAACCTATCAGGCGTAAAGGTATCTGAAGGTCAGTTGCAGCCTGAATCAGACCCTTTTCCGACGCCTTGACATCTATTGTGGCTATAAGACGAACATCCTCCAATGCCAGTTTGAGTTCATTCAGCGTTTCGGCAATTGCGGATTTTATTCTTTCCGCCGATATCCCCCTTTTGCATCCAATGCCTATTATAACCTTTTTTCTGGCTTCCGTAGTCGTGGTAATGATGGGGTCCGATCCCAGAATATTTGAAATCTCTATCGCGAGCCCATTGGCCCCTCCCTCATGACCACTTAGCAAACTGATTGCCCATCTGGCGCATACATCGACAACAACAACCGCCGGGTCCTTGGTTTTATGAGAGATGTGAGGAGCAACAGCCCTCACGGCAACTCCACAGGGTCCAATAAAAATCAGACCATCGTAAGAGTCAAATATATCGGAAACCAAATCAAGGGTTCTGGAAAATGGTCTGCTGTCGGCATTCGATTGAACACTTTCATGCACATAGATATCCGAATTACGGAGCTTCAGTGATAAAGCCCGGGCTATAGCCTCACCCTCAGGGGAAAGGGTTATTATCGCAATATGTTTGTTCAATCCTGAGCCATCCTGAATTCATGGGTAAAATCTGACGCATATAAACGAGATGGTTGCGCGTCCCTGGACAAAGCCTTTCCAACAATTACCAGCGCTGTTTTATTGATTCCTGCCTTTGCAGCTTTTTGAGCAATATCGGCCAGTTTCCCTGAAACAATCTGTTGCTCTGGCCATGTCGCCTTTGCCACAATGGCCGCAGGACATTCAGGGCCGTAAACATCCTTTAGCTCATTAACAACAGATTCGATTTTATGGGCGGAGAGGAAAATGCACATTGTAGATCTGCTTTCCGCCAGTTTTTTCAGTTCCTCAGGCGCTGGCATGGGAGTTCGACCCGAAGACCGTGTCAATACAATTGTCTGAGAAATTTCTGGAGCAGTCAGCTCGGTTTTCAGGGCTGCCGCTGCCGCCTGGAATGAACTTACTCCAGGAACCACCTCGTAATCTATGCCAAGCTTGTCAAGCTCGTTCATTTGCTCGCGTATCGCGCCATAAATAGATGGATCTCCGGAATGCAGACGAACAACATCAAGGTTCATTTCGCGGGCATTCTTAAACAATTCAGTTATTTCATCGAGGTTCAGTTCCGCCGAATTAAACGTTGAGGCGCTTTCCGGAATGATTGACAACACTTGAGGGCTTACAAGTGATCCGGCATAAATACAATAACTGCAGGAACCCAATATATTTTTAGCTCTTACGGTTAGTAATTCGGGGTCTCCGGGCCCCGCTCCCACAAAGATAACTTTCATTACTCGCCTTTCCGTTCCACTCTAACCAATAGCACGCTCAGGTTTCCTGACTTGGCGTCCAGCTTTTTAATTTCGGACAAATCTGTGAGGACTATTTCGCCTTCCAGCCCTGCCCTGGCCACAAAGGCTAGCCTATCAATATTTCCAGATGCTTCAATGCCTTCCACAAGAGACTGAAGCCTTGCGCCAATTTTCATGAAAACGAGAGTTCCGTCAGTTTGAAGATCTTTGTTAATTATAGCAGCGTCGTCGCTGGTTGGTAACACTGTGAAAGCCTGGTCACGAAATCCGAGAGGAAAATTTGTCAGAGATGCGGCAGCAGAAAAAGCTGATATTCCAGGAATGGTTACCGATAGAAAATTTGGCATGAGACCTTTCATCGCGTCCAACAGATATAAATAGGTTGAAAATACCATCGGGTCGCCTATGGTAACAAAACCGACATCATTTCCGGATTGCAGCAATTTGCAGATCATTTCACAATTTGCTTTCCACTGCTGTCGAACCTCATCAGGATCTCTCATCATTGGGAAATCGAGCTCAGCGATCTCGGCATCGGATGCTAGGTAATGGCCGGCGATTGAGCTTGCCAGACCGTGTTCAGCCCCTCGGGCTCTTGGAATGAATATGTGGTTCAGTCTCTCGATAAGCCGAACCGCCTTTACGGTAACCAGTTCGGGATCTCCGGGACCAAGACCTATGCCATAAAGGATTCCGGGATTCATCTCAACATCTCTGGATCAATGACTATGATTATTGAGGAAGGCTCAAGCTCAAACGACTCAAGTTCTCCTATACGCAGATAAGTGATTTTTTCATCCTGGAGCGTCAGATTTTCGCAAACCACAACATCTGGTTTGTGGGGAAAGTTTACAAAGGAAGACGCCAACCACTTGCCTGTCTGAGCGCTACCCGCAAAAATGGCCAATTTCCTGAACTCCCGGTACAATGCAACCGGATCATCTTCCGGAACCTGTTTGTGGGCGCTAATCAACCTCGCGTCATGCCATGTCAGTCCCAGTCTTGCAAATGCCATCTGAACCGAACTTATTCCAGGGATGATCTCGCAGGAGTCTCTGCCGTATTTGTCGATTACCAGCCTTGCGAGGCTAAAAAGCCCCGGATCACCGCTTACCAGCACAGCAACCACATGGGTTTCAATATATATTGATATTTTGTCAACTGCTTCCGGGATGTTCCTGCCCAGTGGGATTCTTTGGGCGTTAACATCGGGAAACATGTCCAACAGTTTTTTTACGCCCAATATCACTGATGCGGATTGAATAGCTTTCAGGGCTACAGGTGTTAGATAGTCGGGAGATCCTGGGCCACACCCCACTATGAACAATTTTTTTTCCAATAGTTTTGCTCTCCAAAAGCGCCGGACACTTCTCCGGACATGTCAACAATCGTAACCGATATTTCAAATTTGTTTTTTGTTCGTAAAGCCACGCTGTCATGAATTTGTCTGGCCACTTCAATAGCCAGTTCGGACGCTTGTCGGCGCTCCAGGGATTTGAACAGCCCCTCGACAGTTATGCAGTCATGTAGTGTCAAGCCAAAAAGCGATTTCGCTATGTCTGCCACAAAAGGAACTGCGCTCACGGATCTTGAAGAATGCGTGTCCCACTGCCCCTGAGGCAGTTTAGCAAGTTTTCCCGCATGTCCCACGACAAGAATTCCCTTGAAAGGAAAATCCCTTATTCTGTCCAGAAGGAATCCCCATTCGTTCCCGACCTCTATGAGCTGCTCACTAGACAGTTCATACAGTCTTCTTGCCGCTTTTTCTCCGATCCTCCCCGGGACCAGAACCGGCGCAATTATTTTACAGGCGGAAGCCACATTTAACGAGACTTCCAAAGTATCCCTGATTGCCTCACAACTGAAGGGTTTGACTATTCCGGTAGTTCCAAGAATTGATAATCCGCCTACAATTCCAAGCCTGGGGTTAAAGGTATTTTGGGCTATTTCGGCGCCATTGGGTATCGAAACAATTAGTTCAATCCCCTGTTCAGTGAGTTGTCTTACAGAGTCTTCAATCATTTTTCGTGGGCCGGGGTTTATGGCCGGCATTCCAGGCTCAACAGCCAATCCGGGTTTTGTAACAAGCCCCACTCCCTCTCCGCGATTGATGGTAATACCAGGGCTGTCTGACAATCTGGCGCTAACTTTTACCGTCACACCGTCAGTCACATCCGGGTCATCACCAGCATCCTTGATGACCTCAGCCACTGCCCACAAACCCTCATCATACGTATGGGAGACCGGCAGGGTAACTGACACGAACCCGGGTAGCGCTATTTCCACCTGTTCCGGCTTGCCTCGTCCCAGAAGAACTGTTACGGCAGCTTTTGCCGCAGCCGCCGCGCAAGCGCCGGTTGTGAAACCGGATCGCAATTCTTTTACAGGCTCTCGCTTCAACCCCTATTAACAAACCTCTCTATCATCAGGCCCAGAAAAACCCCTATAGATTTTTACTGCCAGCAGCCAGGCTGCTCAACGCATGTATGACACTTACTGCCAAAGGGCTACCGCCCCTGCGCCCACGTATGACGATGTAGTCAACAGACAAGCTCATCAATTCCTGTTTGCTCTCCACAACATGTACAAAACCCACCGGAAATCCTACGACCAAGGCAGGCCTGACATGGTTCTCAATAATCATACGGTTCAGTTCGAGTAGAGCAACCGGGGCGTTTCCTATCACCACGATCGCTCCGTCGATGATGCTGGCTGCTTTTCTGATGGCGTGTAAAGATCTTGGCAGGCCATCTTCGCTTGCAGATCCGGCAACATCCGGGTCGGCGACATGACAGCGGATTTTTTCGGCTCTATAGTCCGGATTTACAGACTTGAGTCGGGCTATGGACAAACCGGATTTTATCATGTTCGAGTCTGCATATATCGTCGCACAACCTCTTAAAGCTTCTATGCCAGACTCAATAGCCCCTGGGCTGAAACAAACATCCTTCCAGATTTCACAATCGGCGGTTGTGTGAATGATTCTTCTGATTACCTCCCACTGGCGACTCGGAAAAAGTGTTGAGTCCACCTCATGGTCAATTATTTCAAATGACTTACGCTCAATATCTTCACCACTCATTGGATATTGGTACAAATTGTAAATGAGGGGTTTGTCATGATCACTCAAGTTCCTGTCTCCTAACCAGGCGATATGCCTGTTATGTTTGTTTAGAGCAGACTGATGCAATTCTATTAAGCGCTTCGGGATTCGAAGCAAAATGCAGGTGGATATAGCTTAGCAAAATATTACTGCGCTGAAAACCTTCCCTGAATGTAAAATTCTGACTGGGCCTTTTCACAGAGTAAACACGCTGCCAATTATCATCATCCTGGAAATCCGTAATCTCGGAGTAGTGGAATTCATGTCCCCTAATGCGCCCGCCTTCCCTTGACAGAATGCTATCTTTTTCAAAGGTTACCTCACAGTAACGTAGCGCCTTGAAACTTCGACGCATTCTTGTCCAGGCAGGAAATAACCCCACCATTTCATGTTTACTGCCATCATCGAGTTCCATGCCCCTGCTCAGATACATGAGCCCACCGCACTCGGCATAAACCGGTTTTAGCGAAGCGGCAAATTCACAGATTGATGCGAACATTCCGATATTACGGGCAAGCTCTTTCGCATATTCTTCTGGATATCCACCACCGATGTACAAAAAGTCCAGGTTTTCCGGCAGGGTATTTTCTTTTAGCGGACTGAAACGGACGAGCTCAAAGCCGCAACCTTGAAGGGCTTCAAGGTTGTCCTGATAGTAGAAATGAAACGCCTCGTCCATTGCGATACCGAGACGCATCGGTCTGACCCCACGTGGTCGAGATTTGGGAATCTCAGGGATTGTCGAAGGTTCAACAGCGCCTGCAATTTTTAGTAGGCCCCGGATGTCCAGATTTGCTTCAGCTATGCCAACCAGTTCGGATCTTTCCTGATTGCCAAGCATCTGCTCTGAAGCTGTTACCAGACCCAAGCGGCGGCTTGAGAAACCTTTGAAAGCGCCTCTTGGGAAGGCCCCAACGACCGGCGCCAGGTTCCTTGATGAACACGCCTTCTCCAGCCATATCTTATGGTTTTCTGAACCGGTGTAGTTGGCCAACACCCCTCTTAAGGGCAAATCGGGGACAAAACCGCAAAAGCCCTTGACGATGGCTGCAATAGACCCGGCCATACCATGGGCGTTCAATATCAGAATCGTAGGGGCTTTTAACCAGATTGCCATTTCCGCTGAACTTCCGGTTATGCTATCAGGCTGAGCTCCATCAAATAATCCCATCACCCCTTCAATAATCGATATATCACATTGACTTGATTTTTCTTTAAAAAGACGAATGACATATTCCTTGCCCATCATCCAGCCATCAAGATTATAGCATGCCCTACCCGATAGAATGGACAAATAGGTGGGGTCAAGATAGTCTGGGCCAACCTTGAATGTCTGAACTTTCAGACCCTTCGCGCAGAGAGCCGCTACTATCGAAAGAGTGACCGATGTTTTTCCTGCTCCGCTCTGGATGGCGCCTATCAATAACCTGGGAAGTTTCTTTATCGACAAATCTGTTTATTCCCATGCAGTCTTTAGTGTGATTTGACCTGATACGCCGAATGCGTAACAGCAATGGTTACGAAAAATCATTTTGCTACATGATCGCTATCAACAGCAACATCATGAAACAGAATATTATCATCGAGGTAACCATCAATTTCAGGGCTCTGGGGATATGCTGAGGTTGCAACGATTCGATGGCATCTCCCAGGAATTCTTTTTCGTGAATCACCCCATCGTAGGCAGATGGTCCTCCAAGCTGAATTCCGAGAGCGCCTGCAAAAGCCGATTCGGACTGACCAGCGTTAGGGCTGGGATGTTTTGACCGGTCTCTCAGGAAAATCAGGAGAGACTTACGGGCATTCATGCCCAAAACCCAGGAGGCCAAGGGGATAACAATGGCTGTCAGTCTGCTGGGAACAAACGCTGCAATGTCATCAAGCTTTGCGCTCGCCCACCCAAAATTAATGTAACGATCGTTCTTGTAGCCAAACATTGAGTCCAGAGTGCTTATGGCCTTATAGACCATAATTGCCGACGGACCACCAATGAATGCGTAAAAAAGTGGACACGTTACCCCATCCACCAGGTTTTCTGCGACACTTTCTACGGTTGCCTTGATAATTGACTCCCTGTCCATGTTATGGGTATCCCGTCCACAAATCATTCCCACCCTCAGGCGAGCCTCTTTAATATCATTGGAGCAAAGCGCGTTGTATACGTTCATGGCATGTTCATACAGGTCCCTGGTTGCAATTCCTGTATAAATAACAATTGTGGCCACTATTACTCCGAGGGTCGTGGAAATACCGCTCGCAAGACCAGTTATCAGCGAGGTAACAACAAATACTGTCACTACCATTGAAGTTGCGGTCACGATGCCTGCAAGACGGTCGGAAGAAATTGCTTTTCGAGAGTGGCTCTCCAACCAGTTGGCGGCTTTTCCCACAAGTCTCACAGGGTGATACATGTTTCCGGGGTCACCGGCCAACCAATCGAGTAATACGGCCAATACGATCTGGAGTTCGTTCAGCGTCACAGGCCCATCGCCTCATAAATCTTTTCCATGCGCACATTACCACGCACTATTTCGGCAAGCTTATCAAAAGCCGGATTGAGATCATACCTCGTGAGGCCGCTGGACAGTGTCATTAATCCCTTTCTTGCGCGTAATTTATTAATGTAATAACGCCGAAATTCATCTGCATCAAAAACTCCATGCAGGTATGTTCCCCAAACCATGCCTTCGGGCGAACCATGTCCAAGATCAGCGCCATCCGCACTCAAAATAGCAGTTTTTTCACCCATGGCTTCAGTCTTGCCATGATGAATTTCGTAACCATGCAGTTCAAGTTTTGAATCCAGATGCAGGGCATGCGTAAATTTTAGTGTTTTATCCAGTTCCAGAACGGTCGATAAATTCAGCAAGCCCAGTCCATCAGTCCATTCAGCATCGGATTCAATATGATGCAAATCTTTTATCGTGTTGCCGATCATCTGGAAACCCCCACATATACCTACAATTTCGGATTTGTTCGCGTGAGCGGCTTTTACGATGAGATCCGCCAATCCGATGTTTCTCAAATGATTCAAATCGCTAATCACGTTCTTGCTTCCAGGAATAATGATAGCGTCGGGATTTCCAAGTTCTCCCGGGGACCTTACGACACGGATTCGAACATCCGGCTCGTTTCTCAAAGCGTCAAAATCGGTGAAATTAGATATGTGGGGCAAATCAATAATGACAATTTCAACATGATTCCCCGAAACACTCTTGTCATCAAAAAATCCACTTCTGAAAGTCACAGAGTCTTCTTCTGGCAAACCCAGCGAACCAATAAAAGGAACTACCCCAAGAACAGGCTTCCCTGTAAAACCCAGTGTATATTCTAGAGCGGGGTCCAGAATTGTCTGGTCGCCCCTGAATTTGTTGATCAGAAAACCTAGTGTCAGCTTACGTTCCCACTCGTCCAAAACTTCCATTGATCCTATAAAAGACGCGAAGACTCCGCCACGATCAATGTCACCAACTATGATTACAGGACTTTCTGCGTACCTCGCCATATTCATGTTTACTATGTCGTGGTTCTTGAGATTTATTTCAGCCGGACTACCTGCTCCCTCCAGAATTATGGCGTCATATTTTTTCGCAAGATCGTCAAAAGCTCGACAGGCATGCTGAAAAGCCTCAGGCTTATACTCAATGTATTGGGACACATTCATGTTGCGGATCGGCTTCCCCATGACTATGACCTGGCTACCCGTATCGCTGTTGGGTTTTAGCAAAACAGGATTCATACGCACGTCCGGTTCAAGTCCACAGGCTTGCGCCTGAAAAGCCTGAGCCCTTCCCATTTCCAGACCCTGGTTGGTAACAAATGAGTTAAGTGACATATTTTGGGACTTGAACGGGGCAACATTTATGCCATCTTGGGAAAGGATACGGCAAAATGCAGCGGTGAGAACGCTTTTCCCGGCATTTGACGAAGTTCCCTGAAACATCAACGTCTTGACACGCGAACTCCTGGTCTTGGGGGAAGAATGTCCCAAGATCATTCCCAGGGTTTCAAGAAGCCTTATGTTTTCTTCCCTGGTGCGGACCGCTATACGGATGTACGTCGAATCCAGACCATGAAAATTGGCGCAGTCACGTATAGCTACCCCTCTGTCCAGAGCTTTACTCACCAGAACCCCGGAATCAATGTCTTTTCTGGATATCCTGATCAAAATGAAATTGGCGCTTGAGGAAAAAGGAACCAGACCTCCAATTTCCCTTAGCCTGGACTGCAAAAACGTCCTTTCCCGGTTTACAAGTCCGACACTTCGATTGATGTAATCAGTATCGGACAAGGCCCGGGCCCCAATCATCTGGGCAAGCGTATTTACAGACCATGGAGGTTGAAACTGAATGATTTTATTTACCAGTTCAGAACCCGCTATACCGCAACCAAGCCTCAGGCCCGGAATACAGAACGTCTTTGTCAGCGAGATTATAATTACTATGTTATGTAGCCTTTTCTCAGTGAAGCTCTGAACTCCGCAGGATAAATCAACAAACGCCTCATCTATAACAAAAATTGTGTCCGGATATTTACCAGCTAGTTCTGTTATCGAATCCCTGTTCAATCCAACACCCGTAGGATTGTTAGGATGTCCCAAAAAAACCAGCTCTTCTCCACGTATGGTCGCGTCGAGTTGATCAACATCTACGATGAAATCCTTTTCCGGGGTAGTAAGAACATGTTCAACACAGAGTCCCGACTGGATGCAGGAAGTTCTGTAATCAGCATAAGATGGAGAGACTATGATGGCCTTTTTCTTACCGAGAGCTCTTGGGATGATGTAGATGAGTTCTGTGGAGCCGTTCCCTACCAGGGTTTCTCCCAGTTCCGCATTGTATTTGGCAGCCACAGCCTCTCTGAAATCGGTATTCTCTGGATCGGGATAGTTTACAAGATTTGAAATAGCCGAACTGATGGTCGGACGAAGCCATGATGGAGGGCCAAATGGATTGATGTTTGCGGAAAAATCAACAAGTTGTGAAACATCTTTACCGTAAGTCCGGGCCAAACGTCTAAGATTGCCCCCGTGAGGAAAAAGTTTCATAAAAATATAATCCCTTGATAGATCTGAGTTAAACGATATGAATGTTATCTGGACCTAATGTCATCGAGCGCTGCCACCAGTTCCTGGCTTCTTACCGGTTTGGAAACATATCCATCCATTCCCACCTCCATGCAATGATCTTTATCACCCTGCATGGCGTAAGCCGTCATCGCTATTATCGGGATTCTTTTTCGACCAGTTTCTTCCTCGGTTTGCCTGATAATCCTTGTGGCCTCATAGCCATCCATTTCAGGCATTTGAATGTCGGTAAGAAACACATCGAAGTTACTTCCCTGGAGAGATTCTACAGCCTGCCTGCCGTTTACCACCACAGTGACAGAATGCCCCATTTTCTCCAGCATACGCATAGCGAGTTTTTGATTGACAGGATTGTCCTCGGCCAACAAAATATTCAATCCACGCTTTTCTTCGATCACTGCACCGGTTACGCATAAATCATCCGGTTTTGTTGCAGGTCTGTTTCGTTTCCCGACCGCAGATTCTACATGTGACATCAGTGAGGACATTTTCACCGGTTTAGTTAGAAATGCGAATATACCGCTTTGTGATTTGTCGGCGAACTCCTCCTGCCACCCAGCTGAGGTCAGCATGATAACAGGCGTTTCCCTTACGAGAGGCATACTTTTAATTTTTTGGCATAGTTCAAAACCATCCATGTCCGGCATGCAGCAATCGACCAGAATCAGCGATGGCGCCGTTCCAGTCGCTGCTTGACTCTCCAGCGTTGCCAGAGCGGTCGGACCGGAATCTGCGCTAAATACAATGAAACCCCACGTTTTCAGAGCTGTTTCCATTATACGTCTGTTTGCGGCGTTATCATCCACAACCAGCGCCTTTAGTCCCTTGTAGATATTGTATTTTTTCAGGTTGTCGGGAGCGCACGGTTTTGAGCTTATAGCAACCGGTATCTTAAAACCGAAGACAGTCCCCTGCCCCGGAATACTTTCGAACTGTATACTTCCGCCCATTAACTCTACAAGTTGAGCAGAAATTGTTAATCCCAATCCGGTTCCTCCGTACTTGCGTGTCCTAAAAGCCTCACCCTGCTCAAATGCCCCAAAAACTTTGTCCTGAACGTGAATCGGTATTCCAATCCCAGTATCCTCCACCATAAATTCCAAGACACATTCTGAGTCGGAAACCCGCTGAGATCGAACCTGAACCATAACTTCGCCCTTTTCTGTAAATTTTATTGCATTTCCGAGCAGATTTATCAGAACCTGTCCAATTCTGGCGGCATCACCGACTACTATTTCAGGCGCGGCTTCAGAAACCCTGACAAGTAGCTCGATGCCTTTTTGGTGAGCATGAATAGCCAGACCGGATACTACATTTTCTACCCGGGCTCGTAGATTGAAGGGTTCGGGATTTAACGTCAGTTTTCCGGCTTCTATTTTGGAAAAATCCAGAATGTCGTTTATAATTGCCAATAACGCTTCGGCTGAAGAATGGGCGGTCTCCAGATATTCCCGTTGTTCCTCCGTCAGGAGCGTATTAAGGGCTAGTTCTGTCATTCCAAGGACACCATTCATGGGGGTGCGGATTTCGTGACTCATCTTTGCCAGAAACTCGCTCTTGGACTTACTAGCCTGTTCAGCCGCCTTCCTGGCCTCTATAAGCTCAGTCACATCCACAAATGACTCAATTCCTCCAAGAAATTCACCTACGTCATTTCTTAACGCCACAGCATTCTTCAACACTGAAAGCGTTCTACCATCCTTGGTTCTGACACTACACTCACTTCTGGAGATATTCGCATCCGAGGGTCCATCATGCAGGCCACATCTGGTTGCGCAAGGCTCAAGGCCAAAATGGAAGCAGGGTCTTCCGACAATTTCGTCAGAACTGTAGCCTGTAATGAATTCGAATTCATCGTTGACGCTTGTGACAATCCTGTTAGCGTCAATGGTAAATATTGCGGTAGCAGCCGTGGAGAGAAGAAGCTTCTGAAACTCGTTAGCCTTCCTCATCCGCGTTTCGGCTTCCTTGATTTCACTGATATCCTGGGCTACCTCTAGCCTGACAAGTCTACCGTCCGTCCAGGCTATAGCCCTGTCCCTTATCCCCAACCACTGCCCAGTAACCGGTTCCTGCCGCTCCCAAACGTGTACACCTGTTGATCTACCATTCTTATCGAGCAGTCTGTCATTAGTACAGAATGGACATGGACCTGTTTGTCCATGCTGAAGAGCCTGCCAGCACTTTCTCCCTATCAGATCGGCGCCATGTACGCTTTCAAGCTGACGATTCACAAAAAGAACCTCATAGGTGTTCATGTCGGCAACATAAACAAAGGCGTCCAATCCGTCCATTACTGTCAGGAACTGTTGATGGGAGTTATTAAGTTTCTGTTGAGTGCGTTCCCTCTCGATAGCGTCCCCTATGTTGCCTGCCGTAGCTTCAAGAATGGAAACTTCGCTTTCAACCCATATTCTCTCAAACGTACAGTCGTCAAACCCTATCATGCCCCAAAATCGATCCTGTATAATAATTGGGACCATGAGGATCGAAATGATTTCCTGTGGTTCAAGTATCTCTCTCTCCGAAAGTGGAAAATCCCTTACGAGCCCATCCAGGCTCTTTCCAGAAGACAGGACTTCATACCACCGTGGCAGGAGCACACCGTAGGACAAATTCTGAAGATCAGGGTTATCAATCTGTTGCGAGATATTTTCCCTAACCCATTCATGACGCAGACTCATCAAGAGTTCGTTTGTTACAGGATCCTGATGGTTTTCATATATGTAGACCCGATCGACTCTTGTGGTTCGCCCGAGTCTTTCCAGAACTATGTTGATGGCTGCGTCGAAATCCTGATAGGTGAGCAAATCCCTGGAAATATTTGCAGCGCATTCCAGCAAAAGGTCCCTGCTGCTCAACTGCTGCTCAATCGCTTTGCGATCGGTAATGTCCAGATGCGTCCCGGCTGCTCTGACAGGTTTACCTTTCTTGTTTTTCTCTACAACCTGTCCCCTGTTCAGTATCCAGCGATATTCGCCTGATTTGGAGAACATCCTGTATTCAGCTTCAAAATACGGGGAACCGCCGGCAGAATGGAGTTCAAACAATTTCGTGGTTCGGTCAACATCTTCCGGATGGAATAGCTCGAGCAAACGCGACACGTTTGTCGTCAGCTCTTCAACACTATAGCCGAGCATGGAAGCAAACCTGTGGTTGACTACCACTTCGCCGCTGATCAGATTCCAGTCCCACGTTCCCAGATTGGCGCCGGTCAACGCCATTTCAAGTCTTTGTTCACTCGCCTGCAGGGCTTGTTCCGCCCTTCTGCGACGCAAACCCACCATGTAAAAAGTTGCAAGTCTCCTGACTGCCTGGAGATCCGTGCTTGAATAGCGATTGCTGGACTTCTCGACTACAATGTGGCCTACCGCTTCCTGACCTACAAGGACAGGGACTGACATAACTTTGTGCGAACAAGTTTTTTCGGAAGATGGCTGATTTGGATGACAAGAAAATGTTATGGCCGACTTGATCCTTGGTTTCCTGGTTTTGAATATTTCCTGGATAATTGGATACTGTTCCGAGTCTTCGCAGGAAATATTCTGATCCACTATCCGGTGTTTAACCTTGCTCACATCATCGAACGCAGAAGTATGCGCATGAAAAGAAATGCGCCCGGACTTCCTGTCTATCTCTGTCACAAACCCATGTTCGCTTCCGGTCAGGCTTAGCGCCTTCTCCAGGACAACAGACGAAATATCGGCCATTGTCGAGTTGGTTGACAAAGCAGGAACATAAAGTTCCGTCAACGCCTTGTTAACGGTTAGTTCCCACCTGAGTTTTTCCTCAGCCAGTTTATGGGCTGTAACATCCCTCACCAGAGCCTGAACAGAATTGACATTCCCGGTTTCATCCATCATTGGGGATGCAACTGTGCGTAAAAACGACTTCTTTCTTCGATTCACCGAATATGACTGATCAGAGCCGGTGATCTGACGCTTTTGAAAACATTCCCTGATGAGTTGTGATATCCCTGCAGCCTTGACCGGTTCGAATTCAAGAATGTTTTTTTTGTTAGAAACCTCATGGAATTCGACACCGAGCAGCTCTATAAGCCTTCTGTTCACCTCAATCAATGATCCGGCGCTATCGACAGAAATTATTCCGATCGGAGCATTATCGACCAGAAGTCTATATTTTTCCTCGCTTCGACGGATTTTTTCCTCTGACTGTTTTCTGCTGGTGATATCAGAGAAATTCATCAGAAAGGCCGGACGCGAATGGTG
>CAITZA010000205.1 GCA_903896745.1 uncultured Desulfomonile sp. | reverse complement strand
CCTAGGCCTCGAAAATCGGAGCGGAAGAATTCAGAAATAAACCTCCATCCCTGAGTTACCACGATACTCAGCAAGAGAGCCAGATTCTGTAAACCAGCGAACCACAATGATAATCCGACAACACCCGTGACCACGTAAAGGCTCGAAGTAATACCCTGAATAGGTACCACGGGCACCTGATCAGAACCAGAAGCATAAGTGATCTTCTTGGTCAGTCCGGAAAAGATGAAATGACATCTTTTAAAAATCTTCCGGATTGAAGGACCACAGCTTGATATCTCAGGCCCATAACAACATCCGAAACTGATACACGCCAGGCGGCCTAATCCTTCGCCTATGGTGTATGAAACTGATAAAGCGGCGAGAGTTGGCATTAAAGGGAAATCCAAATGAAGGGGATAATACGGGTCAAGGTACTTGAAAACAGTTATCAGGATGGGAATGATTAAGATGGCAACGAAAGATGCGCCGCCTACGGTAAGAGTATGTTGTTTTTTTTCAACAATTCTAGCAAGCAGTCTGGAGGCAGGGACAAAAACAGAAATGATTATAAGGCACAGCAATCCTGATTGAAATGCGCTGATTTTTATTGATCCCATCATGATAAAGAATAGAAGAAGCGCAATAGCTACAGCGACAGATATGAAAACTCCATAGTATGTCAGAACAATTCCCTTCCATGTTCCGGATTCCAGTTTTTGAACAGGAATTGCTGCGACGATCTGCCATCCATCTTTCGGCAGGTTTCTGAAAGACCAGAAAAGAAGACAGGCAAGAAAACAGGCTAATATTAATAAAAAACTAACTAAAACCATTTCGGATTTTGGTCCCTTCCAAGGCTTGCATTTTTTTCATGCTGGAACATTCGATCGACATGCGATGGATGATCGCACCTTTAGGTCCGTTTCTACGACCGGGCGCCCAAAACCCAGCGAAAAACGACTGTCAACATCCATACGTTCCTGATTTGATATCAAATCAGCCGCAAACTTCACTCTGCCATGCTGAAAAAGAAGAACAACTGTGCTACTTCCGGGTCTGAACAAACTTTTGGGGACTCCCTTTTTCACGTACATACCGATTGCAAGATCACTCGGTTCCTGATAACGAACCTCACTATAAGCCTGATCAATTTTTCCGATCATGAGAGCGACTATTTCAATCATAGCGACCAGTCCAACGCCCGTGCCACCAGGCACGTCGGTATCAATTATAGTGACAACCCTTTTATTTTTTGAGTAAGCGTCAACAAGTCCTATGGTAGCGCTAGGATTGCATGAATTGTATTTCCCGGCCACTTCATAGAAATCAACAATGATACCGGCGACGGGTGTGTGATTATAGTGGTATTTTTCGGGAGTAAGCCTGAAAATTGCAAAAGAGCCTTTTTCAAAGTATCCAGACCAGTCATTCCAAGGACATCCTAACAATTCTTCAAAACTAAAGAATTTCTTCTTAAGAAAAAACATGGAATGCTGTTCGAGACTTCCAACGACTACTCTCGAATCAGCCGGAGAAACTATCATTGCGTCATTTTCCAAAATAGGCCTCAATTCCCAATAACGTATCTTTCGTTCAAAAATGCTCCTCATTGTTTTCAAATTGTCTGCAGGTTCAAGGCATTCCGAAAAATCTGCCCCCATGAGTTCCAGGCTTTTTACGGTGGTCCGTGTTACTGGGCAATCGAAATTCATGAAAGCCAGAAAAGCCGTAAATTGAGCGCTCGACAATACCGAATGGAATAGGTTGGAATACTTTAGTTCCGTAGAATATAGAGCGCTAATAATTCTGTCCCCTACCAAAAATTCACTTCTAGGCTGTCCTGTATCTCTGACAATGTATTGATGCGTCACCATTTTCATTGCTATCATTTCCGTCGTATTTTTGTTGCGATTCTTCAAAAAAGTTTGTTTCGATTAATAGCATTAACTGAATGACCATTCTTAAATCATTCATGGAAATTTCTTCGGTGGTTATTAGAGGTTTTACCTCCGCAAAGAATTTTACAGGAGTCTGATGCTGGAACATTGAATCAAGAGCTTTTTTTACTCGTGGCTCAATAGAATCAATGTTGGCGTCAAGTTCAGAAATATCTTTTTCCAAAAGGTCCAGGCCAGCGTTGATACAATTCTGGTTCAAAGTATTTCTGTAATAATTCTCTGCGGCATGGTTAAATTCATAAGCGGACAAATTTAGTGGATTTTTGGCGCCTATGTCTGTCAAAATTCCACGTGTAATTTTCCCAAGCGCAGAAAACTTTAATGGGTTCGATAGCCGTAATTTAAGTTCATCGATTTCCTGTCTCATATTCATCATTTCAATGAGCTCGGCGCATTCGTCCAGAATTGTTTTATACAGAACCCAGAGATATTCACTTGTTAACACCCTGAAATAACCCCTGTAACGTCGGCTGCGTCTCAAGTAATTGGTTTGCTTGATTAAATCTGCCAGAAATACATTGGAGGTATTTTCTCTGACATAAAAAGTGGGAATGCCTACAGCAGCGCAAAAGAAAATTTGTCGCCGTTCGCTTTCTATGAAGGGATCGTCGGGTATTCTGTTGTGGGATATGCGTCCCTCAAAAATGTATTTGAACGCCAGCGCTGTTACCAGGATCTGAAGATTAACAGCCTGTGCCATATCTGTGCCAATATCTTCAAAAAGACTGTAATGCCGGTCCTCAAAACCGGTGTAGCCATGAGTAGAAAGTTTTCTCAGCCTGCACAACAAATAAAGTGACATTCGGCTGTCAAAAACCCCCAGATGTTCCAGGTCGCGTTTGAGCTTGTCTTCATTTCCAATTTTTCCATCCAGAGCCGGACTTCTATCAGTACTCATAACGCTTACCAGATAATCTATGAGTCTGTAATCCGGAATGAAGTCCCCTTTGGTTCTGAAAGCCCTGCTCACAGCGTCATCAATAGATTTTAGGCCGAAGGGAGTTACCGAGTGACCAAATATTGATATGCATGCTTTCTTTTTCCACCTGCGCCAAATCATTCTCAAATGCGTGTAATCAAGTTCGTGGGGCAGAAATCCAAGAACCTTTTCTGGATGAAAGTCAGAGTAATCAATTCTATACGGAGCAGCGCTATAGGTTCCAACAAACAACGGTAGAAAATGCTCTTTTATCTTTATAGACAAATCACCTATCAATTTCTCCGCCTGAATTGAAAAGTCTGAGTCAGATTGCTTGAAGCACGCAGTAAGTTTTTTACTTCCCAAGCTGACATGGGTACCATTATTGGCCAGGCTGATATTTGAAACGGTTGGCAAAATCACAAGGTTTCTAGTAATGATCCCAGCGTCTCTCATTTTTGCCACCGCGTTCAACTGGCTGCGACTCATAGTCTGATGGCACAATCCCATATAACTATGTTTCGCTTCTCCTTCATTCCAGCCCGACAAGCACGGACTCATAAAAAGTTCCCTATAAAATGAGTCAGAAATGCACTCATTCAGTTGACGCTGTCTTACAGGTGGATGCGGAGAAAAATAGACTATTGCTTTCTGGCCATGTTCTTCTATGCCGAAATTTTTGTTGGCATACAGGATCAACAATTGAGTAATAGTATTGCGTCTGAGAGTTTCCTGAGCCAGGAGACTACCGATGGAAGAGTGTGGATTGTATGTGACAACGTGAAAAGAAAAGGTTTCCGGAGAGGTATTGTCACTTAAAAAATGATTTAGCAATCGAGATCCTGCATGAGAAATTAAGCCGAGGTCCTTTTTTGTAGAACCAATGATATCTGCTAACGCCAGTTTAATTAAATAACTGATAGGGGTGCGAATGAACTGAGCGCCTTGATGCTCGAAGAAGAATTTGTGGCAATCCGAGCGCTTTTTGCTCAAAGGATTGCTTCTGTCTGATAACAGATCGGCCTCAAGGACACCCCTCGCATATTTGTTCAGGTAAGCCATAGGAAAACGAACCCAGCTATTTTCCCAAACATTCCCGTCATTTTTGTCCAGAAATTTTTCGAGGTCTGTAATCATTTTTTTCGAGGAATCGCCACTAGCGGCTCTTTTCACAATATTTGCAAAATAATTTGAATTTGCGATGTAAACGGGAAGATCGACATCCTGCCTGCTTCCCAAGACAGCCGCCTGAAGTTCATTTTCAGCCCCCGCGGAAACATCACATCCATGAAATGGGAGAGATTCCAGAAACCTGGATGACCTGAACCCGGGAATACCTAGCCAGTATCTTATTTCATCCATTCGCAGCGGATCTGAACAATTTGCGAAGTGACTTCTGCTTCTAACAAGGGATTTCAAAATCATTGTCTCCTTAAAGCGCACATGACCAGCGAAAGCACGAGTTATTGAATACTGAGACGGGTCGGCGTAGAAAGGGTCATAAAAAGCGTTTGGAGGCCCAAATCGAAGGGCTGGATTCGATTTCGGATCCAATCTACAGGCGTCCGGGTAACAATGGACGCGTCATTGTTTAACCTTGTGGAGATTAGGGTTGAATTAACCTTGTGAGAGTTTTTGAATAGAATTTAACGAAAGGTACAAAAGCTTTCCAGGATCAGTATGACAATAATTCATCTACCTTGTCACAGGCTTCCCAAGGCAACGACAAGTCGTGCCGTCCGAAATGTCCGTAGACGGCGAGATTTCTGTAAAAACCTTTCTTTGTCTGAGAAGGCAAGCGGCGAAGATTGAAATTCCTGACAATGGCGCCAAGTCTAAAATCAAAACAACGTTCAACCATTGCGGCTATTTCATCATCACCGATCTTGCCAGCGCCACGGGTTTCAATTTGAATACTGACTGGTTTTGCCAAACCGGTAGAGTAGCTCAACTGAACTTCACATTCGTCGCTCAATCCAGCCGCAACCACATTTTTTGCCGCATATCTGGCCGCATACGCCCCAACGCGGTCTATTCTAAGGGGATCCTTTCCACTAAGAGCCGAACCGCTATTTCGGGAATAACCTCCATAGGTATCCATAGCATTCTTTCTGCCGGTCAGACCTGAATGTACAGAAGGACCACCCAGTTTCAAGGCTCCATAGGGATTAATGAAATACCGAGTGTCATTATCCGGCTTAATTACCTGATGCCTGAAAACCTCTTTGACAACCAGGCTCAAAATATCATCCCTCAAAACATCTGGTTTTGGATTGGATCGATCCATTTGGGAAGCGTTGATGGTAAGACTGTGAATCCGGTAGGGGAGGCCATCTTTGTACTGAACACCAACCTGAGTAGTTCCGTCAGGCCCCAGATATGGCAATATATTGTTTACACGAACTTCAGAAAGTCGTCTGGCAAGTTTGTGGGCCAACATGATTGGCAAAGGCATCAACTCTGGAGTCTGATTACAAGCGAAACCGAAAATTGTGACCTGATCGGTGGAAGGAATCATGTCAATTTCCTCTTCGGTCAAGTTGGCCTCATCAAAAAGGAAATTCTGATCAGGCGTCATTTCCTTTAAACTGGTGAGGATACTACAGGTCATATAATTGAATTCATCATGCATATAGCCAATTTTTCGAATGACCTTTCTTGCGGCGTTAGGAAAATCAATTTTAGCGGAAGACCAGAACCGCGCGGCAATAAAAACTATTGAAGAAGAAACGGCGCATTCAGCAATGATGCGGGATTTAGGGTCTGTCTCGAAAAAACGGTCAACAATGGCGTCGCTGATTTGATCACATAGTTTGTCCGGGTGACCGTCTGTGGCGGATTCAGAGGTATGTACAAAATCCCTTTTCATCTAAGAGAACTCCCCAAATTTATTTTTCTGGTTTCATTAATTACAAAAGGTAATACAGAAGACGCCCCGATGACAGCAAAATCCGCTGGAGAGATTGCAGTCAAGCCCAGCAAACCTCTCAAACCAGGAATTAACTGGGTGAGCGCCTGCAAGGACAGAGATCCGAAAACAGCAAGACTCAAGAAATTATTTGAGGGGCTGTCATTTTGCTGCAAAACGCTTCGATGTCGGAATCTACACGACAGCGCATGAAGAATTTGGGCTATGGTGAGGGACTGAAAACAGAAGACCCCGGCGGTAGGCCCAATGCCGTACTTTGCTACTCCGTAGCCATACGAAAGCAGCGAGGACAGACTGATGATGCCTGCCTCAACAGCGATTTCCCTGTAATCTTCATTTGTAACTATAGGTTCTTGGGGACTCCTGGGCTTTTTCGAGAGAACATCTGGCTCGGCAGGTTCCATTGCTAGAGCCAAACCAGGAAGCACATCCGATATCAAATTTATCCACAGCAACTGTATGGCGGAAAGAGGGTAACCCAGTCCAATGGCGCTTGAAGAAGACATTACAATAATTTCGCTGAAATTAGTAGCCAGGAGGTAATGCAATGCCTTCCTAATGTTATTATATATAGTTCGACCATCACTAAGGGCTATGATGAGTGTTTCCAGATCGTCGTGTTCTAATACGATGTCGGCTACTTCACGGGCGACATCGGTTCCACTAGCGCCCATAGCGATGCCGATGTCGGCTGCTTTCAGCGCTGGGCCATCATTTATTCCATCGCCCGCGACCGCTACTACACGACCTGTAGTTTGGATAGACCGTACAATATGAAGTTTGTCTGCGGGGCTGACTCGTGAAAAAACGTTTGCTTTTTCACATAAAGCTCGCAATATGGCAGGATTGTTGGAGGACAGATCCGTTGCATCAACAATTTCAAGAGCTTTGCCGCGACTCAGGTCAAGCTGTTTTCCGACAGCGAAAGCAGTCGGCCCCTGATCTCCGGTTATCATGACTGTATCAAGCCCAGCGGCATGAAGTTGCTTTATGGAGTCCTTTACGCCATCTCTAATAGGGTCTTCCATTCCAACAAGACCTAACCAGGTCCATTGGCCGCATGAAATATCATAGGTCGTTTCTGTGGAGGAAAAATATGCCAACCCGAGCACACGTAAGGATTGGCCGGCCATTCGTTCGTTTACATATTCTATTTCGTCTCGAACATCCTCGTCCAGATTGAGCAATAAACCGTCTTTGAGGTATTTATCGCACTTGGAGATCACCTCCAATGGACTACCCTTAATCGCTACCAGATATTCACCTGACCCTGTTTGATGTACTGTTCGCATATAGAGCTGATTTTCAGCTCTATAACTCTTCTGGATCAAGGGATGCTGATTCCTGACGGCGTGAACATCCACTCCTACAGCTATAGCCGTGCTAACCAACGCGTTTTCCGTGGGGGATCCGATCAATCTGAAACCGCCATTTTCGCGTTCTACCTGGGTTTCACTACACAATAAACCTACATGCAAAAGTCGAATCAGTTCATCCATGGAGTAGGGGTTGAAATCTGCGCCATTGACAAAAAATCCGCCGTTTTTGCATGAGATGTATGTCTCTCCAACATGAATCAAAGTCACTGTCATATGATTGAGGGTCACAGTGCCGGTTTTGTCGAAGCAAATAGTTTGAACAGACCCTATTGCGCACACAGCGTCGAGATTTCGAACCAGCACGCCGTGGCGCCGCATATTCTTGACGCCCAAAGCCAGCGTGGTAGTGGCTACTGCTGGCAAACCTTCAGGAACAGCCGCAACAGCCAGAGAGATGCCCATTTTCAGCATCTCGATGAATCCAGCCCCTCGATAAAGGCCAAGGAAAAAAACCAAGGCGCAAACTATGCCTGACAAGGCAGTGAGCTGGTTTCCCACGGCATTAAGCTGTTTTTCAATAGGCGTTTCCGGCGAAACCGCCTCCGATACCAGAGAAGAAATCCGGCCAATTTCGGTGTATGAACCTACCGCAACTACTAACGCTTTGCCCTGTCCTCCGCTTATGCGTGATCCGGCAAATATCATGTTGCTGCGTTCACCAATGGGTACAAGGTTCAGAAAAATCTTTTGGACAGTCTTGTTGGCAGGTAGGCTTTCTCCGGTAAGAATGGACTCATCGACGCTTAAATGCTCGGCCTCAACCAGTCTGGCGTCAGCGGTAACAAAATGCCCCGGCTTTAGCAAAAGGATGTCACCGCATACCACTTCATCAGCCCGGATTGACATTTGCTCGCCATCCCTAAGCACTTCAGCCACAGGACGAACCAGTTTTGTTAACGCGCTAATTGTCTTTTCTGTCTGGCTTTCTGTAACATAACCAATGGCCCCATTGATAAGAATCACTATGGCTATGACAACAGCATCCATCAAGCCACCAGTGATGGCTGAAACACCGGCGCCTATCGCCAGCAAAATGATTGGTAAAGAAGTAAACTGGTCTAGCAAAATGCTGATGCTGGATCGGGAGGCGCTTTTCGAAGCAGTATTGGCGCCAAACCTGGACGAATTAATTTCCACCATACGTCCAGTCAAACCGACATCCGGACGAACTCCGTAGTAAATCAAAGCTTCCTGAAAATCGCGTTTCCACCATTCAGAAGATCCTGAAGGAATTTCGCAAGTCCCTGGCATAGGCATTTCGGGTTTGCCCAAGCCTTTGCTGAGACCCTTGATGACATGTGATTTCTTATATTCGGAGGACGCGCTCTGTCTGTCTGGAAACCTGAGGTGATAGCTTGATACAGCCTGTTCCAGGGCCGAAACAATTAGACGCGGATTACACGATGGTGGAAAAATTATGAGGACATTGCCCGTCAGAATACTGGAAGAAATTTGGGAGTCTTCAAAAACACCGCGGAGCTCAGAATTGAGGAACGATTGTAATTTCCCGTTCCTGTAAAGATCGCTCACGTGAAACCTGATACGGCCCTTAACAGAATTATGTATTATTCGTATCAATAGGCAGTCCTGTAAAAAGGAAATAGGACGATTTGACTCAAATAATTGCTACAATATTGTTAAGGTTGAATTAGTTCAGGATTAGGATAGCAATAAAACGATCACTCTGTAGCATGAACCCCCTGGAAAAACGGGTTGAGCAAATTGAAAAGAAAGTGGACCTTATTCATCCCCACCGTCATCGATCATGACAGGGACGTTGAGAAGACTTGACTTGGAAAAAACCCCCAGAGCATACCAGAAAGCAGTGTACCATGCAGGCGCAGTAAAATTGCCCCTTAATATCTGATACACGCCGTGTCCCACGAGTCCCAGAAAAATAAAACTGGGGACATCCAGTTCGCCCCCAGTGAATTTGAGCAAACTCTGGTCAACTTCTTTAAAACTTTCCTTTACACTTCCGATCAGAGTCTGTTTTTTTGCTGAATGCAAAATGAGCTTAAAAAGTTTACGCTTAAGACCAAATTTTAAAATCGCTTTCGGTTCGGTATTTCCTAAAATTAAAGCGGATGCTGTTATTGGATTGACTTCTACTTCAGTGTCGGGGAAATTTTTGGAAAAAACGGTTTTCAGAGATTCGAAAAAATCCCTGTCATAGCGTTTTGAAGGAATTCTGAGCCTCAAACGTCCTTTAACTTTATGTGCAATGTGAGCATCCGGAACTTTTATCATCTATTATGCTTCCGCTAATGATGATGAGACAGATTCACGGCCAACAGACAATTCGGTTTCTACTTCGGCTTTTGCCTCTTCTACAAGGTCTTCAGCCATTTCGGAAACCTCGGCAACCATCTCTCTGCCTTTTTCATATAGCAGGAAACCGCCTTTGAGGACGGCCTTGATCACAGGACGAGCCGCTCCAGCTAAAGCAGGAACTACCACAGGGGCTATCAACAGGCCCACGCCAATTGCGACACCTGTCCAGATATTACCACGCGGGACCAAATCAGTTAATGCCATCTTGTTTCTCCTTTCTTGCGTAGGCTGATCAGGAAAGCTATCAGAAGTACAAGTTTGGAGGCATGAACTCTGGAAGTCAAATTAAAAATTGATTAACCGAAATTTCTAACAATTCAGGGTTCAAGTTATCGATTCATTACTTAACAGATTGACGAGGACGTCCTTGACCTGTTTTTTCTGATTCTCATTTTTATTAGGACGTGTCAAATCCTTCCATAAGCCGCTATCGATGACTGAAGAGTCATAGACTATTTCCAGAGTTCTCCAAAAGAAGCTGAAATCATAGCTTCTTATTCCCGATACACTTTTGAGCGCACTTACCAGATCCAGGCCATCGATTCCCTCCATGGCTTGCCTGTACGCGGAAAGTGGAAATTTGATAGCGATTCTTCCAGGTTCATGTTTCGCAATGTCTGTATGTTCTGTTAGATCAATCAGAAAGTCTGCCACTTTTTCACATTCGTCAGGGTGTAGAATGGTCATTTTTGCATTTGCCCTTTATTTATAGGATTCTGTTAGATAGGGTCGAAAGATTGACAGTACAGTCTTTGCCCCGAACAAACCGGCTCTTCGATTTATTTGTAATGAGACTTAATCATATGAACAAAAAATTCACTCAAGTGTTCGACAACATCCTGTGACTGCAAATCAAAACCATATCGAACAGAAATTCAAGAAAAACAGCTTTGGTTCACAGAAAATTAATGGATGCCTAATCGTGTTTTAACAGACGCCGCATATTACCTATAAAGTGAAATAAACATTAAAAAGGTAGTGTTTATTGATGCAGGAAAAAACTTAAAGGAGTAAAAAAATGAATAACTACATACACAGTACACCTGGAAGACTGAGACTGAAGATTCCATCCCTAAAGAGAAACTATAGCAAGATTGAGGACATATCCTTATTGCTCAGGGAGAAAACCGGGGTAGAGTTTTTTGAGGTCAGTCATTTGACAGGAAGCGTAACCATAAAATTTGACAAGTCCCTTACAAACGCAGATGAGCTATTAAGGATTTTCTCCCACGAAGGTATTGTGGACCCAGGCAAGCTAATGCCAAGTCATCAATATATGGACAAAATGTTTTCCAAAGCGGGTGAAAGCGCCTCAAGAGCCCTGATTAGCCTGGCTTTTGACAAAGCCTTTGAAGGTTCATCCTTATCAATGCTTGCAGCATTCATTTAACATCGTTTCGGGATCTCCGTGAACTCAAAATTTTTCAATGAGTTTACCCTTGATGGTTGATAACAGCTCAAAACTTTTCAAGAATCTGTTTTTTCTTCTCGTTAAAATCATCCTCGCTAATCAGGTCCTTATCCCGCAAGTTCTTTAATCGTACCAATTTCGACTCAGTTTCATCAGTTTTTAAATTTCTAAAAGGCTCGATCAGCCTGAGCCTCGAAATCATTCTGTTTGATCTGGCTTCGAGAAATATAGAAGGACGTCTTTCCAACAGCCGATTTTTATTCCTGACGACCATATAGGCAATTCTAGCCCCTAAAGGCCACAAAACTATGATGGCCAGTCCATACGTTAGAATACCAAATACAATGTTGACTACAAGCATGATCACAGCGCCTGTAATAGTGGCATAGAACATGCCAATAGGCCCGAGCGTCAAGGCCAGCAACAGGGCTAATGAGGGACTTTTTGTAATTGGCGGAGGATTATAATAGTTCCTGAGCATGGGAAAATCTCCTGATCCATGGTACATACGAATATGGCCAATGTAAGCAAAAAATTCTGTTCAACACAGAAACAATTTCTTGGGCCAGCAATGATAGCAGATTTTTCAGGGAAAGAAACCCCTACCCAGATATAGGAAAATAGCGTTTCATACCGAGACTGGCCTGGCTATGGCTAGAAATGGCTTTTTACAAAATTGGCTGGTTTGCGGCGCCCCAACATATACCGATTATGCAAGATTGCGAATCAGGTTTGTTATCGTTAAATAGTCATACGGTTTTTTTAAAAACGCTCTCGGTGGGAGATTCCTTTTAAATCGTTCAATAATTTCATGTTCGTCATATCCGCTACAGATTATTACTTTAACATCTGGCTTGATTTTGGTCATTTCCTCGAAGGTAGAGACACCATCCATGACTGGCATGGTCAGATCCAGGATGACAAGACTAAACAAATCAGGATTTTCTGCAAAAATATCAAAAGCTTCTTTACCATTAGACGCGGTAATAGTGTTGAAACCGATTTTTGACAGATATCTGACCATCAGGTTCTTAACAGATACCTCATCGTCCGCGACAAGAATAGTGGCTGAATTGCCATCAATTTGCAGACCTTCAGGAAGGTTCATGTCAGTTAAATTCTTTTCGCCAGTCTTTTCATGGAGATAATGATCAGACACGGGAAAATACACCGTGATGGTAGTTCCCAAGTCATGCTGGCTTTCAACAGTGATGGCCCCATTATGCCCTCTGACAATTCCCAGGACTACCGCCATGCCAAGTCCTCTACCCGTAAACTTGGTAGTGAAAAATGGGTCGAAAATGCGTTCAACAATGGAGGCATCCATGCCGCAACCATCATCAGTGACTTTAATAAACGCCATATCCCGTGGAACGGGTTTTTCCGGCAAGACACTTTGGGACAACAATTTTCGGTCACAATATGTGACCCCGGTACTTAACGTCACAGTCCCTGGTCTGTCGAGAAACGCTTCGGAGGCGTTGGTAATCAGATTCATGATTACCTGCTGGACGTGGCTTGGGTCGGCGTGAACATTAGGAGTATCGGGGCTGAGATCAAGATTCAGCAGGAGCGTTTTGGATATGGCTGTCCTGAACATTTCAGCATTTTCTCTAACAACATCATTGAAATTTACATCGGTAACATTGAAAGCTCCTTTGCCTGAATATGCGAGCATTTGTCTGGAAAGTTCTGCTGATTTTCGAGCGGCGGTTACCGCATTTTTTACAAGTGACTGGAGATCGGAATCAGGGGGAATATCGTAAAGAGCCAATTCGAGATTTCCCAGTATTACGGTGAGGAGATTGTT
>CAITZA010000204.1 GCA_903896745.1 uncultured Desulfomonile sp. | reverse complement strand
GCGAGCCTCGGGGAACTCATGAGAGCCAGAATCCAGGTTCCCCCTGGTTTCGCCATAACTACCGCTGCTTATGAGCAATTCATCAATGACAATTCGCTCAAGGAAAGGATTTTTGACAGGCTGAAGGGCCTGGATCATGACCGGACACAGGAACTGGACTCCGCGTCGGCAGATATCCGGAGCTGGATCGAAGCGGGAACAATAAGTGAGCCATTAGAGGACACGGTAGCGTCGCATTATCGCCTTCTAGGTCGTCGTTCGAGGATTCCAGCCCTTCCGGTTGCAGTCAGGTCTTCAGCGACAGCCGAAGATCTCCCAGGCGCCAGCTTTGCCGGTCAACAGGATACCTACCTGTGGATAAGGGGTGTGGATCAGTTGCTAGACAGGATAAAAAAGTGCTGGTCCAGCCTTTTCACCTCCCGCGCTATAGCCTACCGGCTTAAAATGGGATTCGACCATTCGATGGTGCTAATTAGCGTCGCGGTTCAGAAAATGGTCAGATCATTTACCGCTGGTGTGATGTTCACGATTAACCCGGCGACTGGTGACAGGGCGACTGTGGTCATTGATTCCAATTATGGTTATGGAGAAAGCGTGGTTTCCGGAGAGGTTACTCCGGACCAGTTTCACGTTAACAAAATTACAATGGAGGTGGTGAAGAAAACCATCTCAGAGAAGAAGATTTACTATACGACTGATCCCAAATCCGATGAGGTCCTGAAACTGGAAGTCCATCCTGAGAGGCAAAATTCCCAAAGCCTGCTTGACGAAGAGGTATTGGAACTTGCCAAATATGGAAAGCTCATCGAACAACACTATGGTCGTCCAATGGACATTGAATGGGCTACCGAAAAAGGTTTGCCTTACAGAGGGGAAATATTCATTCTACAAAGCCGCCCGGAGACTGTCTGGAGCCAGAAGGAGGTAAAACCGATCAGCATAGCTGCAGGCAGCGCATTGGAACACATAGTTGCAGGATTGATAATGGGGAAAAAACTGAAGTAGTCCTTCAAACAGGAGTAAGGAACGGGCAAGGTCAATATTTGAGGAAACAGAAAGAATGCTTTTCTGACATAGAGCTCGCAAAACCAAATTCTAACTGACAAACAGTCGCAGGCGGTGGGTCAGACACAGGGGCGCAATAAGCTCAGGCGCTCATACGGGTTAGTCTGCCTTATGCAAAACACGGGTAGTCAGGAATAACATATAATGAAACCAGGAGCTTAGATGTGTAGATAGCCGGCAGAACTCCTGGGAATTTCAAGGATCGCTGATTTCAGAAATCTGATCCAAAGCCGGTGGGGTAATTCACGACAAACGGTACAATTTCGAGGGCGGAGCAACAAAACGTCCCCAAACCGAATAATTGAAAAAGGAGCAAGAGATTACAATGAAGGACATGAGAGATTTCATCAAAGAGGGCGAGGCTCATGGAATCTGTAAAAGGATCAAGGCGGAGGTGGATTGGAACCTCGAATTGTCACATGTAGCCAAACTCAATGAGGAGGCCGGAGGTCCGGCGCTGCTGTTTGAAAATGTAAAGGATTACGAGACTCCCGTTATAACCAGCGTTTGTACCACAACCCAGCGACTCGCCTTGATCATGGGACAACCGCTTGACTCAACCCTGGTGAATCTATACGACGCTTGGGCCAAGTTGGGTGAGAATCTGCTTCCTCCCAAGTATGTTGATAAGGCTGCTGCGCCATGCAAGGAAAATATCCTGACCGGAGACGACATCGATCTTTTCAAATTCCCTGTGCCCAAATGGTACCCTATGGATGGTGGACGATACATCGGCACTGCCCACTTTTTTATCTCCAAGGACCCTGAAACAGGCTGGGTGAACCTGGGAACATATCGGGCCCAGTTATTGGGTAAGGACAAGATCGGAACCCAGTTCATCAAGGGCAAACACGCAGACATCATGTTGAAGAAGTACCAGGCTATGGGCAAACCAATGCCGGTTGTCTCAGTTATCGGTTGTGATCCGCTATTGTTCATAATGGGCGCCGCTCGTATCTCAGCCTCGGTATCCGAGTATGATGTGGCCGGCGCAATAAGGGGAACGGCGGTTGAGGTGGTCAAGGGTGAAATTGTTGATTTGCCCATTCCGGCTCATGCCGAGATCGTTCTTGAAGGCGAAGTCGATGCCAACAAGTTCATGCAGGAAGGTCCGTTCGGGGAATACACCGGTTATTACTCTGGCGTTGGCACTGATCCACGAAACTTCATGGACGTGAAATGCGTGACCCACAGGAACAATCCCATTCTTTGGGGAACTACCGTGGGGCGAGCGGTTACCGATACCCACATGACGATGGCGCTTTCGTATGGAGCGACTCTATGGCAGCAGCTACTTGCAATGAAGATTCCAGGCCTGAAAGCGGTCTATTGCCCGCCTGAAGGCTCTGGAAGGTTTCTCGCCATCATTTCCATCAAACAGATGTATCCCGGCCACGTTGATCAGGTTCTTACCGCCTCAATTTCCACAGAGATGGGGGCTTACGGGCTCAAGACAGTCATAGTCGTCGATGAGGATATCGAACCATGGGATATCCCACGCGTTATGTATGCCCTGAGTTTCAGATTCCAGCCAAACCGTAGCCAGGTAATCAAGAGAGGGCGTTCAACACCGTTGGATCCATCATTACCGATTAATGCAAGGGATATTACAGGCCGGTTACTTCTTGACGCTACCATCCCATACGACTGGAAGGAAAAACCCATCCCCATCGAACTGGATCCGAATATGGTTGCCAGAGTTAAGTCAAGATGGGCCGAACTGGGACTTTGAGTATCAGCCGGTAAATAGCGAAATGCCAATCGGTTCGGCTTATGATGGAGGCTTAGATGAAACCTATTCGATATAAACAGGAAATGGTGGATGAATTTGTAAGTAATGGATACTGGACCCAGGAAACCTTTTATGATTTCTGGGACAGAAACGCTCGTGAATATGGAGACAGGGAAGCTCTGGTCGATTCAAAATACCGGCTGACATGGGCAGAGGCAAAACATCTGGTAGATGCAATGGCCATTTCATGGGTCGAAATGGGAATCCCCAAACATTCCCGCATCATAATTCAGTCGCCCAACAGCGTTTACGGTTTTTTGGCCAGGATAGCCTGTGAACGGGCCGGCCTGATTTCTCTTACAGTCTATCCATACCTCCGGCAACGTGAACTTGAATACATGGTAGAACGCACCGAGGCCTCGGTGGTTGTCATCCTGAACATTTACAACAAATTCAATTATCTCGAAATGTATCAGGGACTTCAAAAGCAGTTTCCGCATTTGAAGAATATCTTTCTCTTCGATGATGAAGTACCGGCTTCTGCGCCGGACGGAACTTTTTCGCTTACCAGAATGGTTAATGAGCGTGCTCAAAAACCTATTGACGAGTCTGTTCTTGTGGAAAGGAGACTGGATCCCTTCTGGAATGTGGCGCTACTGACAACAACATCCGGAACAACAGGAATCCCGAAGCTTGTTGAATGGCCCATAGCGCCACGTGTTTGCACGTCAAAGGGTAGGGTGGACATTTGGAAACTGAATAAAGACGACATCACAATGGCCATCGCTCCCCATGCCGGAGGGGCCGCTGGAACCTTGACCTACTTTGCAGCCCCGATCGCAGGGGCTAAAACCGTCATGCTCGAGGAATTTTCTCCGGACGGAGCCCTGGCGCTTATTGAAAAAGAAAAGGCAACGGCTATCGGGGTTGTGCCGACTCATCTTGTGAGAATGCTTGACGCCGATACGTCGAAATACGATCTGAGTTCATTACGCTTCATCCGCTCGGCGGGTGGATATTTATCGCCACAGATCGCCGAGGAAGCAGAGCGGGCTTTTGGCGCTTCAATCACAAGCGATCTGGGGACTCAGGACATGGGATCGGTTTCGGGTTGTCGTGTGGAAGATTCCAGAGATTTGCGACGAAGGACAGTTGGTCGGATGCTACCGGGAAACCAGGTCCGACTAATGGATGAGGCCAACAAGAATCGGGTCCCCGATGGAGAGCCTGGAGTTCTCTATTTCAGGGGACCTCATGCGCCGGCCGGTTATTATCGTGACGAGGCGCTGACCTCTACAGTCTTTGATCCTAACGGCTGGACTACTACAGGTGACATTGTCAAGTTCGATCAGGAATGCCTATGGATTCTTGGACGTGCCAAGGACATGATTATCCGGGGTGGCCAGAACATCTACCCGGCGGAAATCGAAGGACTATTGAATGATCATCCAAAAATAGCCTCGGTAGCTGTCGTCGGATATCCGGACAGAGAGATGGGGGAGCGAGCGTGCGCCTATGTAATCCCCAAAACCGGTCAACAAATCAGTTTCAAAGAGATGGTTGATTTCCTGAAATCAAAGAACATAGCCATGTTCAAACTTCCCGAGCGGCTTGAGCTTGTATCGGAGTTTCCAACAGTCGGTGATTCCGGAAAGGTTAACAAAGAAGCTCTGAAAAAGGATATCAGGGAAAAGACGGAAGCGGAGGTAAAATCCTGATGGAACGACTGGCGCTGCTCTTGTCAACGCTTGACACCAAAGGACCGGAAACCTTTTATCTGAGGGATTCCATTAACAACAAGGGCTGCGCCTGCTCCATCCTGGACATGAGCATGTCCGGAGAATATTCCGGGGCTGACATAACATCGTCGGAGACCGCTCGTGCCGCTGGAGTAGATATTGAGGACATTCGGTCATCCAGAGAGAGAAAAAAAATTACCCGGCAGATGATCGATGGCGCCACGAGAATAACGACGGATTTGTATAAGTCAGGGCGTCTGGCTGGTGTAATTGGTCTGGGGGGATCTACTGGCAGCCTGATGGCGACCGATGTCATGAGGGCCTTGCCATTTGGTATTCCCAAGTTAATGGTTAGCTCAACTGCGGCTCTGCCGGGTCTCGCCACCAGATACATAGGAACCGGAGATATTGCGGTGCTCCATACCGTGATAGAAATCTCGGGTTTGTCAAAACCACTGATGAATCTATTGGATAGGGCTGCCGCCGCCATTACCGCAATGTCCATGGTTGATGCGCTCACGGTTGCGTCATCGCGCGATAGCGGCAGTCCTCTGGTAGCTATGTCCATGTTTGGCCCTACCGAGAAATGCTCTCACTACGTTCGAAAAAGTCTGGAATCTAAAGGATATCAGGTAATAGGGTTCTCAGCGGCCGGAATTTGTGATAGAGCCATGGAAAACATGATTTCAGAAGGCTTTTTTGACGCCGTGGTAGAGCTGGCGCCCGGTGGAGCAGCGGAGGAATTTCTCGGCGGTATGAGAGCCGCTGGCCCAAATCGTTTAACAAACGCCGGGAAAATCGGTATCCCTCAAGTAATAGCGCCGGGAGGGGTTAACCTGACTAGTCCCCGTAAATCTCACTATAAACCTGAACATCATCAACGACGAAAATTTGAACTGGATGAACTACGCACATTCCTTCGCGTTTCTGATGAGGAAATTGTTGGTGTCGCCAAAGTTTTTGCCGAAAAACTCAATCAGGTCACCGGACCTACCGTTTTCCTGTTTCCAATGCAAGGCTGGTCCGCTGTTGATCCCCCATCAGGCGCCATGTTTGACAGAGATCAGGACAGGTTGTTTCTGACGACTTTGAAAGCAGCCCTGGAGTCTGATCATGTCTCTATCAGGGAGGTAGACGCCAATCTTGAAGATGAGGCTTTTGCCCGGGCTGTTGAATCGGCCTGCCTGGAACTTTTCCCGGCTACAGCGTCTTAGGCTGGTTCTGTAACAAACTCGACTAATCGAACGCCAGTCTGTGGCATTATAATATTACAATGTTTCGCGACACTTCAAGGACCTCAACGTCCTCGAACCACCACGGAGGATAGCATGTTCGTTAAAAACTGGATGCAACCTCAAAAATTGTCAATATCTAGTGACGCATTGGCAGTAGAAGCTGTTACACTAATTTCCAGAAACAATTTGAAGATGTTACCGGTTGTTGACAATGGCAGACTCAGGGGTGTTGTTCACAGAAGAGACCTCAGTGAAGCCGCAACGTGTGTCAGCGAGAGTGGAAATACCTGTGAACTTGACTATTTTTGCAATAAACTAAAAGTCAAGGACGTGATGGTTCGGATGCCGGTAACTGTCTCGGTGGATGATAGCGTCGAAGACGTGCTCATGAAGGGAAGAAAACTCACGATGAGCACTTTTCCCGTCATGGACGGAGACAAAGTGGTTGGTGTGCTTTCCGACAGGGAGATCTTTGTGATGCTATACAAGCTGTTGGAAGTAGGACACGAATGCACCCGCATCACTCTAAAGGATGTTAATATCCAGGAAGGGACTTTGACCAGAATTCTTAAGATCGTTGAGGAAAGTGGCGGCGCATTACGTGCAGTGTTCACGGTTCCAGAAGGCAGGAATGGGGTGGCCCGGGTCGTGCTGAGGACCGGTGGGAAGGATTCCGCAAATTTGAGAAAAAACTTGCAGGATAACGGATTTTGTATTCTGGAATTCAAGGAATGATGAAAAAGGGAGCGTCTCTCATGTTTGGGCAATTCCAGGAAATATATGAATTGGCAAAGCCATTTCTTGATACCAGAAATAACGACATCCACATGAAGGTATCTTACGCGTTCTGCAATAAATTGCTGGAGACAGAAGGTGGTGTTCAGTCTGTGGCTAAGCCTGCCATAATTCTTCATGATGTAGGCTGGAAAATGGTACCCGAAGAATTGCAATTAAAGGCTTTTGGCCCTATAGATTATGACAGGACAATTAATCGGATACACGAGGTGGAGGGCGCCAGGATAGCTCGGGAAATTCTTGAACAGCTAGGATGGGATGCTGTGGTGATTGACGAAATAGCTGAAATCATTCTGGGTCATGATTCGCGTAAGACCCCATTATCGACCAGCGACGCGGTTGTAAAAGATGCCGACAAACTCTGGCGATATTCCAGTGAGGCCCTGGTTATAGATTGCGAGCGTTTTGGTATTGATCCCGCAATTCATGTGGAATGGCTTGGAAAACAGATAGACGGATGGTTTATTACAGACACCGGCGTTAAACTGGCTCGGGAAGAACTCCAGTCCAGGTTCACCAGTCTCCCGGTCCAAAAAAATACCTCAAACCAAACATGAACCTGGCATTGAACATCCAGTTTTTCCAGAGGCTCAATTCTTGGCAGATAATCCTAACATAACATTTTCATAACATGTTAATATCTAACAACCATTATCCATTATTCTAACGGGAGGAATGGAGCATGCTCCTACCCAAATTTGATTATCATGAACCAGCTACGCTGGAAGACGCTTTACGCCTTCTCTCGGAAATGGGGGGTAACGCCAGGATCGTAGCCGGCGGAACCGATCTCCTGGTCCGGATGAAACTTAAGGTTGAAAAGCCGAGTCATCTGATTTCATTGCGAAAAATCCCCAGAATTAACGTAATAATCCAGAGAGAGAATCACGGTGTCAGCATTGGCGCCGCAGTGACTGCCGGTGAATTATCAACAAATGAACTTATTATGGAACGTTTTACGCCGATCGGACTAGCCGCCGCAAGATTGGGCGCTCCGGGAATCCGTAACCGCGCCACGATTGGTGGGAATCTGGTTAATGCAAGGCCGGCTGCGGACCTGTCCCCAGCCTGCATGGTACTAAACGCCAGCCTAAAACTCAAAAGATCAAAAAATGAACGGGAAGTCCCTGTCAATGATTTTTTCAGAGGTCCCGGAGAAACTTTGATTGAGCCAAACGAAATGCTCGTGAGCATTTTTGTCGAAACACCCCCTCCATGGAGCGGTGGAGCGTACATAAAACTTGGCTCAAGAAAGACCCTGGAAATATCCATGGTTAACGTTGCCGTCCTTCTGACACTGCAAAGCCAGAACGGCCCGATTGTTGACGCAAAAATTGCTCTAGGCGCTGTCGCCCCAACTCCTGTGAGGGCTTTTGCCGCAGAGGAGTTTCTGATTGGCAGGCAGCCTTCTGCTAAACTTTTCAGTGAGGCGGGCGCCATAGGGGTTGGCATGTGCGAACCCATAACCGACCATAGAGGCACGATGGAATACAGATGTCTGATGATCGAGACGCTTACATCTCGAGCCTTGAATCAGGCATATCAAGACGCAATGACATGGAAGCCATTGCCTGTCTAGGACAGGCTCCAGAATATATCCCTGTGTTCCAATTCCAATCATGGCTAATTTATTCGTTTAAAATGAATCCTGTTTCTCCGGAGAACGGAAAATGAAAAGAATAATTAAACTCACCATCAACGGTAAAACGATCGAGGCCGCTGTTTCTAGCAACCAGACACTTCTTCAGTTCCTGAGGGAGGATATGGATTTGACGGGGACAAAGCACGGTTGTGGTCTGGGAGATTGTGGAGCGTGTACTGTTATACTTGACGGAAAGGCTGTTAATTCCTGCCTGGTGCTGGCTGTTCAGGCCGATGGCAGTGAAATATTAACTATTGAGGGTCTTGCTGAGGACGGAAAACTTCATCCGTTGCAGCAGGCCTTCGTCGATAAAGGCGCCATTCAATGCGGATTCTGTACCCCAGGTATGATTCTGTCTGCAAAGGCGCTTCTGGACGAAAAACCTAATCCCTCTGAACTGGAAATCAGAACAGCCATTTCAGGAAATCTCTGTAGATGTACGGGATACCAAAAGATAGTTGAGGCCATAGGCGAGGCTGCGGAAGTTGTAAGAATGAGGGAGGAATCGTGACATGAGCGATTATCAAGTTCTGAATACCAGAGCTCCCAGGGTCGATGGGCCAGCCAAAGCTACCGGCCAGGCAAAATACACCGATGATTTCAAGATTCCGGGAATGTTGTACGCCTCCATATTGCAGAGTCCGGTAGCGCATGCCAGGATTTTGCATATTGATGCGTCAAAGGCAAGGAAATTGACCGGCGTCAAAGCGGTCGTCACCGCCAGGGAAGCCGGACTCATCAAATATGGCGTGTCACCCGCGAGATACGATGAAACCCTGTTCGCGCATGACAAGGTTCGATATGTCGGTGACGAGATAGCTGCTGTAGCAGCTTCAGATCAGGATATTGCCCAGGAGGCGCTTTCCCTTATCAAGGTTGATTACGAGGAATTACCAGCTGTCTTTGATATGTTTGAAGCCATGAAAGAGGGCGCTCCACAGATTCATGACGAATTTCCCGGCAATATGAACGCTGAGGTTCATCAGGAGTTTGGAGACACGGAAGCCGCTCTTCGGTCATGTGATCTGGTTGTGGATCACACTTTTATTAACAAGCGTCAGGATGCCGCATTCATTGAACCACACTCCTGTCTCGCTGTTTTCGATCATTCAGGAAGGCTGACCCTGTATACATCCACTCAGGTGCCTCACTATGTTATGAGAACAGTCGCAATGACGTTGCAAATACCCGTAGGAAATGTACGGGTTATTAAGCCTTATGTTGGTGGAGGATTTGGACCCAAGTGTGAGGCTACACCCCTAGAAATGAGTTGCGGCCTTCTTTCGAAAGTTACCGGACAACCGGTTAAGATGACTTATTCGAGGGAGCAGGTTTTTCTTCATAGCCGCGCCCGGCATCAGTTTTATGCAGAGATGTCCCTCGGGGTTATGAAAGACGGAACCATGGTGGCGCTAAAAAATAAGGCAGTCCTCGACGGAGGGGCCTACACAAGTTTCGGGATAGCCACGGTTTATTATTCAGGATCCTTGCTTGGTGGTCCTTACAAGCTGAAAACTATGAAATATGACGGTTATCGGGTTTATACCAACAAGCCTGCGTGTGGCGCCCAGCGTGGACACGGTGGTGTCGCCCACAGGGCATGTTTCGAGCAACTCATTGACATGACTGCCGAAAAACTGGGTATCGATCCGATAGATATGCGCCTCAAAAACATCATGACGACCGGAGACATCACAGTAAATGAACTGGACATGTCAAGTCTCGGCATGAAAGAATGTATCGAGGCGATCAGATCCGGTTCCGACTGGAACAACAAGAAGGGTAAGCTCCCCAAGGGAAAGGGTATTGGTATGGCCTGCGGATTTTTTGTATCCGGCGCTGGCTACCCAATTTACCGCTCCGACACTTATCATTCCACCGTGGTGATAAAGTTGAGTGAAGACGGCGGTGTGGCCAACGTAATGACCGGTTCAGCCGAGATTGGTCAGGGGTCGGACACAACTATGGCGATGATTGCAGCTGAGACGTTGGGAATAAAACTCAAAGATGTGCAAGTTCATTCCGGGGACACGGATTATAGCGTAGACTTGGGGGCTTACTCCAGCAGGCAAACCCTCATGACGGGTCATGCCACCAAGGAAGCCGCAGAGCAGGTCAAAAGCCAGATAGCTTCCCATCTTTCCGAAGAACTCAATGTGCCGGTGTCCTCGATTACCTTTGCTGATGGGATAGTCAAATTTGATGGCGGTCCAGGCAATTTTGAGAAGTTAAGAAGTAGCTACATAAAAGAACACCGCGGCTGGATGGACCCACCAACAGGCGAATATCTCACATTCCGTGAAGCTGCCAGAATGGCTTACCTGAAAGCCGGAACAATAGTAGGGACGGGCAAGTACAAACCTCCAAGACTGGGTGGTTCATACAAAGGCGCTGCTGTCGGGACATCTCCCGCCTATGGATGCTCGGCCCAAATAGTAGAAGTGACTGTAGACCTCGAAACTGGTCAGATAACCATTGACAGGATGACGGACGCTCATGACTGCGGACTGGCCATAAACAGGACTTCGGTAGAAGGCCAGATGCAGGGATCGCTATCCATGGGGCTCGGAGAATGCCTCTTCGAAGAAGTCAAATTTGACTCTAGGGGCAGAGTCCTCAACCCATCGCTTGGAGAATACAAAATCCCCACTGCTCTGGACATGCCCAAGGTTAAATCAATCATAGTCGAATCTAGTGAGCCCAACGGTCCCTATGGGGCCAAGGAAGTAGGAGAAGGCGCTATCATGCCGACCATACCCGCCATATTAAACGCAATATATGATGCGACCGGCGTGCGTGTTAACGAACTTCCCGCAACCTCGGAAAGACTGTTTATGGCATTGAAAGATAAATCGGAAGCGGTATAGCTCTACCTGATTCCTTGACGTGTTGAACCGGCGGAAAACATTCGCTTGTATTTCCGACCGGTTTTACTTTTCCTCAAATTCATTGACTGTTTCCCCAAAACCAACGCATCGTTCGAATCTCCCATGACCATCAAAGATTAGGTTCAGCCACCTCGTTTGTCGGTTATATAACCGGACCGTGTCCAACAGAACGAATCAGAAACAAAAAACACGATGCGCAAGAATCATTTTTCCCTCGGATGGCCGACCGACTGGGCGCCGAGAATCCTCTGGTCCGGCCTTAACTTCATGGCCTCCCCCAATTTCGGTTTGTCGATTGAAACCCTGTATACGGTAGCCAAACCTTCGGATGAGCAGTAAAGATAGACATTTTGGGCTATAAAGCCGGTGTCCATCGCGGCAAGAAGCATCTTGCCGGATTCTTCCGCGTTCCCCATTTTGGCGAGGTCCGCTACATAAACCAGGTTAATAGCCGCATCTCTGAAGTATGACTGCATGCCAGTCAGAGACCGCAGGTCACCTGAAGCGACAGGAATGAGAGAGTTGGCTTTTGGATCATATTGGTAAATCCCGTCGGATGTTGCGACATATACATCCATTTCCTGACGATTATGAGCGGATGGGGCCGAGCGTCGGCCGGAATCCGGACGATTGATTCCCCAGGCCGCCCAAAGCAGGTTTGACAAGGTCTGTTGAGATAATCCTCCAGGCCCAAACTCACGCGTTGTCTTACGATCCTTGATCGCCTGCATCAACGGTTTGCTCTGATCAAGTTTCGGGTCAGGGAGTTGAATCTGTTTCAATTCCTGCCCTGAAACAGGCGCCAGCAAACTGACTGCAAGAATTAATGATAAACCGACTGTTCGAATTTTGCCTTTCATAGGTTCTCCTCAGCGTTTGTTTACATTTTGGTGTGACCCACCAGCCCAAAGAGTATGGCAGGCGAGGTTATATAAAGGAAATGACATTATAAACGGTTTTCAATACTAATCATTAGTTTGCTGACACGTTTTGTTATCCGTTCGCATGATCCCTTTTGCACGCTAGTCCGCAAGGCGCTGGCCTAATTATTGCCGTGTGCATTTGTCACACCTTTCCGGAAAATTATTGCAGCAATGATCAGCAAGGACGCCACAATTGCAAACGGTATGCGGTAGTCTGTGCTTGAACCGACGACTCCGATCAGAAGTCCCGCAATCAAAGGCCCGGAAGCGTGTCCGACATCAAAAATAGTTCCAAATGTTCCCATGGCGCTTCCTAGTTGGTCTTCCCTGCAGAAATCCGCTACAAGAGCCGCAGCCGAGGATGTCACCACTGCTTCGCCAAGGCCAAAGATTGCCGATAATAACAGTAACACGCTGAAACTACTAAACCATGGTATCAGCGCAAAAGGTATCGCGCAGACAAACATACCCCAGAACAGGAGGCTCTGACGACCATGCCTGTCCGAAATTCGTCCCATAAGCGGTTTGGTTAAAACTGTTGTCGCCATCTGAACCCCCCAAAGGAGGCCGGCCTGGAAGGCGCTGAAACCGCAAACCATAACGGCATAAATAGGAAGGAATGCCTCCAGCGCCCCAACTGACAGATTCTGGATGCCCTCCATGTTGCTTGTCAGTAGGACCCGCCTATCCATAAGTATTTCCGTAACCCCGCTGCGGAATTTGTTCCACACCGCAGTGAGGGTTCGACCGTCAGCATCTCCCGGTGATTCGTTCGAAACCGGCATGACCTTTAGGGCAATTACAAGAGACGCTACCCCCATTACAGCGACAACCCCGTATATGATGTGGAAATTGCCGAGGGTGGGCTCTTGCCCTCCGGAAAGCCATGTCAGAAGAAAACCCCCTAGGGGCGCTCCAATCAGGGTTCCAAGAATGGTTATGGAAGAAAACCATGATAGCATCTCCCCGCGCTTGTTTCCCGCTACGCTTACCACCACGGCCATCACCACGGGACCATAAATAGCTGTTGCGAAGCCGTGGAAGAATCGGACTGCCACCAACGCCTCATAGGATGATACAAACAGGTAAGCGAACGGGACGATAGCGAAAAAACCCAGTCCCATAAACAGTGTCCGGGTTCGTCCGATGACATCCGAAAGAACTCCAGCCGGCATCTTGAAGAAAATCCCAGTCACCGTTGAAATGGCAACGGCAAAACCTACAGCCTCTGGCCCGGCGCCCAATGACGCAGCAAACAAAGCCAACACAGGGGTTCGAGCCAATCCGTAGGAGGCTCGTGCCAGAAAACCTACGGCGCATAAGCCGTTGAATGTTGCGACAACTGAACCCTGAACTGCCGAAGCGGCGCTCCCATTGGTCGGTCTCGAATCGGATTGGCTCATTTTTAGATTCCTCCCATCTCGAATTATCACTGACTCACCATCAGGGTCTGAATCTCCCTATGGTACCTCAAATGTCGCTCAAGCGGCTTATCCCCCTTGTTAAGGCTACGATGAGCCACAAGAATTTCTTCAAATCGCTCTTCAGCTTCAGCGTCTGAGGATACTAGCCTGTCAGGGTGAGAAACAATGTCCGACAGCTTGTCCGCATAAATAACTATTTTTTCCTCTATGCGTGCTGGAGCGTAGTCTCTTTCCGGGAGTCCTAGTTCCCTGGCCTCATCAGCAGAAAGTCCGGCGTTAACGTGTTTCTCCATTATGGCGAGCAGTGGTTCTGGTAGTCCAAGCATTCTGCCAAGCTCGGCGCCTGCCACGCCATGATCAATTTCCCTCGTTTTGGCTTTACCCAGGTCGTGAAGCAAAGCCCCCCTGCCAAGCAGGTCAATATCCAGTGGCGAATTCATCCTTCTGCCAATGTCAACAGCCCTGAAGGCTACCCTGATCGAATGTCCAATATCCTTGTCCGACAAGCCCGCACGCCTCAGACAATCAATGTCCTCCACGTTGATGCTGTGACCGTTTTTTTTGCACGGGGAGGTGGTTTTTACCCCGAAATATGCCAGGGTGTCGCCAATTGCCACCTCCATATCTTCCCGGACATGGCCAAAACGCGCCGCCAGGTCATCATGAATATGCCT
>CAITZA010000203.1 GCA_903896745.1 uncultured Desulfomonile sp. | reverse complement strand
TCATACTGAGACGCCCCCTTCAGGGGGCGATTGATCAGGCCCCCTTGGGGGGCTAACAGAAATATGCTCCCGGCTTTGCCGGGAGTCATTTAACTTCCACGCTTTTTTTTAACAAAATCTCCTGCGCCATGAATTGGAGCCTGCACGAAGACCAAGCGTGCCTACAAACCTCGCAGTCCGACTATGATTATAACCAAAATCCAACTTTCAAAGGGCTTTGTCGATGAGTGCTACCTTATCATGTTTTTGACCCTCAACTAAGGCATATAGCGCAGGAAGGACCATGAGCGTCAGGAAAGTACTGGAAACTAGCCCACCTATTACGACAGTGGCCAGAGGCTTCTGGACTTCGGCTCCGGTTCCAGTCGCAATTGCCATGGGAATGAAGCCTACGGAAGCCACCAGGGCAGTCATAAGAACTGGGCGCAACCGCGTCAGAGCCCCATCGATAATAGCTTCTTCTAATGGTTTTCCTTCTTCCCGCAGGTTGTTAATGAACGTGATCATGACAAGTCCATTCAACACGGCAACACCTGAAAGGGCCACAAAACCAACAGCTGCTGATATGGAAAGTGGTATATCTCTGATCCAGAGAGCAGCCAGACCTCCGGTGAGAGCAAGGGGAACTCCAGTAAATACAAGGAAGGCGTACCTGAGAGACCCGAATGCGGCGAAGAGCAGGGCGAGGATCAGGAATAGTGCCAAAGGAACCACAATCTGGAGGCGTTTCGCAGCAGAAATCAATTGCTCGAATTCGCCACCCCATGTAATCCAGTAACCGCCAGGAACCGTGATCTTTTCCTGAACCATTTTCTGAGCTTCTTCCACAAAGGAACCGAGATCTCGGTCTCTGACATTCATTGTCACGACGACTCGTCTCTTTCCGTCTTCACGAGTGATCTGGTTAGGCCCCATGACAACCACCAAATCAGCGACCGAGCCCAAAGTGGTGTAGAATCGAGGCCGCTTTCTTTCGGGATTGCTGACTGATGTGAGAATCGTCCCTTCGAAAGATTCATGCTGCGGCAACGGAATAGGCAAATCACGCAGGGCTTCCAGGTCTGTTCGGATATCTTCCGGGAGACGAACCACTATTTCGAAGCGCCTGTCACCCTCGAAAACCCACCCAGCGGCTTTTCCACCGACGGCCATCTCGACTATTTCCTGGACGTCTGCGACGTTCAGACCGTACCTTGCCATTTCATCCCGTTTCATCTGAACGGTTAGCATGGGCAAGCCTGAAATCTGTTCTACTTTGACGTGCATGGCCCCAGGGATTTTCTTGGCTAGTTCGGCCACATCTTCTGCCTTCTGCAACATGACTCCCATGTCATCTCCGAACACCTTTACCGCCACGTCACTGAAAACACCGGCCAGCAGGTGATTGAACCGCATGCGAATCGGTTGACTGAACTCGGAATTGCCGCCTGGGATCTTGTTCACCTCTTCCTCTATTTGCTTGACGAGTTCGGCTTTCGTGAGGTTCTGATCGGGCCACTCGCCATGAGGTTTCAGGATGATGGCGTTTTCTCCTGTCCCAGGAGGATGGGGTTCGGTCGCTATCTCCGATGTTCCCACTTTCCCGAATATCATGGCCACTTGCGGAAAAGCTTGGAGAAGGTTCTTTTCCACAAGTGACTGTAATTCTATCGTTTGAGTCAGGCTCGCATCAGGTACACGCGACGTGTGAATAGCGACGTCTCCTTCGTCAAGGGTAGGTATGAACTCGCTTCCCATCCGAGTGGCTGCTAGAACGCTAATGACCACCATGACAGCAGCGGCTACGAGGACCAGCTTCCGGTAATGCAAAACCATGATCAGACATGGCCGATATATCTGTTTCGTTCTGCGTGTCATGAAGTTTTCTCCGTTAGAAAGTCCACGTGACAAAAATATCGAAACCGCAGAAGGAACAAAGGTGAAAGAGAGAATAAGCGCTCCGGTTAATGCCATGAGAACCGTGAGTGCCATAGGGGTGAACATCTTACCTTCAACCCCACTTAGCGCTAGAATTGGGAAATAGACAATGATGATAATGAGTTCCCCGAAAAGCATTGGCTTTCTCACTTCTTGGGATGCCTTCCATATGATGTCGAGACGTTCTTGTTGGCTGAGATCTTGACCTTGAGCCTCCTGTGCTTCGTTAAGCTTCCGAGCGCAATTCTCAACAATTACGACGGCTCCATCTACAATGATACCGAAATCTATCGCTCCCAAGCTCATGAGGTTGGCGCTTAGCTTGTTTACAGCCATGCCTGTAGCCGTAAAGAGCATGGACAATGGGATGACCAACGCAGTAATAAATGCTGCTCGAATGTTACCCAAGAACAGAAAGAGAATCACGATGACGAGTATGGCTCCTTCTGTCAGGCTCTTTCGCACCGTGTCAATGGTGCGATCAACCAGGCCAGTGCGATCGTAAACGACTCTGGCTATCACACCCTCTGGAAGGTACCGGTTGATCTCGTTGAGTTTCTGAGCAGCTCTGTGAGCTACGACGCGGCTGTTCTCCCCCATGAGCATAAAGACCGTCCCCAGGACAGTTTCCTCGCCATCCTTGGTTGCAGCGCCCGTTCGCAGTTCTTTGCCAATTTCCACTGTTGCCACGTCACGCACCAGGATGGGGATGCCTCGGACATTTTTCACGACTATCTTGCGAATGTCTTCGAGATCTGCCACTTGTCCAGGAGCTCTGACGACGTAATAGCCCCCACTCTTTTCAATATAGCCGGCCCCGACATTCGAATTGTTCGCATTGAGGGCCGCCGTGAGATCCGAAAAGGTCAATCCATGGGCAATGAGCTTGTACGGATCAGGAGTCACATGAAATTGCTTTTCATAACCTCCGATCGTGTTGATGTCAGTGACCCCCGGCGTGTTCCTGAGTTGCGGTCGAATGATCCAGTGTTGAATGGTACGCAGATCCGTAAGCGTGTAAGCTGTGCCATCAGGCTTCTTAGCTCCTGGCAAAGCCTCAACCGTCCACATGAATATCTCCCCCAGGCCGGTGGAAATAGGTCCCATGCTGGGCTCAATTCCGGGCGGCAGCTTGCCCTTTATTTCCTGGAGCCTTTCACTGACGAGTCGACGGGCGAAATAGACGTCAGTTTGGTCCTCGAATATTGCTGTAACCAACGTGACCCCATATTGAGAGATGGATCGAGTCCGGACGAGGGCCGGTAATCCAGCGAGACCAGTTTCTATGGGGTAGGTGATTCGCTGCTCCATTTCCAGCGCAGACAATCCCGGACCCAAAGCGCTTACCTGAACCTGGATGTTCGTGATATCGGGGACCGCATCAATATTGATCCTTCCGAGGTTATATACGCCCAGACCTGCCATTAGTAGGGTTAGGCCGATTATGGTCCACCGTTGCTGAATCGAAAACCTGAGAATGGCTGCTATCATGGCAGACTCCTAATGTTCATGGGCTATTCCGGCCTTACCGAGTTCGGCCTTCAGGACAAAGCTGTTTTGAGACACATATCGCTCTCCAGGGGAGAGGCCTTTGAGCACTTCGGTGAATTTGCCGTCAGTTTTGCCAAGTTCCAGGGGGCGAATTTCGTACTGGTCGTCGTGTTGAAAGAAGACAACTGACCATTTGCGGAAGGTCTGGATCGCCTCATTGGCCACCACTACCGGGGGTGAGATTTCCTCACGTACCAGCAGGACCTTGACGAAGCGTCCAGGTCGTAATTTTCCGTCTGGATTTGGGACTACGACCCGTGCCCTCGCCGTGCGACTCTGCTCGCCGACCAGGGGGCCTATGTACGAGACTTTTCCGACTGCATCAAGAACCGAACCTCCATTCTTAACGGTTGTTTCCTGACCAATGAACACGGATTCAATATCCTTCTCATACACGATGATCTCAATCCAAACTTCAGAGAGGTCAGCAATGACAAAGATTTCCGCGTCCTCTTTAAGCCATTCACCAGGAGAGACGTGCTTACGTACTATTACGCCGTCAAAAGCCGCTCGAATATAGAAATGAGTGAGGTTCCTGAGGGATCCATCTTCGAGATCATTGAGATCTTTGTCTGAAAGGCCTAGAGTCTGAAGTTTCCGGGCGGCGGCGGAGCGTTCAATCTTCTCTTCCAGGAAGGCCTTCTGTGTAGTCAGGAATTCCTTTTCAGGAATAACCTGCCTATCCCAAAGGCTTTGGGCACGCTCGAAATTGTACTTGGCCAGTTTTTCTCGTTCCAGTGCAACAAGGTATCTGCTTCTCGCTTCACCCAATTCTCGACTGTCGATGATGGCCAGGATATCTCCTGAACGAACATTATCTCCCAGGTTCTTTCGCGATTCGAGGACTACTCCCGGTACTCGTGGAACTACGTGTGAGAGACGATCTTCGTTGAGCACTATCTCTCCGGGCAGCTGTTTGAGAAACTTGATCTTTCCAGGTCCCGCTACTGTTGTTTTGATCCCGACTTTTTGTGCCAATTGGTGAGGCAAAGTCAGGCGACCTTCGTACTGCGAATACTCCCAATCGAATTTCTGACCTTTCCATTCGGCAAAGACCTTTATGAAAAATGAGTGAGGCTCTTCCACCTCGTGTTCGCAGAAGAGGTAGCCCGGCCCGGGAACGAAGTCGAACACCGAGACCTTATCTCCGAGGCGCTCCAACTCTATGGAAAGAGTTACCTCTGTGGATTCCAAGGGCTTATGATTGTACGATGGATACACTCTGAAATGTGGAGGAGTTCCCTTTTCATAGATAACTAGCTCCAACTGAAACTGATCATCGGTCAAGATTTTACCCCCGTTAGGGCCAACATCACCGTCATGGTCGTGGCCGTGTTCATGCCTTTGACCATGACCATGCTCGTGTCCGTGTTCGGAAACCACGGCCTTTTTCTCTGTTATTACGATGAGCATGGCTACGGCGATTCCGATGACAATTACCAGGCAGATGCCTATGGTTTCTTTTCTGAACATGACTTAGTTCCTTATTAATGTCGTTCGAGGCGTATCGGGAAAGAGCGGCCTATGAATTTCTCACCATTATCGGCTCCTACGCAGGGTATCCAGATGCGGAGTGTTTTGAAAGTGTCCATCCTGTTTTCGCATTTCTTGAAACGACCTCTCCGCTTCTTGTTCGAGACGTTTCATTCGCTCATCTTGTCCTTTTCGCCATTGTTGAAATTCTTTCCATTTTCTGTTGCCAACAGAGCTGTAGCTTCCTTTGCCGAATCCTATCTCCGTTGTCAACACCAGACAAAGAATGACAGCGAGAGTCATAAATCCTTTCACAGTAATCACCTTCAGTTCTTCAGAAAAGCCCCTGCTATCAGAACATGCCGTATCTCACACCTGGAGGCATGCCTGGAGTCCGTTCTTACATTTGCCTAGATGTCCCGTTACAATAGGACAACCGCAATGAACGTGCAAACTATCGGTACTAGAAAACTTTTATGTGAACAGAGAGTCATGTGAGTCGCCCGATCTACCGGCGCATCGTATTCTTGCCTGACAGGGGGCTTCCATCTCGTGCCAGCGGAGAACGAACCGGCTGCACGGAAGCGGGTAGCATCCTGAACGCAGGGTGGATGGCATTAATAAATGCGATTCTCGTTAAGCGCCATGAGAACATCTTGCGTCCAGTTATCGTGAGCCTCTGTGAACAGAGAACTTCTTCGTCCTCAGAGACTTCAAGGCTGCGACTCTACACGGGAAAGCTCAAAGTAGCTAATAGGTCAGATCAAATAAGAAGGGATACTGTGAGGATAGATTCGAAAACAGGGTCCCTGGTGTATGCCCGGTCTGTCTGGCGACTGGTTCGACCATTACGAACAACCGGAATGCCCTTCCTACACCTCTGGTCGTCAGTCAGTAAAAGGTATGTGGCTATTCGGTCCGGTTCAGTCAGTCCTTGATAGCGGACCATGTGACGAGGGACTCTCTCTGATCCACCACGCAATCCCTGCCCACAACAATCCGGATGCGACAGTAAACACTCGTTGATGCTTGTAGCGAATTTTGAAAGAGCACCGTCAGTTGAAACGCATTCTGAGGTCGGATTATCATGTCCGTCATGTACTTGGCCATCCAGGTCTGTGTGGCCTGAGCAACAAAGACCATTACTTGGGAACCCGAGTCCAGCCAAGACGTAACAAACTGTGGTAAGCCAGACGATAAAAACCTTTCTTGATCGAAGATTCACTACCACTCCCGGTGTGTATAATGCCTAGAGCAAGTCGGCTCACTCATCGTTCCCATATTAACGCATGCTCATGGACTTGTCAATAACTGAGGGGTAACGTTAACAATATTGAGGCGGAAAACATTGTTCAGGCGAAGACTCTGGTCAGAGTCTCTGATTTGCGGGAGTTCTTACAGATGGAATTGCAGTATTGTCAACACGAGCGGTCTGTTCACAAACCAGTCCCGACACTAGACGCTATGTAATCGCCATACCTGTCCTAGGTTTAAGATGTTTGAACATTTTGTTTATGGATTCAAAAACAACTCAGAAGATGAAGCCCCCTTTCAGCTCTTATTTGCCCCAAGGTCGAGGAAGAAAAACGGGGACAAAACTGTACGCTAAACGTGCCCCCAAACCCGGCTACCGCCGCAACGAGGACACTCCGAAGGTCTGGTCCATTGAAAATCTCGCCTCCTAGAAACAATCTCCTTGATAGAAACTGCAACCGAGAATATCATCAGAACACCTTTTAAGGGCCTCAGGCTCGGACATGGATCAGGTGGTTGCTCCGTTTATGCGCCGCCCTCTTTCAATACTCATCTATTCTGATAATTCTTCCCTCAGGTCAATATACTATGGAAAAAATAACCCCTTTTCAGTCAGGATAATTTGAAAAATTACACCCGAAGGTTTCGAACAACGGTATCGCCAGAATCGGAAAGCCGCCTAAAGCCTTGGCGTCAACTATTGACAACCTAGACCAATCAACTGAACCTTAGGTGTTTAAATTCTGTTACTGAATCAGCCTTGGTCCACAATCCCACATATCCCTCCGTAGGACGATTAACTGACATATCGATCAAAAGCTCATTGCCAAGGTAGGCCATAACATGAAAATCGGCTGTTTTAATGTTAAGATCCAACCATTGGCCCTTCGCAACAGGAACATCAACAGTGGCAAGGGTAAATCTCTTGGAATGTCTGAATTCGAAAAGAATGGCGTTTTGTTCTAGAGCATTTACCCTGAAAACAAAATAATTGCCAACATCTCGTATGCCGAATGCAATCCCACCTGCTTGGTCTATTAGTCCGGCTAGGAGTCTTGTCTTAACGCTGATGGTAGCATTCTTGGTATAGCTTGCTTTTCTCACCACTAGTGGGAAATAGTAGTACGCTCCGATATTATCTAGGAACTCCTGATACTTACTCCCAATAAAACGCCCCATCACTCCAGCTGTGCGGGAGGAAATCCAGGTCCCATATGAAGACCCATCCGAAAGACATATGAATTGTCCGTCTGTTTCAATTTGTCTCCAATGGCCTGTGCTAATATAATAATCCGGAAGTAGGTCAGGCCCTTTTCTCTCAAGAAAATTATAATCTTCCCTAAAAAAGCACTCAACAAGCCTTGGGATTTCATCCGGGTTTGCGATTCCCATGTCCATTAACCTACTTGAACCTAGCAACCGTCCCAACTGGTCAAGCGCAACTTCCATATTCTTCCTATCAGTACGACCCATCGATGCTTCTATGAGATCTCCCTTGATTTGAACCGTGAAACCAAGTCGCTGTAGAACCTCTCCAAGAAAACTGATCCGCATCGATTTGCCATAATAGGAACCGACACCTCCCGCAAACTGAAGGGTAACGTAGTTCTGATTGATATCATCAGAACACAGCGAATCCACTGTGGCAAAGTGATACCCAAACCTTGCGTTAAGGTTCACATAGTCCTCTGAGATCAAAGCGTAGCTTGGACTACCGAGTACGTCTCCCGTCTGTGGAGCCGCTCCCCCTGCGACGAGATCCATGAGATTGCGTGCGCTCAGGCCTATGGTAGCCTTCCAGTTAACTCCAGGATGACATAGGCCTCTCAAAATGGCGGAGAAAGGAACTGAATTGATGTTCCCAAAGTCTGGCTGATCAGTTGGAACGGAGATTTCACGCAGGCCGCCTCCTAAATCAATGAGATAAAGCCACAAAGGAATACTCAACTTCATTCTTATTGCGCCAGTTACCCGTTCTGCCACGTCCCCGTAACCGAACATCTCCCGCATAGCCTTTTCATGAGTAAATCGGATGATATCGTGGATGGTTCTGCATCCCTCTGGAGAAAACTCTAAAGCTTCAGGGTCAGTCAAATTTAATGGAGAGATACTTTCCAGAACCGCCTGTAGCTTTAAGTGAGTGGGGCTAGCAAAAACAGGACGTTTAATTTGACGCACGGACTGAACCAGATCTTTGACTACGCCTCTGTAAACTTTGGACTGGCTCGCCCACAATGTTATTTGATCACCGTCCGCAAGTGTTGTAGTTCCATGTTGCGTACCGAAAATAGCCGGAACACCAAACTCCCTCGCCACCGAGGCAAGATGACTGGTTATACTGCCAATATCAGTAATGATGCCCTTAACCTTGGCTATAACTTTAGCATGCTGTGGAGACGCAGTCTTTGTGACCAGTATCACGTCCTCTTCAAGCCAATTGAATTCTGCCAGGACTTCACCAGTCCGCAGGAGCTTTACCTTGCCAATGGCCACTCCACCTGAAACACATTTTCCACCATCAATCATAAGTTCGTGACCCGGATAGTCCAGAGCGACCTCCTGATTTGACATGTCCTCTTGCTCATACAAAAGAAGTGGGCGAGACTGCAGCACATTCAATTTGCCGGACTTGTCCACGGCCCATTCGATATCCAAAGATCGTCCAAAGTAGTTCTCCAGAGTTTTGCCACTCTCCCACAACAATTGAAGCATGTTCCTGACATCATCACTAATGCATCCACCTGTGAATGATTTACATGAGTCAATTGGGCTTTCAGGATTGGTTTCATACTCCAAGACTGAAAAGAGATCCTTTTGGAGCAAGTAAGTTGCCTGAGCTGAGGTTTCTCCGCCTACCAGAGCTTCGCCCAGGCCCTTTATGGCATTAATTTTCATGAGTTGAATGTTGCCCGAAACAGGATCCGCTGTGTATAGAACACCACTCTCATGGGCATCGACCATCGCCAGAATTAAAACACACATGGGAGTTTCTCTGTCATCAAGCCCATGAAGAAGACGATAAGAAATAGCTGATGCCGAGTATTTGCTGGCAACCACCCTTTTGTATGCTTCCAATAAGCTTTGCCTTGTGATGTTCAATACTGAAGTGTACTGCCCTGCGAAAGAAGTTTCGCTGTCTTCACCAATTGCGCTGCTTCGTACCGCAACAGAAACCATAGGATGGGTCCGTTTCTCGAGTTCCTCGTATGCGCCAAGCAAATGTCTCTCAATCAAATCCGGTAAGCTAGTTTCCATAATTCGATCCTGAATATATTTGGCTGAGGATTCAAGCTTTTCAATGTTGTCAGGATCAATTTCAGCAAGAGCGCCATCAATTTCTTCCGCGAGGTGTGTATCGGATAAAAAATACTGATAGGCCGAGGCTGTTACTGCAAAACCTTCCGGAACCCCCATGCCGAATTCTCTTTTTATAATGGCCAAATTTGCAGCCTTACTGCCAACCGTTTTGAAATGATCTGAATCGACTTGCTCCAGTGACAAAACGAAGGGGTCACTCATCGGTACCATCCGGGGAGCAAGTTCCTCCCTTATGGAGCGTTGAACACTGGCCAACACGGATAAAAGCATAGAATGATCTTTTCCTGACAACCCTTTCAGGCACTGAATTATTGCCTCCACTTCAAAAATAAGAGCATCACAGGAAAATTTTATCCGGTTGCTTGTGACAGACCGATTTGAATAATATGTTTCCTCCAAGTCGGCCATCAACTGTAGAGCTTTGCGATTGTGGCTCAGCAACTCCTTGAAGAACTTATACTTGCCCGAGTGTTTGCCTTCAATCAATCTCAGATCATGGCTTCCTTCATTTCCAGTGGTGGCCTTGTTGGTTTCAGTCATTGAAACAAATCCTCTTCTGGTTGTTGGGTTCTGTTATGCAGGGGTTGATCAGTCTATCCGAATTCTTGTTGACATTACAGACTACATATTGCTTGTAAACATTACGTATAAGTCACTGGTATCGACATTCGATTACAGATGAATGGTCTTCGTTCAAAAAACGGAACCTAACCTCTGTGACAGCGGCAGGTCGGTTAAAGAGTAAACAGATTTATTTGAGGTAATTAAGAAACTTTTCCATCATTCGTTTGGGACTTTTCCAACTTTTTCATTTAGATAAGGCTATGGATTATCATAGCTCACTAGCTCATGAGTGTGATCAAAAGATGATATGCCACTCCCAGCAGAGCGCATCCTGCAATCGTGTAGATCATGCCTATCTTGAATTTGAAGAGAGCCAGCAGCGCCACAATGGCTATCACGAGTGATGGCCAATTGATTGTTTCAATCACCGGGATCTGTAAATTCGCACCAAAAAACTTGACGTTCCGAAGGGAACCAAAAATGGTGTTGAGGGTGAACCAGACGGCCAGATTGAGTACCACTCCAACTACTGCGGCAGTGATTGAGGACATCGCCGTGCTGAGTGATCTGTTCCCCCGGAGCGTTTCGATGTAGGGAGCCCCCAGAAATATCCACAAGAAACACGGAACAAAAGTAACCCACACCGTGATTACTGAGGCCAGTGTTCCTGCAAGCAATGGATCGAGGGTTCCAGGGTTCCGGTATCCACCCAGAAAGCCCACAAACTGAAGCACTAGGATGAGAGGGCCTGGAGTTGTTTCAGCTAAACCTAACCCATCCAGCATTTCACCAGGCTTCAACCACCCGTAAGATTCAACTGCCTGTTGAGCGACATAAGCTAAGACAGCGTATGCCCCTCCAAATGTCACAACTGCGGTTTGGCTAAAGAAAACACCCTGCTGAAAAAAGACACTTTGCGACCCAAGAAACAAATAAATCACAATGATCGGGGCAAACCACAAAGAGGACCAAACCAGCAAAACCCTTAATGACCCAGAAAGAGAAGGACGGACATGAGATACGTTACCTGAGTCAAGCATGACATCCACTGCCGGTCCATTGCAGTCCGGCTTATTATCAGTGGTCCCATGCTTCAATGCGAAGGCCTGCGGCATGACTCTCTGGCCAAGAAAACCTATGACTGCCGCAGATAATATGATGATGGGAAAAGGCACGTCATAAAAAAAGATTGCTACAAACGCCAGTGCGGCAAAAGCGACCATGGTTCTGTTCTTTAAGGCCCGCCTGCCAATCCTGAGCACTGCCTCCAACACTATTGCCAGAACCGCCGGTTTGAGACCAAAAAACAGCCATTGGACTATGCTCAAGTTGTGGTATCCAGCATACAGGATGCTCAACAACAACATGAACAGAAAACCAGGAATTACAAATAGAGTTCCTGCAACAATCCCTCCCGGGGTCCTGTGTAACAACCATCCAATATATGTGGCAAGCTGCTGCGCCTCCGGTCCCGGTAATAACATGCAATAGTTGAGCGCATGAAGAAAGCGGCTTTCACTAATCCATCTTTTTTCCTCAACCAGGTATCGATGCATCACTGATATCTGGCCAGCCGGTCCGCCAAAACTGTTCAGGGCTACTTTAACCCACACCCAAAAAGCTTCCCTGAAACTGATCGGTACTGACAGTGTCCCTTCGCACTCAGATTTTTCGGATGTCACATAATGGTTATCCATTTTTCTCCCAAAATATACCTGTGTAAGAATTGATCATACTATACCAAGTTATGGAAGAGACACTGTTGCATGAAGAAGCTACCTCTCAACAGGACCGCCGTTTTCTGTCCAGTTCGTTATTCCGCCCTGTAGAAATCTCACATTCGGATGTGTAGATGAGAGTTTTTCAGCAACCGACTGGCTTACTGATCCACCTCGGACACAATAGACAACCACTGACCTATCCTGTGGGACGGAATCTCCCCATTCTCCAACCAGTGACGGATCAAACCATTCTGCGCCTATAATTTTTTCTGGAGAGGTCTGAAAATCGGCCTTCCTGCGCACATCCAGAAGAATGGGCTTTTCATCACCTCCGAGCAAACTGCTTAATTCCTCATGGATTAAAGAACCTGACGTGACTTCACCTCATTCCATTAACATTACCCGATACACAAATGCCTGGAAATGCGCCGCCCGTAGCGGCGAAACGGCTGGTGGTTATGGTACAGGAGCCTCATGATCTTTACAAAAAGGCGCTTCTCCGACCACCGGTAACTGACACACACGGCACAAACCCTTCCTAACCGGGTCGGTTATGTTGGCGCATGGGTCCGTCTCCTGACTTTTGGCTAAATCCTGGGTTTCAGGCGCCTGATCTTTTCTTTCTTCCTTGTCTGACATCGCCAAGACCTCCTTGTTCATAATACTCCCGAAGCAATAGTATCATTTGCTTCGGGAGATAGTCTAATTTTTGTGCTCGATGAAGAAATTTAGGTTCATTAACAACAAATTTCCTCATCGGTGTCTGCGTTGTCTTGACAATAAGATACATCCGTATCATAATAGTGTCAAGTGTTATTTGGAGGTTTTTTCATGACTGACCATGTCGAGGGAAAGTGGCTTCTTCTAATTCATCAGATACCACCAAAGCCTGGATATCTGAGAGTCAAAATATGGAGAAGACTGCAGAGCCTGGGAGCAGTAGCAATCAAGAATTCAGTCTACGTGATTCCAAGAAATGAACAGACTCTGGAGGATTTTCAATGGGTCTTACGAGAAATCATCGAGTCTGGAGCCGAGGCGTCTGTTTGCGCTGCCAATTTCCTGGATGGTCTCAGCGATGACCAGATTGAGGCTATATTTCTGGCCGCAAGGCAATCTGATTATGCCCGGATCATTGAAGAGGCCCAACAAGCCCTTGATTTCGCTCCTACTACCGAATCGATAACGCCAGAAGAGCTCCAGACGCTTTATGGAGCGTTTTTACGTCTGAAAAAGAGATATTCCGCCGTTTCCAGCATTGATTTCTTTGGAGCGCCAGGAAGAGAAGAAACCTCCAGATTACTGGGCAAAATTGAATCCACCTTGACACAAGTGAGATCGAAGGGAGGCAATAAGGATACAGGCGCCGAAAGCTTTGATTCAAGCTCATATCAAGGACGCACTTGGGTCACCCGTAAGGGGGTCTACGTTGACAGGATGGCAAGCGCCTGGCTCATTCGTCGATTTATTGACCCCGCAGCTTCTTTCAGATTCGTCTCTGAACGTTCATATCGTTCAAAGGAAGGGGAGTTGAGATTCGACATGTATGGAGGGGAGTTCACCCACCAGGGACAACATTGCACTTTCGAAGTGCTGGTCGAGCGTTTTTCAATTAATGACAAAGCCGTCACCGAGATAGCCCGGATCATTCATGATCTCGACCTCAAGCAAACCCCTTTCCGGATAGATGAAAGTGCTGGAATTCTGGCTCTTATTGATGGAATGGTTGCAACTGTCAAATCAGATGATATCAGGCTGGAGAGAAGTTCAACCATGTTCAACGACCTTTATGAAAACTTTCGAAGAAAATGACCAAAGAGGAGGAATGTGCCATGCCGAGTATAGAAAAACATGCGGAAACAAGTCTCAATCGTACAGGCAAGGATTATTTGGTCTTGCATGAATGGATTGACAAGGATCCTGCAACCAAGGTCGAACGTCACGACATAACCAAAATTCATGAATACGGACAGAAGATGCTGGACCAGTACGGCAAAGAGGGCCTTCAGGAATATCTCCAGCATATCCATGATGATCTCTTGACCCGATTCGGCCATGTGAAGGAAGATCTCGAGAAATCAATTCAGGACACTCTCGCTTATTTCGGTGTCACCAGTAGGCCAAAAAAGGTGTTCCCGTCCGAATATGAAACGCTCCTGGATGACCTGGAGCTTTTGAGAAAAGCCGGTGTTTCTCTAGATGATGCGGTTCATTGCCAGAGAGTGTGTCGTAAAGCTCTTGAGATAGCTTCGAAAGTTAACAAGCCTATGAACTATAACCTCGTGGCTAGGGGCGGACTCCTGCATGACCTCGGCAAAGCCAGAGGCAGGGCTGACGATCATGGCTGTCTCGGCTCGGAAATAGGCAGAACAATGGGACTCCCCAAGGACGTTCTACAAATAATGGAAACCCACGTCAAAGCCGGATTGACACCGGAAGAAGCCCGAGAGGCAGGCATACCGGAAAAAGACTACACTCCGGAAACCCTGGAAGAAAAGATTGTAGTTTATGCGGACAAGCTTGTGGACATAATTTATTCCCCTGACAAGGTGGTTGAATCAGAGACTGAGGCAGAGGAGAGGTTCGTTGAACTGTTGTCCAGCCATCCAAAACTGGCCAAGAGCCCACACGCAGGTCTCAGGCACATAAACATTTACCGCGAGATACAATCTCACATCAACGTAGGATGAGTTGAGGGGGCTCGAGATGAAAACCATTACCAATTCCAGTGAATACATGGGTGGAACGTTTAGCGGCCTGTGCGCTGTTGGTTTTCTGGCTCGGGCCTCGTATGGACTCGCCAGAACCCCTGTGTTGGCCCTGTTTGCCGCTTCCTTCGGAGTAGGGCCTGAAGCTATAGGATTCGCAGTTGCAATATCGACCGTAACCGGCATTTTTTTTAAGATGCCTGCCGGTGTCTTGTCGGACGTTATCGGAAGGACCAGGACTCTTTTTATTGGCCTGGGGGTGTTCGCAGTTGTCCCGTTCGCATACATGTTTGTGACTTCATACGAGTCTCTGGTTGTGATCAGATTCTTTCACGGATTTGCTACGGCGATCTATGGCCCGGTTGTGATGGCGGTGGTGATAGAGGTATCAGGAACAAAAAGGGCCGAGATGTTATCCTGGTTCTCATCCGTGACGATAATTGGAAACCTTATAGGCGCTCCCCTGGGTGGTTTTCTGCTAACATGGATGTCAGGGGACCAAACGCCGTCCCTACTGGATTTCCATATCATTTACGGGATAGTAGCGGCGTTGGGGATGTCATCATTAATCATTGCCATCTGGGTCATGCGAGGTAGGTGGGACAGTCCGCAGTCTGGAAATGGACGAACCATTAGCACAGTTTTTGTTCAGTTTAGAAATGGTGTCAAAGAGATATTGTTCGACAGAAGAGTACTTTTGACGAGTAACATGGAAGGGATTCAGAACCTCTCTGTTGGGGCTCTGGAGGCGTTCCTGCCTATTTATACTGTCTTTGTCTGTGGCTTCAGCGCTTTTGAGGCCGGCCTGCTCTGGGGTGTTCAGATTGCGGTCACTATTTTGTCCAAACCCCTAATGGGCAGAATATCCGACAAGCACGGGCGGGCAAGCTTGCTTTTCTGGGGAATGTTTGTTTGCGCAATTCCGTTCCTTTTAATCCCCTGGTTCAAGGATTTAAAAGTGTTGCTGTTGCTGGCTGCGGTTTTTGGACTAGGAGAAGCGATTGTGACATCTTCAGCAGCAGCGCTTGTGTCGGATCTTTGTCGTGAAGACAACCTCGGTTCGGCAATGGGCACATTTGGGACAATATTCGATGTGGGACATGCCTCCGGACCGATTCTCGCCGGATTTCTGATTGGAGTTTTTGGTACTGGGATTGATTACAGGATTCCATTTGCCATAATATCGGTCCTGTTGATTGGGGCCGCTGTCGCTTTTAGATTCGGAGTGGAGATTAGGCCGATGAAATCGGACCGGCAACACAAATAACTTAGGGGCATCTCTAAAAATTGATTGCTTTTTAAGCCGACAGTCTTCGCGGCTTGTTCAGTCTGTGCTATAGGGAGTGGGCTCCGTTCATTCTGGTGGGAGAGACAGAATGAATTTTTGCCCCTCCGTTGTGATCTCGGAACAATTTAGTCAGACTGTCTTCCAGAAGAAGTCAGTTTCTTTCTGGCATTTTGATTCCCTTGATACGCCGACTTCTTGTACCACCTCATAGCCTCTGAAAGATCTTTTCGTACTCCGTAACCATATTCATACATATTCCCGACGTAGTATTGTCCAACATCGTGGTTTTGGTCAGCAGCTTTTTTATACCATCTTAGGGCCTCTTTATGATCTTTGGCAACGCCATGGCCGTCAAAATACATGTTGCCCAGGCCAAGTTCAGCCAGGGCCAAACCTTGGGCCGCAGCTTTGTTGTACCATTTCACGGCTTCTTTGTGATCCTTTCGGACTCCATAACCGTATTGATACATTGCACCAAGATAAAATTGCCCCTCAGCAAAATCCTGGTCAGCGGCCTTTTGGTAACATTTTAGAGCCTCCTTGTAATCTTTATTGACTCCGTGACCGCTAAAATACATATTCCCAAGCTCAACTTGAGCCTCACTCCATCCTTGATCCGCCGACTTCTTGAGCCAACGAAATGCCTCTTGGTAATCTTTGGCCACTCCGTGTCCCATATAGTACATTATTCCTAAACTACCTTGAGCCACATCATTTTCATTCTCAGCAGCTTTCATAAACCATTTTAAGGCCTCATGATAGTCTTTGGTAACTCCTTGCCCGATGTAATACAAAACTCCTAAACCACACTGAGCCAATGAGTCTCCTTGATCAGCCCCCTTCTTATACCAGTTCATGGCTTCCTGATGGTCCCGAGAAACACCTCCTCTACCGTGATGGTACATGCTTCCCAAAAGCCCTTGAGCCTCGGCTTCACCTTGATCAGAAGCTCTCCTAAACCATTTTAGGGCCTCTTGATCATCTTTCATGACACCCTTACCAGACAAGAGCATGGCTCCAAGCCTGGTTTGAGCTATGGCAAAATCTTTTTCAGCGGCCTTTCTGAAGCACTCTGCCGCTTTTCCAAAGTCTTCGGGAACACCGTAACCCTTGTAATACATTAGACCCAGGTAAGATTGAGCAATCAAATCTCCCTGATCTGCAGCCTTCTCGAACCATTTCATAGCCTCTAAATAATCTTTGGGAATTTCTTTGCCACTATAGTACATCGTTCCAAGGTCTCTTTGAGCCGTGTGAAGACCTTGTTCAGCGGCTTTCCTATACCATCTAGCGGCTTCGTTATAATCCTTTGTAAGCCCATAGCCTTTCTGATACATTGTCCCAAGATGGTATTGCCCAGCAGAGTTACCCCCTTCCGCTCCCATTCTAAGCCATCTTAGAGCTTCCTGATAGTCTTGCGGAACTCCATCCCCTCGAAGATACATTTCTCCAATTTTGCTTTGGGCTAAAGGTTCGTTTTGTTCAGACGCCTTCCTATACCACTTTAATGCTTGGTCATAGTCCTTGGAAACACCGAGACCTGCGTAATACATAGTGCCGAGAATACTCTGCGCTGTTGGATAGCCTTGTTCCGCCGCTTTTTTAATCCATCGATGCGCTTCCTTGTAATCCTGTGGAACTTCAGAACCAAAATAATACATGTTGCCTAAAGTCGCTTGAGCGCCTATTTCACCTTGTTCAGCGGCTTTCTTGAACCATGTCAGCGCCTGTTTGTAGTCCTTTTGGACCCCAATTCCATTGCGATACATGTTTGCTAAATTGTACTGCCCGGAACCATAGCCATTTTCTGCCGATTTCTTGTACCATTTTATCGCTTCTTCGTAATTTATAGATGTGCCCGTTCCGTCATGGTATAGACGCCCAAGGTCATTTTGAGCAACAGCATTCCCCTGTTCTGCAGACTCTTTGAATAACTTGAAGGCCATTTGGGTGTCTCTGGGAACCCCTTGACCCTTTTCATATATCCAGCCGAGATTGCGTTTTGCTCCAGCAAGACCCTGATCTGCTGCTTTATGATACCATTTGAGAGCTTCATGGTAGTCCCTGGAAACTCCGTAACCCATGTAATACATCCACCCCAGAGCATACTGCCCCACACCGTTCCCCTGCTCTGCAGATTTTTGGAACCATGTTGCGGCTTGTCCGAAATCTTTGGAAACACTGAGACCCGCGAGGTACATTCTTCCCAAGACCCATTGCGCTAAAGCGTCCCCTTGTTGGGCAGACTGATGAAACCACTTCACAGCCTCCGGATTTTTACAAACAAGACTCAGTTCGACCTCTATTGACGATTTAGACCCCGTTCCAACCATGGATGCCAGTTTTTCAGCCTCCAATCGATACTCGGAAGAGTGAGCCTGAGATGACGGGGTATCTGGCAATGTAGATACGGTAGTAGGTGTGATAGGCGCCGAAAGAGAGGAAGGGTTCAAAGAGAAATCACTGGACAATGTCGATATTGTCCAAGGCATTTGTTTGCCACCTGACTCATTTGCCACTGCCCGGGATACTTGCTTGAAAACCGACTGAATACTCAGATCCTTAATCTTCAAGGCTTCTACCAGATTTCTGGTATATAAACTGTTTTTACCTGAATCATCCAAGCTGATAGTGTTTGGTGAAGCGGCATAGGCAATAAAAAAGCCTTTAGATACAAAAATGTATGCAAGACCTTTGGTTGTATTGGAGGATGCTCCCCTTGCGGCATTGTCTCTGCAGCAGTCCAGTATGATGATGATGTTTCTACAGCCGGAAGCTTTCATTTCGGAGATCAATGAACTGACATTTATGGCTTTGTCCTGTATCAATGATTCCGATTCTACTGAAACATCAATGGGAAGCAAATAATTGTATCCTTTGACCTGCACCCCGTATCCAGAGAAATATAGAAGCCCTACATCGGCATGCTTGAGCTGAACCACAAATTTGGTTATGAGTTCTTTCACCTGACGCTGATCTATGTCATTCTTGGTTTGAACTTCAAACCCTGATGCTTGTAAGACTGCTGACACATCTGTTGCGTCATTTGTGGGGCTAGACAACTTTCCGATTTCGTAATTACTGTTCCCAATTACCAATGCGCTTTTTTGGGGATCGTTTTTGGGAGTTTTATTTTCTGAATAGTCGAGATCGCTGGCCTGGATCTTATTCGTTTTCTCTGCCAGGGACGCGTTGACTAGAGATGCCAGGAAAGTGAACAAAAGGAGTAACAAGGCGCACAGGAATGTTGACTGAATTTTATTCTTTTGGATTGAGGATACGTTCAGAACTAATGGTTTCATTTGAACTGTCCCTCCTCTAAATGGCTAGATAAAATTGATCTCGATTTAGATTTTGAAAAATTTGTCTATATTGACACGTTAACTCACACAAAAGTTCTTCGACTTCATTTTTTCTTATTTCACCGACAAGAATCGAAGCTTTAATGATATGGTAATATTTATAATGGCCGAATAGACGACACGAAATAGTTCCTGAAAGATGGCCTGTCCCACGGGCTTTTTCAACTGAGACCTTGCCCCAGGTTTGCCCCAGTTTTCGGGACAATCATAAAATCTCCTTTTTTGAACATTTAGAATCTAGCAACTGATTACCCGAAAAAACGGCGAAGTCGGCCGCTGTATGTCATCTTTGTTCAGGATTTGAACGAATTGAAAGTTCTTATTGAGATAATCCCTCAGTCGTAATTCCCTTAGAGGCTCGCCTTCCGCCATTCTAGATCGTCATTCGCATTTCTCTCTCGACGATAAATTTTCGTTTATGTTCGAAATCAGTGGTCTCACGTACGCATAGATTTGATGATTTCTATGAAGAAAACTGCATATTACCTCAGACACCTTATGTGAAGTGGGGGGCTTGAAAGTGAGGAAAGTAAGTCATTTCAGAAAAGAGATCGTGAGCCCAAAAATTGGCGTCATTTTGGCGCCACTTTTGACGTCAGAATAGAGATGTATACTAACTCATGATGAGCAATAGTGTGCTATTTCTTTAGGAATATCAAGATGTAGCCGGTAAAATAGTTTTCGGTTCTGTGCCTTCACACGGCAGGGGTCGCTTGTTCAAGCCCAGTCCCGCCTACCATTCTTTATCTGTTTATTCACTCCCTTGCAGTTTGCGCCGCGCTGTTAGCGCCCGACATACCCATGGTAGATCTCAACCACAAGGTAGAGCCGGCCTCCGTGACGGCTGATTAACAAACAGGCCCAGCAAACATTCCAACAATTTGACATTCAATTACCGGGTTGTTTGCCTGCTGATTCATCGGCATGTCACAATGTCACGGCGCCGGTATGGCGCCGTTATATGTACCGCAACACCAGAAATTTAGGTTACAGACCGCCCTCGAGAAAACATTCGATGCATTCAATCCTATCCGTATTTAACCCCGCTGGGGTTATCCCCCAATATGGCCACGACCTCCAAGGTTCAACTTAACACAACGCGTGTCTCCCTTACACGCCCCCAAAAAAACACTTGCATCAAAGCCTCAGCCTGTGCTATTTACTACTACTACTACTACTACTACTACTACTACTACTAGAGTGGTGGTCACATTGCTGCGCAAGGGACTTCGAAAATTCGGCCTTGTCAAAGGTCTTGAAAAATCCTCGGTTAGGTATTAGGATTACCAATTAGTAAATTGAGGAAAGGTAATGGAAGTCACTGACTTGAGTGAGAAACCTTTTTATGTGGTCACGGTCAATTATAACTCACGGGAACATCTGGCTAACCTAATTGAGTCATTAGCTGAGGTTCCTGAGCTGAAACGGCTTATAATTGTTGACCATTCAGGCGAACTCTCAGGCGAATCGCTTAAGGCGCCGTTCCCCGTCCAGCTCATCAGGGAGGACAACACGGGTTATGGCGCCGGTTTAAATAGGGGCCTCAAGGAAATTCCGGTCTCTGACGCCATTGTTCTTATATGCAATCCCGATGTGCGCTTGCTAACGCCCGAGCGTTTCAGGGATGTTGCGCAATATATGGGTGGGAATCCGCAGGTCGGCGCTCTGGCGCCGAGGATAATTACCCAGGATAATGTTACAGTAAGCTCCTGCAGGAAGTTCTACAACCTGTCCACAGTCATGGCCGTTCGTTTC
>CAITZA010000202.1 GCA_903896745.1 uncultured Desulfomonile sp. | reverse complement strand
GTGGCGTTTGCCACAATTCTCGCTGTTGTGTCCGGTCTGGTGCTTGCCGCTTCAGCAGCTATTTCGCATGACATTTATGTCAACGTCATCAAAGGTGGGCACGCTGACCAGAGCGAGCAGATCAGAGCTGCCAGGATCACATCATTCATAGTTGGAGCAGTGGCCGTAGTTATTGGAATCGCAGCCGAAAGGCAAAACGTAGCCCACTTGGTCGCGCTCGCCTTTGCGGTCGCTTCATCAGGAAACCTTCCAGTGGTTGTGCTTTCGCTCTTCTGGAGAAAATTCAATACAGCCGGTATCGTCGCCGGACTGCTCATTGGAACCATAGTATCAATCGGATTGGTGCTCGTGTCACCTAACATGATTTACCCCAAGACGGTTGCCGCAGGCGCACAGAAGATAGTCACAGCCCTTGAAACCAAGGAAAAAGGTGGGGCAACCCTCACGGATCAGGAGAAATCCGAGCTTGCAAAAGCGAAGATACAGTATCAGGAAAACAAGGATGGCACATCCACGATGGGACTCGACAAGCCGTGGTTCCCTCTCAAGAACCCTGGAATCGTGTCCATTCCTGTAGGCTTTTTGGCGGCCATAATCTTTGCCCTGGTCTTCAGGAGCAAGAAAGAGGAGGACGCGTTCGACGAGCTTTACGTCCGACAGAACACGGGTGTTGGAGTAGCTCAGGCCATCAAGCACTGATCCTGAGGCCGGCGAAGAAATCGACTGCCTGATCCTCCGCTGGCCCTCAAACAAAAGACCATCGTCAAACCGGCGATGGTCTTTCATTTGACATGAACAAAAATCAGGTTACTGAACAGTACAGGCTATGCTGGTATTGTCTCGCCCGAATGGAGACATCGCTCTCAAGGACTCAATGATTACTGGCATTTGTTGTATTACAAAATCGATTTCTTCCGCAGTGTTGTATCTGGAGAGCGAGAATCTTATCGATCCGTGAACCGAAGTAAATGGCACTCCCATTGCCCTCAATACGTGTGAAGGCTCCAGGGATCCGGATGTGCAGGCTGAGCCCGACGAAGCGCAAATACCTAGTTCATCGAGCTTTAGTAGAATAGACTCACCTTCAACAAATTCAAAACCGATGTTCAGAGTATTCGGCAGTCGGTTTTCCAATGAGCCATTAACTCGGGCAAATTGAACCGAATTCAGTATTCCTGCCTGGAGTCGATCCCTGAGAGCCTTGACCCTGGTTCTCTCCTGATCCAACCCTTTGGCCGCCAATTCAGCTGCCTTGCCCAGTCCAACAATACCAGGAACATTTTCTGTGCCACCACGACGGTCATATTCCTGATGACCGCCGATCATGAACGGTTGAAACCTGGTTCCCTTTTTTAGATACAGGGCGCCTATGCCTTTCGCTGAATGGAGTTTGTGGCCAGAGAGGGCCAGGAAGTTTATTGCCGTATTCTTAAGTTTTAGTGGAATTTTTCCGACAATCTGGACCCCGTCCGTATGCATCAGGGCCCCTCGCTCAGCTGCGATCTCGGCGATTTTTTCAACAGGAAAGATTACGCCCGTTTCATTGTTGGCCCACATTATTGAAACAACCGCCGTATGCGTGGAAATCGCGCCATTTACTTCGTCAAGGTTTAAGTTGCCTTCCTTGTCAACCGATAGCCATTTAACGGTGTATCCCTTAAATCTGGCCAAATGCTTGCAAAGATTCAAAACTGCGGGATGTTCGACGCGTGTGGTGACTATTTCCCTTCTTTCCGGGGAAGTAGCCAACGCGCTTAGAATTGCCGTAGAATCGGATTCCGTTCCTCCAGAAGTGAAAATGATTTCAGTAGGGGAAACCCCCAGCAAATCAGCAAGATTCTCACGCGCAACAGCCACATCACGCGCGACACTTCCTCCAAAAAAATGCATACTTGATGGATTGCCATAGCGGTCTGTGAGAAACGGCATCATCGCATCAAGCGCTTCGGGCGCCACTTGAGATGTAGCGTTGTTATCCAGGTAGATCATTTTCACGCCATAACCTCCTCAACGACCAGATCAGGATGCACGAGTTCCTTGAGCTTGGATTCTATACCTGCCTTAGTGAGAGCAGAACTTGGACATGACGAACACAAACCTCGAAAAGCAATTTTTACATGCGATCCATCCAGATCTATCAGTTCCATGTCACCGCCATCCTTTTGAAGGCTCGGACGTATTTCCTTGTCAATGACTTCCTGTATCCGCGCTATCTTTTGTATATTCGTCATTTCTTTAGGAGGAACATCAACAGTGGACTGTCTCAGTTTCAATTGTCCGCGTATTTCTTCAAGAATTTTTTCGATCTTGTCATGACACAGCCCGCATCCACCACCTGCCTTGGTAAAATTGGTGACCTCTTCGATGTTATTTAGCCGGTTCTCCAGAGCTACTTCCCGAATATGTTTGTCTGTGACCCCAAAACATTCGCAAACCAACTCCCCATCGAGATGGTCCTTAGGGGCCGGCTCGCCTCGATAGCATGCTATGGCAGCCTCCAACGCATCTTTTCCCATGACCGAGCAATGCATTTTCTGTTTAGGTAGTCCACCCAGATAATCGGCAATATCCTGGTTGGTTATCGCAAGCGCTTCATCTACTGTCTTGCCTTTGATCATCTCTGTCATGGCGCTGCTGGATGCCACAGCGCTTCCGCATCCAAAGGTTTGAAAACGCGCATCCAGAATCTTGTGACTATCAGGATCGATCTTCAAATAAAGTTTTAACGCGTCACCACAGGCCAGAGAACCTACCTCACCAATCGCATCGGCATCCTCCAGCGACCCAACGTTGCGCGGATTAAAAAAATGGTCTTTTACTTTCTCTGTATATTCCCACATGTTTTTCTCACCTCTTTTGGATATCCTGATGTAATCCGTCCAAATATTTGGCTGAATAACGAAAGAAGATGTTTCACTTTGAAACCTTGCATCGGCAACCAAAACCCAGATTTTCAAACAGGCCGTCGGACGATCTATGAAGAATTTGAATGAGCTTTAGTTCCTGGTTATCATTCAGACACTGAAAACAGGAAATCCTGCCGTCTGTCGTATCACATTCAATCAATGAATCAACGCCGAGGAGTTCTTTTATTTTCTGTGCAGTCTTAGCATCCGGTGACTTCATTATTTCGCCTAATTTGGTTAACGCCTTGTCGCAATTAGCCGCCATTTCGATTAGCTGGGCTTCAGACCTGGACATTGAAGTGACGGATAAAATAATAGCCAGAAACAAAAGTATGACTCTCATATAAACCTCCTGAGCAGCCTTAACTGGTAAGATAAAGCATTATAATCTTCAGTCAAAGATTTGTGATCAGTTATCGTTCTTTTTTGTCTTCTTCCCGCAGATCCTTTTTCATTCTCTGCGGAGGTTCATTTGCTGGGCGTTCCATCTTCAATTCATGCTTCAATGCCGGTTTAGAGTCTGGTTTGAATTGATCAGGCGGCGCCGGAGGTTTCTGACGATCAGGTCTGTTGTCTCTTCGTTGATCGAGTTTTGGCGCCTCCGGCATTGGTCTGGGCCTGGGGCCGGGTTCTGTTTCCAAAGGTTTGGGAGTTCCCTGTGTTACCCCCGGTCTGGGCGCGGTAGGCCGGTCGGGTTTCTGAGGCTTATCAATAACGCCTGGATGGATCTGATTTTCCGGTGGTTTCACCGTCACATCCGGTTTATCTGGGGGCTCTAACGGTAATTTTCCTCCTCCGGGCCTTTCGGGTCTGCCGGGTTTGTCGGGCTTATCAGGCCTCCGTGGTTTTTCCGGAGTCAATACAGGGGAGTCTGGTCTCGGTGGAATAATCCCGGCGCCAGGTAGAGGGGCTATTCCCTGAGCCGGAGGCAAAACAGGAGGAAGTCCCGGAGCCGGCGACGGTTTCACATCAATCGGACGGTCAGGCGAATGAGGTCTATCCAGCCTTTCAACCGGCAAGACCCTCACGCATCTTCCGCCTTCACACCTCATACCGAGTTCAGCGCAAGCCACGCAATCAGCGCCTCTCCGAACTTCACAAGGACCGCATGGGCGAAACACGCAGCGACCACCGATGCATAACATCCCCAATTCCATACAGCTAACACACCTTCTACCGTTCCAGAAACTGCAGGGAGGGCATTCGAGAGGCCTCACACACCTGCCGTCGATGCAAATTCTACCAAAGTCCTCGCAGCGCACGCACCGCCGACCATCCCAAACACGGCAGGGAGGACAGAATTTTCGAATGCATTGGCCTCTGTCGCATATGAGTCCGAGTTCCCGGCACGGCACACATCGGTCACCCCACTGTATCTTGCACGGCCCACAATCGAGATCAACGCATCTGCCTCTCAAACAAACCAGCCCCAAATCCTCACACGGCATGCATTGAGTTCCGTCCCAGATTGTGCAGCGCCCACATTCTGGTTTGAAAACATAGCGTCCTTCACACTCTGGCACATCTTCAGGCAATGTGTTCGGTATGGTGGTGACCTCAATGAGCCCCTTCAAACGCGCCGTCGATACACTGGTCACTCTGAAAGGCTCCTTGCCTTCCTCGACGTTGACCTTCCTGCATGAATCAACCTGACGTTCCAAACTCAAATTTTCAGCGATATTCCTAACGCGAACATGTCCTCTGATCACGGTCACGGTAGTCCTCTGGGGACTGTGAACCGTGACGACAAAATCCGCTGCGCGCTCGGATGGATCGAGATTGATCATGGCGGTTGGGGTGGTGACTGTGTAGGAGGAAGCCGGATTGGTCTGCTGAAGCTTCTTTACGAATCTTACAGAGCCTGAAGTAACATCAGCTCCAAAGTGCTGTGCATTATCTTCCGAGGCGAAATCAAAAACGTATAGCTCAGAATTTTCTCCGAGAGACGCGCAGGAAGAATCAAAAAACTTCAGGAAGAGTCTTGAATTCGAATCTGCTTGTAAAATGTCAGAGAGCTGCAATATTTCGTTTCCGCTTATCTTCCTGAATTCCGATTCGCCTGAGCGGCGTAACGACGTATTCCCTTCTGTGGCCCCCACATTTCCTATCGGGCCCGCATTGGATTGATATGGATAGAGGACGGACAAGACAAGCACGAGAGCGGCGATATAAGACATCTTGTCAATTTTTACGCACATTAGGGACTCCTGTTCGGTTATCCATCAATAAAACCTGTTTTTCTGACAAGTTACATGATTTTTTCTAACGTTTTCAAATGGCCCTGAGTCTGTCGTGTTTTGACCACTTCCCGGCAAATCGTTCATTTCGGTCTTTCAGCAAAACGGAAAATTTCCTGGAATTCGGAAGCAGTGTCGTCCCAACTCATTTCATTGTCCATAATTTTTTTTCGCGCATTGTGTCCGAAAGATCTTCGAAGACTGGAATTTTCCACGAGAATCCTGATTTTCCCTGCCAGATCATTCGTATCCTGAACGTTGTACAAATATCCCGTAAAATTATCCTCGATGAGGTCTGGGATTCCACCAACCCTGGTAGCCACAACCGGCAATCCACACGACATGGCTTCCTTAACTACATTCGGACTGCCTTCGGTGTGACTTGGCAGACATAGCATATCGGCTGACTTCATGATTCTTGCCACCTCATTTGGTGTGGCAAGCCCGCGCCAGATAACCCGATGTGAAATATTAGCGGTTTCTGCCATTTTTTTTAAATCATCAGAATAAAAACCTTCCCCAACCACTTCCAGAACTACATTGTCAAAGACCTTTGCACTCAAAGCCTCAATCAGGTCCTGCACCCCCTTTTTTGGAATCAGGCTACCGACATAGACTATTTTTACTTTCTGAGGGTCAGAATTCTTGTGGGTATCCGGACAAAACAGATTCGTATCAACTCCAAACCGGGGAACAAAAACCCTATCCTTTGAAGCTCCCAGTTCAAGACAAATTTCCGCTAGCTCCCTGCTAACAAGCGCCAAAGCTGAGGATCGCGCAATCACAAACTTTGAGAAAACTCTCCACACAGACTCTTTTCTTGCCAGGTATCCATCGTCCCCCCTGAACGAAGTAACCAGAGGCACTCCCCTAATAAAACCTGCAATAGCCCCAACTATGCCGGAACCAAGCCAGTTCGCGTATATAAGGTCCGCGTGTCTTGATTGAACAAAGGCGTGTAGACCAAAAAGCAGCGTCATGGTAACTACCTGAAATCTCGCCAAAATACTTTTGTTCATGTTTTCAGGAATGCCACCAGCTCCAGAACACAGACTCTCAAGTCTCCGTGGCCAAAAATATGGGAATCGCTTCATGGTTATATCGTCAAATCTCTTCAAACCATAGAATCCCCCATTGGATGGAGACAGCACAAAAATCCTGTAACCTTTCCTGGATAAGGCCATGTTAAGTTTGTGTATAAAAACTCCTGACCAGTCATCTGAATCGTTTGGATAACTGGTTGTAAGAACAAGAATGTTCCTGACTCGAGTAGTCTCTACCTGCGAACCGTCTTTTTGCATGAAAACCCAATTTCCGGATCAGAAGGATAACTTTTATCGTGCTCACGCCAGTCTGAATTCAGCTTTCAAGAAATTCCCCCGACCAGATTACACAATCATCAACCTTTTAGTAAAGTGATGATGGCAGATTTGGGACATCTTCGAGATAGTCAGACAGACCATTTATAACATGCCCCCTTGCGGCGCTCACCTCGGATTACCAGTATTTCTCGAGCAATCCTGTTCGGCTCTGACGCACATAAGAGCGCGTGCCGACTGGTGAACTCCAAAGCGTCGCAATGTCTTCGAGTGCGAGCATCTAGCATCCTGGATTGAAAAAAGAGCGCCCCGATGAATCAGGGATTGGAATATTTGAATCGATTAGAGATCAGAGAATATTACTGCAACGATCAAGTTCAGGTTAGTCTTTTGAACAAACCATTTGAGTTTAATGAATAATGTGTGAAAACTGTATTTCACATAGAACGGTATACTTGTTTCAAACATACTCCAAGTTATCCGATATGATTATCCTATTACTATTAAAGTGTTTTCGAGTTTGACAAAAACGGGGGCGCAATGTAATGATGGCACATTCATTTATCATAATTTTTATTGTCCTGGCAATGTTTCGGGATTGTAGTCCGACTGAGGGTATAGGGGTTAGGGTCGGACTATATTTATTTGTATTCTAATTCTACACTCTGCCCTCGTACTACATTTCCATATCTTCTCATATTCTACAGACATTACAGCCTTTATTAATACCAATGAGTCTCTGGAATTCATTGTTATGAAAACGCTTCGCATGGTTCGCCATGATGAACAGTGAGTTGGCGCATATCCGGATCATGCATCGTCATAGGTATGCGGCAGAATTAATTTATTTCATTCTATTGACCTCACTTTTCTTTATGATAATGCCTCTGAAATGATCTATAATATGAACTATCGGCTATGTGGTTTCATTAATGTGCGTGGGGGAGAGGTAGAATAAAGGAGGTGATGCAGGCCTGATCATTGTACATGTTTTTTGAGCGCTTGGTATGAGTGCAAGATATTCATTACAATAGGAGTCCAAATGACAAGTGCAAGCAGAACATCGGCTTTCGAATTCCTGAAGGACTGGGGTGATGGTCTAACCCGCTGGACGGAGCGTTGGATACCTGACGCGCTGGTAATAGTCTGGATACTCACAATTATCTCTTTCATAATGGCAATACTCTGGGGGGACACCACTGCTACTGGAGCGGTAATAGCGTGGGGTAAAGGATTTTGGGCGCTTCTGGAATTTGGCATGCAGATGTGCCTGATAATGATGACTGGGTACATCCTGGCGTGTTCCCCACCTATTAGAAAAATTATGGACGCGTTGGCCGGTTTGCCCAATTCAGACAAGCCGTGGCAGGCGATCATGGCGATGAGTCTATTCTCCATGGCGACAGCATGGCTCAATTGGGGTCTGAGCCTTATAGCGAGCGCCATGTTTGCCCTTTTCCTAATCAGGAAGAACCCGAAGACAGATTACAGGTTGTTGGTTGCGTCAGCTTACCTTGGGCTTGGCTGTACCTGGCACTCCGGTTTATCTGGTTCCGCCACGTTGCTGGTAAATACACCCAACAATTTTCTTATACAGGGCAAGTATCTGGATGCGACAATACCTACTACCGAGACAATATTCAGTCCTTTTAACCTGGTCATGGTGGTAATCGTCATTACGGTAGTAACCATTTTGATGTGTCTGATGCATCCGACGCCCGAAAAGACCTATAAAATCAAGCCCGAGCTTCTGAATCAACTGGAGCTTTACAAACCGCCCCAGAGGTCAACCGGAAAACTATCGGCTTCGGAATGGCTGAACTGGTGGCCTGGTTTCAATATCGTGGTGTCAGCGACCGGTTTAACGTGGCTTGGTTGGGAAATCGCCCAGAAGGGATTTACCAATTCGATAAACCTGAATAATATCAATCTCTTTTTCCTGATGCTCGGTGTTCTGTTTCACTGGCGACCGTGGGCTTTCCTAAAGGCTGCGGAAGCGGCTGGAAAAGCCGTATGGGGAGTAATAATCCAGTTCCCCTTTTATGCAGGAATCTTTGGTCTTTTCAAGTTCACAGCGCTGGCCACTGTGATAGCAAAATTCTTTGTGGCTATTTCCACTCCCAGTACCTATTTATTGATAATTTACTGGTACTCGGGGCTTGAGAATTACCTGGTTCCATCTGGTGGATCAAAATGGGCTATCACGGCGCCATTTATAATTCCCGCCGCCAAGGAGTTGGGGATCAGTATTCCCAAGACAGTCCTGACGTATGCTTGGGGAGACATGCTTACAGACATGATTCAGCCTTTTTGGGCCATCGCCATGCTCGCAGTGGCAAAACTCGAGTTCCGTGAAATAATGGGATGGTTGATGCTCGTATTTTTTGTTTATTTCACAATTACTTCCGTAGCTTTTTTGATCTACCCATTAATTTAAGTGAGAATTTCTAACATTACCTTGAAAGGTTGCAATAAGCCCCTCGGCGCAGGACATGGAGGGGCTTTTCTTAATCATTTCGAATCTAACCCAGATTCTTCCGGTACCAGTCTATGCTCATGGTCAATCCCGCTTCGAGATCACAGTTCGCTGAAAATCCCAGGTCACGAAGAGCCGCGGATGCGTCAGCGCTTGAGTGCATGACGTCTCCAGGCCTGGTGGCTTGATGAATGGGGTTAACCGTCGTTCCGAGCACCGCCTGAAGCGCTCCCAGCAGATCAAGCAAGTTGACCTGATCTCCGCGTCCGATATTGTAAGCGCGTCCACTGCAGGTCGATGGTGAAGTCATGGCCAGAAGGTTTGCCTCGACAACATCTTTAACAAAAGTGAAATCGCGACTTTGCAAACCGCTTCCATATATAATCGGCGCTTTTCCGTTCAGCAACCGGGTCACAAATCTCGGAATGACCGCAGCATATTCGGATTCAGGGTCCTGCCTCGGGCCATAGACATTAAAATATCTAAGTCCTACAGTCTCCTGACCATACAGGCTCAGAAACAGACGGCCATGGTCTTCGTTAATTTTTTTGGTTAGGGCATACGGCGACAAAGGCAGACCTTCATTTCCTTCCTTCTTGGGAAGGATTTCACTGTCTCCGTAAACAGAAGACGATGAGGCGTATACCACCCTGGGAATTTTGTTAAGATGAGCTGCCCAGAAAATGTTCAGAGTCCCGTCTACATTTACCTGTTGTGTAGTCACCGGATCAGTCACAGATCGCGGCACGCTACCGAGAGCCGCTTGATGGAATATGCCGGCAACGCCCTGAGTGACTGATTTCACAAGCTCTAAATCCCTTATATCCCCTCTGATCAATTCCAGTTGATTTCCCCTGGCCCCAAATTTCTCATGCAAAGCTGTTATATTCTCTTCCTTGCCAGTGCTAAAATTGTCGATCGTCCTTACCATTGCGCCCCTGAGAATGAGCCCTTCTATC
>CAITZA010000201.1 GCA_903896745.1 uncultured Desulfomonile sp. | reverse complement strand
TGGTATAAGCTCGCCCAGTGCCATCCTGAACTGCAAGGGGAACATATTTTCCCGGATGGGTATTATTCAAAGTACTTACAAAACTTGAATTCAGGTATCTATCAAACGTAGCCCTGTAGCTAATATCAACCGTAGGGAAGAAATCCGAGAAGGCTTCCCTTCTGACGTATTCTTTTTCCTGTATGGCAAGTCTTGAGTCGGCCATTCTGAGGTTTCGCAGGATGGCGAGCTGTACTGCCTGGTTGAGGTCAACCTTGAGGAGAGGATCATTTGAGCGATAGGTCGGTTCACGCAAAACGACGGGCTTGACGTTTCTGGGGAAGGCTGAATCAATATCGGCGCCAATGCTCGGGCTCAACGTGCTTTTGTCATCCGACCTGGTTGTGGTTGTTGATCCTCTAAGTTGGGATGGGGCTGGTGACCTTGGAGACTCGGGCGCTCCACCTGACTGGGATGTTCTCACATTTTGGGCCAGTCCCTGCGACATCCCCTGAGCCAGCGAGTGTGGCGTCTCAAAGACTACGGCCACAACCGCCAACATGAATAGACCTGTTAATGGCCTTGTTATATCCATACCCAAAATTCCTCCAATGCGGAACGCAAACCGGCAATGCCGGAACAAAACAAGATGTGATATGGGCCGAAATCCATTTATGCCGGATTCGGGTTAGTCAGTCAGTCGGCACGGAGGCCGGTTGTATTAATCGGCTGGCGCCCTGTCAAAACCCATCTGACTGAAATGATGATCAAAAGTAAAAGCTTCGTTAATACCGATTTGTTTCATCACGCTATATGAAACGCAGTCAGTGAATGACCACGATTTGTCAACATTATACTTTTCGAATACGGACCAGGCATGATCGGCTATTTCAGGGGTCACCCAAATCAGAGCGATGATCTTTTGATCCATCACGGCGACTATTTCTCTTTTCATGGCCACCGTTGCCCTATGGCCGATATTTTTCAACCCCAGGGTGTAAAGCTCGTCGAGTATGTAATTAGTCATCACGTATTTGGCGCTTGAACCCAATCCATTCTTGAACAGAACCGCAGCTTCGTGATTGCGATCCCTGTCATTGAACAGCGCCATCAATGCTCCAGTATCAAGAAAAATCAGTCTTCGCATGGTCCTTCATACAGATACTTGTCATGATTGACAGAGGCATCTTCAAATATGCCTGAAGTCGGTTTTGAACCGACTTGTTCCCAGAGTTTCCAACCCGCATCAGAAGGCTCTTCCTCAAGAAATTCTCTTATTGAGGAGGTAATCAGGATTTTCCCGTCTTCCATCCTGACCAGAACGTCCTGAAGAATGCCGGCTTTCTCCAATCGGTCGTCCTCTATAAAAACTCCTTTTCTGATTGTTCCCGGGAAAATCTTTTCTGTCTTATGCTCCTCCTCATTATTCACTACGATATGTTGAATGGGTTCCATCCCAAAACCTTCCCGCATCATCCCATCAAGGATGAGCTCATTGATCATCTTGTGTCTACAGGAGGATCAGATATACTGTTTAAACCATCATCCTTGCGAATACCTTTGCGTTTCCGATGAGGTTATCAATCGGAATTCTTTCGTTAGGGGCATGCGCCCATCCTTCCAGACGTTCCCAGACGACAGCGGGCAGGTTGGCCTTTCTGAAAAATGTGGCGACCGTCTGTCCACCGATACCTTGAGGTCGAGGCTGCACCCCGTAAATTTCCTGAATGGCTTGAGCGAGCGCCACCACGACAGGGGCGTCCGGGGCTGTGGCGTTGGGAGATTCACTGCGAAGATATTCCTCAACACTGA
>CAITZA010000200.1 GCA_903896745.1 uncultured Desulfomonile sp. | reverse complement strand
AGGACAAGTGCTCGGACAGGACGGCCTTCAGTTCTTGGTGGGGATCAACCATTGTGTGCAAAAGCGGGAGAGCTTACACCCTTGGCTATCAGACAGTTAGACTTTTTGTCCTGTACTTAGGCGATCAACACGGACGTTAACTAGAGCGGACAACTCAGTCTCAGCGAGCAACGGAAACGAGTTGATCCAGATAGGCGCTATACAATATCCTGCGCTCAAATACCTTGAATGAAGATTTGACAAACCATCCCGTCGGACTCATCCTTCGCGCCTAGTAGGTAGTTGATATCAATAATATTTACCCCCTCTCGCCCATTGCTATGAATCCCTTCTCCATCCCTGAAGAACTTCGTGAGTCCGCGCACCGGATGTTTCGGATCACTGGCTTTGTCACCGCTCTTTGTTCTGAAACGGACCAACGCCCGCTAGCTTTCGCTCGCTTCTATCATGTACGCCGAGTCGCTTGGACTTGCAGCCTTCTCTGTGACCAAAGATCCCTCCTGGGACTCAATGATGATCTTGAGAAGGTTCGATGGCTCGCTTGGGCACATGATCTCAATCGTTGGCCTTTCGCCCATAATTCGGAAAAAGGTCTATTTGATCAAGCCGCCGATATTCCTCGATATCTCGCTGATCGCGATATTGCCATTTCGGATGAATTAACTAGAGACCTGCAAGGCATTATCAACAAAGATCATACGCAACTCTCTTCGGAAGGTCGCATAGTTCTGCTGGCTGATATCATCACTGGCTTCGTCGAAGATCCATTGTGGACGGTCACGGCGCTGGATCTTAGGCCCTCGTTCATCCCCGACACTATCGCTGAGTACCTTTGCCTTCAATTGAAACGGCGCGAGTTGCAACAGAAACTACTCGACTTGAATCGCCTGTTTGACGCGACCCGCTCAGTAGTGCCGTTTGAAGCACGATTCGATAGTTTGTTTCAGGAAACCATGGAAGCCTTTGTTAGCAACCATAAACTGGCCGAGCAAATACCTCTTGGTGAACCACTTTTCGAGAACTGGCGCTTGCGGGTCAAGGAAGATTTCATGCGCGAGCGTATTTTTCATTACAACAACGAAATGATCTCTAAAGGTCCACTACTGCGATCGCAATTAATCGAGCCACTTTGCCTCAAGCTTGGCGACACAGCGGCCCAAGTACTTACTGCAATTGATGAACCCGAGACGCTTGCCACTTGTGTGCGTCTAGGCGTGATTGATGGCGCCGAGACTGATCGATTCTTACCGGAACTTGATTACGTCCGTGTCCATGAGCCAGAAAGGAGTTTTGGCACCCTTGGCGTGGTCGAATTAGATATGGTTTGAGGAGTTTCACCATGGAGCAGTTACAGAAGCCGATGGCCTTTATGAGCTACTCACATCGAGACGATAGGTTATACAATGGGCTGATAAAAAAACTCTGCGACAAGCTGGCTCTATCGGTCAACGCACATTTGGGGGAGGATGCCTTTAGTATTTTTTTTGATCGTAGCAATTTTGAATGGGGTGTAAACTGGCGCAACCAAATAAATGACTCCTTAAATGCGGTCACTTTTTTCATACCAGTGATTTCTCCAAGTTTTCTTGCCAGTGAAAACTGTCAATCTGAGTTCACACAATTTAGAAAACGTGAAGAGTATCTTCAGCGTTCGGATCTGGTTTTCCCAATCTATTTGTTGGAAATTCATCCGGATGATGTGAATAAGCACTCCGAATGTAATATGATGGCACAAGCGCTCTTTGAACATCAGTGTGTTGATTGGCGGGAACTGAAGTATTCCAATATTGATGATGCAAACGTGATCCGGCAAATTGACATACTAGCTAAGGATATTCGAAGCGCATTGAAGCGTACAGAGAATTCGGCGAGAAGCAGGTCGTTGGGTGAGAGTCCTGTCCATCCACGTGGCATGGCCCAAGGCATAGAACAGATGCCGTTAGGACATTTCTTGTATTCTGCCAGTGGTGGGGCGGATGATCCTCGCAATCTTCTCGAACTTGCCATGAAAAGAAAAAAAGAGGGAAATTATCAAAGTGCTAAAGAACTCTACGACGACATGCTTAAAATAGGCATCGATT
>CAITZA010000199.1 GCA_903896745.1 uncultured Desulfomonile sp. | reverse complement strand
TTTTCTGCGAACACTACTATATCCGCTGAAGTAACGGCTCAGGTCAAATCTCTTGAAGTATCCGACGGACAGTTTGTGAAAAGGGGAGATGCCTTACTGATATTTGATGACACCAAAATCAGGGAAAACGCCAACCATGCTGTGGCCAGCCTTCAAAAAGACGAGGCTGTTCTGGCTTTTCACAGGACGGAATGGGAGAAAAACCGGAGTCTGAGCGAGCGAGGGGCTATTAGCCAAAGCCAGTACGATCAAAAACTCTCTGCTTATCAAAACTCACTGGCTCAGTACGAAGCCGACAAAGCCCTACTTGCAAAAGCACAGGAGGATTTAAAAAAGACAAAAGTTGAAGCCCCCCGATCGGGTGTTATTTCCCACAGATACATCGAAAGAGGCGATTGGGTTTCCGAGGGAGGAAAGCTGTTTCAGATAAGCGATTTTCGGGAGGTTTACCTCGAAGCTTTTGTTTCGGACATGGATGTTGGAAAGATTGATCCAAAGAAGGTGTTTACGGATGGAGTTCATGTTGTGGTAAGTGTTGACACCTACCCTGGAGAGTTTTTTGATGGACGACTCACCTATATTCAACCAGTTGCAAACCAGGCCAGGCTGTTTCAGATAAAAATATACATTGATAATCCGGACATGAAACTGCTTCAGGGACTCTTTTCCCGTGGCAGAATAGTCGTCCGCAGCCTTGAGGGAGTACCAAGAACTCCCATAGACTCCCTGCTCGAACAACTAAGAGAAAACAATCCAAATTCGGTATTCAGGATTGACAGGGAAGGCAAGGCGCAACTCACCAGGATTAGGGTTGGAATACTCGACAATCTCAATGCCGAGGTCCTTGAGGGACTTTCTACCGGAGATGTAGTGATAACTCGTGGCAAGGAAATATTGAATTCAGGCCAGCCAGTTATTCTCGTCAACTCCACAATCCTGACACCCGATAAAAAGGACTAATTTCTCTGTAGCGTAATCCACTACTTTTCGCGACACCAAATTGTAGGCGCCGTAAGCTGGGGGTATTCTTGACGTAACAGTTGTAGCGGACAAAGTGACGGTGGTTATCCCTTTAGGCGCAAAGGAAAAAGCTCACGCATAACCAATTGAAAAGAGTGGTACGCCCAGCAGGACTCGAACCTGCGACCTACGGATTCGAAGTCCGGCGCTCTATCCAACTGAGCTATGGGCGCATGCTGAAATGTTGTTCATCGAAAGTGGGTGGGGAGAGCGATGGGGCTCGAACCCACGGCCTCAGGGGCCACAACCCTGTGCTCTGCCAACTGAGCTACGCCCTCCACAACATCTAAACTACAAATTTTGACTGAACAAGTCAACCCTTCTGGTCGATTGGTTCAAAAAAAGTTATTTGAATGCGTTCATAACAGCCTGAATTAATCGGACGGAAAAATAAAAACGAAACTTATTGGCAAGTTTCCGGTCTTGGTATGATACAATCAAGATATCCTGTTTCAGGTTTAATGGATAATCATGTTTTTTGCCAGGCCTTGCCGGATTAAGAGGCTTTGATTTATGATCCCTTCGGCATTCCATCATCAATGTGGTCAATATACAAATCGTGACTATGTTAATTGTCTGGAGAGAATGATTCAAATCAAGAATCAACAATTTTCACAGTCAGGAGTCTATTTTATCAGAAAGGGTTGCGACCATGTCTGAGAAGTTTATTGCCATCATGCTTGTAGTTGCGTTTATGTTTTTACCTATTGGTGAATCTTTTGGCGATGACGCCGCTACGGAAGAAAATATGATCGGTCGAACGATCAGTCAGTATTTCGAAGCGTTCAACAACCATGACGCAGTGGCCGCAACTGCAAACATGATTCGTGATACCGAGTATCTGGCCCCAAACTCTGACAGGATTAAAGGGGCGGATAAAATAAAAAAGCGCCTTGAATCATTCTTCAGGGAGCATGGCGCATCAAAAATAATTCCGATAACTGAACCAAAGATAATACTGTATTCAAAAACAAAGGCAGT
>CAITZA010000198.1 GCA_903896745.1 uncultured Desulfomonile sp. | reverse complement strand
GTAACCAGGTTTGACAGCAAACTTATAGCTTTGGAACAGGTCAGAAGTGAACTCGACCGTCGAGGAGTTAATGGCGCTGAGTGTCACACAATACTTGTCGTTCTGGATAGGGAGCAGGGTGGGGCGGAGGCGGCCCGGACTCACGGTCTCAACCTGATCAGTCTGGTCAAGTTCAAGAGTAATGGTCTCAACTACCTTAAATCACACATGAACACCTTTGAATGGAATGTGATACAAGAGTATCTGATGGATTCCGAAAAATTTCAGGACCCTGAAATACAAAAGAAACTGGCTGGAAAGGCATTGGGCTATGGAAGCCACTAACAAAATACTTGACCATTTATATTAAATATTTTAAATATACTATTCTGATATAGTGCGCCAGTTTGAAAAGGCGACAATCCTAGAGACTTCACCCAAATACAGGCTTTTTAGCCTCGTGAAGTTTGTCAGAAGGGATTTGATACTTCCGGCCAAGATCATCCGTAAAATCTTCTAGTGTCTGTTTTTCAGATTGACCGCTGGTGATGCGGTTCAACTATCATATTTATTTACGATTTCAACGCTAATAATACACATCTCGCCCAGCGAGCGCTGAGCGGCGTGTTCTATTGTTTGGCGACAAAACCTTTTTCGATAGTTATTTGCCCGAAAGGAGAAATTTCTTCATGCCCGGAGTTTATGTCAAAGAGGATGAGCCTTTTGAAAATGCGCTCAGACGTTTTAAGAAGCAGGTACAGAAATCAGGTGTGTTGACCGAGACAAAGAAAAGAAGAGCTTATGAAAAGCCTAGCGTCAAGAAGAAAAGAAAAGCTATGGCGGCCCGAAAGAGACTCCTCAAGAAACTCAGACGTATGCGCACCAAGTAATGACATTGATGATCAAGTGTTTGTTGAGTCATCACTGACTCACCAAACCAATCCATAGGATTGGATCAGTTGACGATCCAGGTTAAAGTTTTTCCTGGTCGCGACTGATGGAGCCTGATGTTCGGAACATTTTGAATCAAGTGACAGACAAAATCGATTATTACCGCATTTCTGATTCAAGATGGTTATTAGTCCTGATTTATGCCTTGTGTTCAGTCGTTTTTGTTCTGGCATGGCTTCAAACAGGTATCTCAGAAATCTCTTTAAGCGGGTATGAGTGGTTTGTTGCAATAACGGCCATGATATTCGCGATATTTCTGTTCTCGGTGTCGCTCTTTGAATTGGTTACCTATTTTGTTTTTATTCCATCCATAAAGAGCGACGCCCACATATTCACCAGAGTTCACGCCAATCAACTCATACATCCCCTGACCACGTCAGTAGTATTGTCGGGCCTTGTCGCTTGTGTCATTGGTCAATCGGCCTTAGCCTGGGGAGTGTGGTCAATCGTGTGCTTGGGATATGCCCTGCAGACCGGATCTATTGTAAAGCACATCCGCAAAGATCAGTCAGGCGATCCATCGGAGGCTCCACCACAGAACTTGCTGAGTTTGTTGGCTTATCTCATTTTGGGGGCCGAGATTGTTACCATGGCCGCCGGCGCCAAAGCAATAGCGCCATGGAAAATCAAGTTCCTCCCAGGGGATACCTGGATTGTGGATGTTAGAACCAAGCCGGAATTTCAGTGGAACAGACTTCGGGGAGCTCAAAATTTTCCATGGGGCTTGGGTCTCGTGGAGTCTGCCAAATCAGTTCCAAAGGGCAGGACAGTTCTGGTTACATGCCTGTCAGGTCATCGATCTCCTTCTGTTGCAGTCATGTTAAGAAAACTCGGATTTCAAAATGTCTATAATCTTAACTGGGGTTTGTTGTATCTCATCCTGCTGGAGAGGGGCAAAACGGGTTCAGGGGTATTCGATCTGACGCGTACAAACAGCAATACCAGTGAGAGAGGAAGGGACTATAAGGGAATATCGTATGGATACATCGTGTCCGCCATGATATTGCTTGTGTTGGCTCCCTTTGAGAACAGCCTCTCAGATAGATCAGTGTTAGGCATTCAGAAGTTTTTCGGCGGCCTCCTGGGCCTTGGAGGTCTTTTCACTGCGTGGCTTGCATTCAGATCTCTTGGTAGAAATTTCCGTGTGTTTGCCGCTCCTAGAAGAAGTGGAAAACTTATTCAGTCGGGAATATACTCCAAGGTCAGGCATCCCATGTACACATCCGTCATTGTTGGTTTTGCCGGGTACGTTCTATACTGGGGAAGCTACTGGGGCATTCCGTTCTGGTTCAGCCTAACAGCGCTATACATTGTTAAAGCCTTAAAGGAAGAGGGGGTTCTCATACAGCGCTTTCCGGAATATCAGGAATATAAATCCAGAACCTGGCGATTCCTGCCTTACATTTTTTGAGAGGGCCATTTTTTTAACCCAAAGACCCTATTTTTTCGGTCCTGACAGATTTCCTGACCTTGATACTATGCCTGGTAACATCTGAGAGATTATTCTCGTTCAAATTTGTCACCAACAGGTCTTCAAAGGTTTCGATTCCGTGTTCCAGAAACATTGAACCTATGAATGCTATGGGCAACGCATTGGAAGCGGTTACCGCGAGGGAAGCCTCTCTTACCGCCCAGTCGTTACCATTGAAGGATACAGCCAGCCCACCACCTTCCCTGACCAAACGGAATGCGTGTATATCCGTAATGCTATCACCAAAATATATTATATCCTTCAATTGACAGCCCTCAACACGTACTATTTTCTCTATTGCGACGGCCTTTTCCCTGCCACCAATTGGATTGATCCGAACCAATAATTCGTTGATTGCCAGTCGGGGCATTTCCTGCCAGAAAATGTCATCGAGATGTCTGACAGTTTCACGAGAGGCCGGAGTTAAATCTTCGATTGATGTTGCGCCCAGCGGAACTGAAAACGCCGATAAGTCCATTATTTGCGAATACAGGCTTTTTACAGTGGCCTTATCGCTCTGGCTGATTGCAAAACTGTCAATATTGACCTCGGTTGAAAACGTTTTGTCGAGTGGAAAAGCCAGGGCATCGCATACTGCTTTAATGTATGGGGTATAACTCGTGCTGACAATGTAGCATGGGGCGATTGAGGTCAGTTTGTTTAGAGCTTCCTGAACGTGGGGAATGACTTGAATGTTCCGTCTGGAGAATTTGACCATTGTGCGGTCATCTATGCCGAAAGCCTTGAAAAAAGGCAGAATGAGTCTCAGCGTATCTCCAGCCTTGTAACCAGGCTTATGAGCAATTTCTGCTAGATAATCATCGTACAGACTGACTTTGGAGAAGAACTCCGCTCCCTGGGGCAAAAACGCTTCGGCCATCTCGGCAGCGTTGTCGTTCTTGGTCAAGGGGCCTTCGCAATCCGTAACAAAAACTCGTTTCATGACTCTGTCCATGTTGACTCCCATCATACAGGATTACCTTCCGGTAACACACAAATGTCTATCTAGTGTTTATCAAGTCATGCGCTTTGAGCATCCGCAAGCCTCACTAGCAAAATTTAACCACACAGTCATAGATTAGCTGCAATTGGAAATATTTAGAAAAAACTCAATAAAATTTCTGTCAGGATAAGTCGCTCTTCCATATCCCTCGATGCTTCTGGAGGCTGTTCGCGCTGCGAGTTCGAGGCATTTGTCTAGACTGATCCCTTTTAACATACCTGCGATGAATCCAGCGGCCGCAACATCTCCGGCGCCCGTTCTGTCAACAATTGCGGCGGGTTTTACAGCGTCCTGGAAAATGGTCAGTGACTCTGTGGTTGCCATGAGTCCCCGCTCCCCCAATTTAATGATTAGAATGCCAACACCCATTTCAAGAAGGGCACGAGATGAGTCTTCCGTATTGTTGCAGCCTGTGAGGGTTGAAAGCTCCTCTTCAGTGGTAAAAACCACATCTGAGCGACGTAGTATCGGTTCGAGCTCATCCATTCCGAGTCTTGAATACACTGCGCCCGGGTCAAAACTGAGCCTAATCTTAGAAGCCAGGTTTCGCGCGATGTTCTTCTGAATATCACGCGGTGAACTGGACACGAAAGACGTCATGTGTAGCCATTTTGAATTGGAAAAATATTCAGGATCAAATCCTCTGGCGCCCGCTAAATCATTGGCATTTGGGAGTATCACCAGGCAGCGATCCCTGTGTTCGTCCTCGGAATTGATCAGGCAAAGGCATCTGCCGGTCGGACCATCAAGAATCTCAACAGCCAGGTTATTCATTGCCCCCAAATTATCAATTCTCATGGCCGAGATTCCGTCGAGTCCGGTAGCGCCAAAAAAACCGGTATTGAACCCCATTCTCCTTAATGCTGCGATCATATTGGCAGCAGAGCCCCCAGGGTCAATGGCCTTCAATGAACCCACGGTCATTAATTGCGGATATATATCCCGGAACCAGTCTACATCCTTTATGTACTCATGACCGCTCTCGAACCCCAAACTTTTAAGAAAGTCTGAGGGAACTTCCCAAAACTCGTCCAGGTTAAGGGATCCAAAACCAATAACATCCAAGGTCAATTTTTTCTCCAGACCGCCAAATAAATTGTTGATGCGCCGTCTATATTGTTTATACAGCGCCTTACCGGGAATATGTGAACGATTTTTTGCATAACTTCTCGATGTCTTGCATTCTGTCCGCTGATTTACCACCAACAAGAATTTCAATTGCGCAATCGAGACATCCTGAAACTACCTGATGGCCAAACATCGAATAATGGTCTCCGAATACGAGCAGACCGGAGCGTTTCTGAGCGTCAGCCAGAGCGTCCCTCAAGGATAGCAGGATTATACCGTTGCTTTTACAAAAAGACTTCAGAATGGACAATGGATTTTCAAAATCCCATTCCAGTTCGACATAACCGGGGCCCATGGATCGAAGGCCCTCAATGGTGTGAACCGGGTCCGTGGCGTATTTTATCTCAATCTCCGAACCCAGGTATACCAGTAAAAAAGTAATGCCCCTGTTTTCACAATATTCCTTTGAAGTCCGTATTGAATTCAATGTGTTCTGGAAAGCATCGGAAATTCTTGACGGTGGATTCTTGGTCCACTGCAACAACTCCGGTGAAACAAAAACCCTACGGCGACCAATATCCTCGATCCTCCTGACAGCAAAAGCCAAAGCAAAATAGCCGTGAGCGATCAAGTTGCGAGTGATTGGCGATATGACCCCGGCTATCAGATCGAGTTCACGCTTCAGGGCCGGATCATCATCGCAGAAGTCATTGCTGCACAATGTCATCACAACAATATCAGGACTAAATAAAGAAGCCTGTTCCGACAGGGTCCTGAAATTCTGCCTTTGTCCAGCGCCTGATGAGCCAAGGGCTATCACCTCAACCGATTCTGAAGCGCCTCTAAATTCTCGCTCATTAAGTGTTTGCTCCAGAATCTTGTGAAATGTCCGGTTTAAGGGAACCTGCACTGACTCCACATAGGAATCACCAATTACGACAATTCTATGTGTTTTTTCGGATTTCGTCAGTGAATAGTCCTTGTCAAAATAGCCCATGGAGTTCCACAACACGAGGTTCTGATAGGTTTTCCCAAGGTTGGGTTCAAACCCCTCATAAACGTAAACATGTCCCGGAACATGCCACGACACTGAAGCTCTTTTTTTTGAATCGATGTGCCCATCAGGCGCCATATTCACGGACTCTCTTTTAGAAATGAAACCCGTGCCGCGCCAATCTATCTCGGGACTCAACAAGAAACGATTACGCAAGTCCATGATTTGAGCATAGTCTTTGGGAGTTACCCACGGAAAAACAAGCTCCAGAAACAGTATGGCCGCCCAAAACGAACCAAGTGAAAGCGCACATGTTTTTAGAGCGCCTCCAGGAATGAAACCCGGAACAATTTTTGCCGGAGCGACAATTATCAGGCCATTCAAAACAATCAAACCTATGAGGATGAAGGCGCCCGACAGCCAATTGTTGTACGCCACAAGAAACACGATCACGTTGAGCCCAATAACTGCGACAATAAGGGCGAATACGCCGGCCAGGCTGTCCAAAAACTTTCCTATAGACGGGTTATCTTTCATTTAACGGGCTTCACTATCTTCCATAAACTGAATCTGTCACCGGCGCGTGCCTCCTCTATTTCAACGAGTTGGTAATCATTATGCAGGATAGCGCCCATGACGGTATCTTTCAGAGGCTGATTTTTTGAATCGATAAAAACGTACTTCGGCTGATAATTCTTCATAATTGAGGAAATTTCGTCTTGGGTTGAAGCCCAAGCAAGATGTTCAGGAACCCCGGATCTCAGGAGGTCAATTGTTTTGACCCTTGTTAAGTATCTAATAATACGTGGATTCATAGACAGGATGGGCCCTTGGGCGTCATTTGTCTTTATCCATTTGGCAGCAGCGAAGAAAGGAGCGTCCCTGGATGATTCAGGGCCATGCCGCTCAATTGCGGTTCTTGAGTGATAAATGGTCTGAAGGTCAGCCCCAAGATTAGTGGCCCCAAGAGAGACAAACAAGCCGGTGATTAAGCTAGCTGGCGCAATCATTGCGCTTGAGAAACGCAAGTTGACAGCGCGTGCCAGGTTCAAGAGCCCCAGACCCAGAAATAGATAGAGACCTGGAATTAGCGGCGCCATGTAGCGGCTACCCGCAGAACTTAGAAATAATCCCGCCATCTGAATTGCGGTAAACGCGCTAAAAAGCCTTTCCCCTTTTCTGTAGGCTATTACAAGTCCGATAATTATAAGAAAACTAAGGGCGATCTCCAGCACGCCAATCCTCATTGAAATCCCCGTAAGGGCGAATGCGGTTTCAAAAAAATATTCCCACATTGATTGCAATACGACCAAAACCTGGGTTTCGAGTGATCTTCCTGCGACGGCCCGTAAATATTCGCCCTCATAGAGCGATACAGGAAAACCGGACTTGTGGAATTCCCATAATGCCGGCAGGCTATATGCTGACACAAGAAATGCGAGGCAACGCGACACCTTGTAAGACAAATGATATCCGGAAAAGCCAGACCAAAGAAAGATGACAAGCGCTGGAGGCAGTCCCCAGCCATTTATGCGTATCAAAGCGGGAATTCCTGCAAAAAGGCCTGCAATGCCAATCAACACGACAGATTCCTTGTGGCGCGCTGCTGTTAAGATAAAATGGAAGCCGAGAAAACAAAAAAATGTAAAAGGAATGTCGGATGAAGTGTATGTCGAGTTCAAAACTATTGTGTGATTTATCGAAAATATTCCGCCAATCAAGATAGCCATATCCGGACCACAAAGCCTCCACATAAGACAAACACATGACAGCGATGTTAATGCCCCGATTAGAGCCATTAATAGCCTGTAAGAAAAGAAATCATTTCCGGACCAGCCTATCCATAAGCTCAATATTAACGGGAATCCAGGTGGAACATAGGTATGTGGAGCATCGTTGTAAAAGTAACCACTTCCCGAAGCCAGCGATTCACCCAACTCCAAATACAACGCGCTGTCCGGTGTCGCTTTCCATGAAGAATTTATTATGAGCGAAAAAACTACAAATGTTAACAGGCAGATGCATAATAGTCGTTTGGGAGAGTACACGCCGTCAAATACATCCGCAAGTTCTTTAAAATATGGATAGTTCGTGTTCACGGATTACATCTCTAGCATAAGAAGGCCATTAGATACGTTCATCAAGAGCTTTATAAAAGGTATATCAAAGGACTGATCGAATTGGCCAGAGCGCCTGTCAGTTGCCACATTTCTAGTATTATACTTCAACCACACTGAAATATAGGAAAAACAAACCAAAGCTAATTAATGTAACCTAAATTACATCTCACCGCTCAATGTAACTGTTATTAAAAACCAATAAATATAGAATGATATGTAGTATTAATGTATTTCAATGGAGATAATAATAAAGTTTTATGTTGATTTTATATAATTAATAATCTTGATAAAAAATACAACTATAAAAAATTATAAATAAAAATCTTGACATGATATTGGAAAGGGTCTACATAGGCATCGTCGGCAAGGGTGGTTTCATGGAGCAAACCTTTTGACAGCAAGAGACGGTACGCGTATGTGACACTGGGACAGGTAATCGGAACAGGAAGCTCCAAAAGCACGAAAACGGCATCTAAATGGCCGTTCGCGTGTGTTCCACTGGGATGGAAAAGTAATGATAAGAAGCGGTACTCCTCTTATCACACTAAGACGGGGTGTCAACGAAAAAAGCGTCCTGAAGGACGCGTTTTTTTGTACGCTATAAAGCTGCAACATTGACAGGAAATCAAAGCAGTTTCATGGGATACAGCGCACTCTCAAAATACACAGATCCATTCACCCTAGAACCTTAGAATCTCGTTCAAATTGATTCCAAATTTTCTATCCAGGTAGATATTGATAAACTCCATGATAGTGGGCTTAAAGGGCTTTCTGATGAGAGTCATGCTAGCTTGACGGGGCGTTCTCCCGCCTTTTCTAACGTTGCAGGTTCGGCAACACGCAACAACATTGGTCCAATTGTTGAGACCACCCTGAACTTTTGGGATAATGTGATCCAAGGTGAGTTCGGAGCAGGAATTTTCTCTACCACAATACTGACAGACGAAAGAGTCCCTGATGAGAATGTTCTTTCGCGAAAAGGGAACTTCGCGACGATACATCTGGCGAATAAACTTGAGCAACCTTATGACGGCAGGCACGCGATATGTTTGACTGACGGTTCTTACAACCTGATCGGATTCCTTAATTACCTCAACTTTACCGTTGAACATTAGCAGCATTGCACGCTGCCATGAAACAAGGCCCATAAACTCGTAACCAGCGCTCAACACAATGACTGCGTCTAACGATGACATTGGTTCCAGGTCCCTCTCGGTGTGAAATAATCAGTTATAAAAAAACGATTTTGCCCAAATTACCCTTTAACAAGCTCACGTATCTCGTGTCAAGACGAAAACATATCAACAAATTGACGAATTACAACCTATCGTGAAACATTTTCGGGTTCTAGAAGTATCCTGTGTCCACTCAAGTCCATTTCCATGATTTTTGCGTTGACGTTGAGAGTTTCCCCGAAAATACTCTTGAGGAAAACGCCGTTAGCCCCGGAACGGATTAAGCCGACGCTCTCCATAATCAGTTCCTGTCTGCCATCTCGAACCATGTATGCGTTAGATTCACACATGCTAGACCTCCTGTATGTCATAAAAGTTAAACAATCGTAAGAATCCGGTAAATAATCAGTCGAATGGTGTCTCGAATTATTTTACGCTCACACAGAGCGTTATCCCCATAATTTTACCGCATGCGTGGGACACTTTTTCTGGCATTCGAGGCAACTGATGCATTCTTCCGGATTATGGGCGAATACGCCATAACTATCGGGTTTAGGTTTGGTTTCCATCGGACAAATCCTGTTGCATGAACCGCAGTCGATACATTTTTCAGTGCGTTCAGGAAACAATGCTGCAAATCTGTTAAAAATGGAAAGACACGCGCCCAATGGACACAGCGCCTTGCAAAAGAACCTGCGGTGCCCCATGGCCAGGATCATGATAGCGAACAGAATCGACAGTCTTAAGGCCAAATGCCCTATGTTGGTGGCGCCGTTAATCAATGCCCAGGGAACTGCCGATTCAATAGTGCCTACAGGACACAACCGGCAAAAATAGAGAGACGACTCAGGAGTCAGATAAACCGGAACGGCTACCACCAAGCCCGCAAATACTCCATATTTGACAAACCTCGACCATGCTGGAATATTAAATTTGATATAGGGAACTTTGTATAATAGTTCTTGCACAAATCCGAATGGACAAGCCCAGCCGCATAGAAACCTGCCTACCGTAAGACCCGCAAGCGCCATCAACCCTATCACACTTAGTGGAACCAGTCCCAGTCCGGCAAATTGTCCTATAATTCCAAGAGGACACGCGAATATGGATGTGGGACATGAGTGACAATTAAGAACCGGAAAACATATAGTATGGAGCTGAAACAAACCAATATTGAAAAACGCAGCGAAAGCCAGTTGAACCTTAAGTCTCAATTTTTCCAATTGGGCATCCCCTGTAATAATTACTGAAACCTGGGAAGTTATCCTCCCTAAATTGTTTCGTAATTCAGTATGTGCGTCCGGTTGGCGTTCAGAGCCCCCATTTTTTTTACAATGCCGGGAACATTTTTACGCCGGCATGTAGGACGCTGATTGTAAGAGAATGAAACAGCAACACTTATTCTCTCAAAACCAGAGAGGTAGTTAAATTCAGGTAGGACAGGGAAGACGACCTTTCAGCATTCTCAGGTCTGGATAATTGGAGGTCAGCTTGCCATCCTTGTATCGGCCAATACCTTCGAACGTCATGGCATTAACCACTTCTGGTTCCGTAAACCACTGCGACTGCGCCTCGAACTTGTTGTCAGAGCTCTCGTAGCCCGGAATCTTGATTGTAATTCCAACATTTTTTAGTTTGTCGAACTTTTCGAGGTTGTCGTAGACCAGGAATTCCCTAAAAAAGCCTCCATAAATGGAAGTGGCCAGACTCAGGGTTGCAAGAACTATCCAGAAAACTTTTCTAACCATCATCTCTCCCTGTTGAAAAAATCGGGTGATCCGTGAATAATATTTCTGATTGTCAGCTATCCCAATTTTCCGCATCAAGTATATATCAAATGAGTTTGACGTTCCATGGTGTCTCGTGCAATTAAGTCTTGGAATTGGTGGGTGTGAAGCGCGCTGTTTCAAATTGGTCATTCCGGGAGTCATCAATGTTGATAAAGCCTACTCTTTTCGTCATATCAGCTCCTTCCGGAGCTGGTAAGTCCACGCTCATAAGACACATCAAGCCGTATTTTCCTGACATGCTTTATTCAATATCGTGCGCCACACGACCTCCTCGTAAAGGGGAAATCGACTCTGTGAGTTATTACTTCATTAGCGAATCAAAATTCAAGAGTATGTCTAGGGCAGGAGAGTTTCTCGAATGGAAAAACGTTCATGGAAACATGTATGGAACGCCCGCCAAGCCCGTCCTGGAGGCTCTGAAATCTGGTCAAAGAATGATCATGGATATTGATGTAGAAGGCGCGAAGGAGGTTTTCTGCAAAGTCCCTCAAGCTGTTGGAATTTTCATTAACGCTCCAAGCCTTTCAATTCTCGAAAAAAGATTGAGGGACAGGAAAGCGGATTCCGTGGACTCAATCAGGATCAGGATGCTTAATGCGCATCATGAAATAAGTATGGCGCACATGTTCAAGTACAACATGGTGAATGATCAACTGAAGACCGCTATCAAGGAACTCGTCGAAATAATAAGAAAGGAATCTGAGACGGAATCTGGACAGGATTAGTAGCTATTCCGGTATACGTCCTACTACTACGTTCAGGCAATATGGCTTGTTTTCCCGTAAAATGGTTACGCGTAGCGTTTTTCCCGGCCTGAAGGCTGACACTATCTGAGAGAGGTCTTTGCCACTTTCAACAGTTTTTTCATCCGCCTTGATGATCAGGTCTCCCTTTCTAAGCCCAGCCTGATACGCCGGGGTTGAAACCATGACCTCATCCACTACAGCCCCTCCGCCAACCGTCAAACCCAGTGACCTGGCTTTCACTCCGTCAACATCATCGACATAAACACCAAGCCAGCCATGATCCTTGTTATAACCACCCTTTTTGGCGTGTAGCAATTCATGAACAAAATTGGACGGTATTGAAAAACCAATGCCCTTGGCCGATGAAATGATGGCGGTGTTGACTCCGATAACCTCACCAGCCATGTTAAACAGAGGGCCACCGGAGTTTCCGGGATTTATCGAAGCGTCAGTCTGTATGAAGTTGTCATCCGGCCCAAAACCGAGGAAACGCCCTTTCCCGCTTACTATGCCAATGGTGACGGTTCTTCCCAATCCAAAGGGATTGCCAACGGCTAGTACCCATTCACCAACCTGCACATCATCCGCCGTGCCTATCGATACCTTCTCAACATTCGGTGGAGGATCCACTTTCAGCAACGCCAGATCGACTGACGGATGAACAGCGGCAACATGCGCATTCAATGTTTTGCCTGTTGACAGGGTTACGAATATTCGATCGGCCCCCTCTATGACATGAGCGTTTGTGACTATATGGCCATTAGTGTCACAAAAGAACCCGCTTCCGATGCTGTCAGTCTCACGAAAATCAAGAGAGCCGACTCTGTCTGGAAAGCGTTGGACATGCAGATTGTTTCTTACCGGTTTGGAAGCCAGAGTGTCTGTCGAATTTCGCTCGATCGAGACACTAACGACAGATGGGGCTAATTTCTTAATTAAATCGATCAGATCCGGACATCCGTTCCTGGAGGCTCCAATTCCCATGCTTGTGTTAGCCATGGATGTTCCGGGAAACGAAGCCAGAACGACCATCAATGCTAACCATCTATTTTTATGAAAGTAACCCATCACAGTCAATTTGGAAGCGCCTTTGCCATTCGATCATGACGCTCCATTTACCAAAACAAGAACATGAAGTCAACTGTTAGTAGTTACAATATGATATTTTTAAAAACTAATTAAACGCTTTATCAAAAAATCAAGCTTAGTCTCATGCTAAATAATGAGTAACAACTCCCTGACAATTTTTGCCGCAAGAACTGAACTCATGCCTGATTTGTCCAGTCCTGGATTCAATTCAACGACATCTGCCCCGATCAGTTTCACGGAGGTCAACATTTTGAAAAAGCGTTCCAAGTCATCATAGAACCATCCACCTGCCTCGGGGTTTCCAGTTCCCGGAAGAAAGGCCGGCTCCATCACATCCAAATCAAGGGTGACATAGACTTCGCGATTGTTCAGTCGCTTGAGAACAGACTTTTCGGATCCCTTATCCCATTGATAAAGTGTGCCATTTTGCTTCATCCATGCGAACTCTTCCCTGGTTCCGGATCGTATGCCTAGCTGTATCAGTCGCTCAGACCCGATCAGGTCAACAACCCTGCGGATCACGGTTGCATGATTTAATGAAGCGCCTTCGTACGACTCCCGCAGATCTGTATGAGCATCCAGATGTATGACCACAAAATCCTGACATACCTTGTTCAACCCGCGGACAATGGGCAAGGTGACGGTGTGTTCGCCACCCAATGCCAGGGGTTTGGCGCCGTGGTTCAGGATTGTTGAGCAAAAAGATTCTATCCTATTAAGACAAGTCTCCATATCTGCGTTTGAAAAATCAATATCCCCCAAGTCGGCAAACTTGTAATCAATTAAATCCCTATCCAGAAATGGTGAATACGTTTCGATAGAATCTGAAGCTTCCCTGATCGCTTTCGGGGCCTTGTCCGAGCCGGAGCGAAAGGTTGAGGTCTGATCAAGTGGACATCCAAAAAGCGCAGGTCTATTTCTTATAGCTGTTGAACCACTACTCTCCAAAAAACGCAGCATAGTCATTTCCAAACAAGCTCCTGATTAATATGTTAACAAAGAAATAGCGGATTAGATCTGGTCGATATAGATCGCCAAACCCTAAATCCGCTGAAATATATATTGAGCTATCTGTCCTGATTAAAGGCTAAACACCTAATCTACGATTCTAGCCAAGTTCTTCACAAATTCAGGAAGGCTGAAGGCGGCTGAATGAACCTTGGAATTATAGTAATTCAATGATGCTGGTACATTCTCATTTCCCGACGCCATATCGATGCAAGGTTTCCTGTCACCGTTGAAGCACATTGTGAAAGACCACATAGCTCCCGGATAGCTAGGAATAACTGCGAGATACGGTATGGCCCTGTCATTGCCGAAGACACTTTTCAGTTTTTCGACAGTTTCCGAAAAGACATCTGACATGAATATGGGACTTTCGGTCTGAAAAACGGCGATTCCGCCAGGACGAAGGCTATTCTTTATGGACTGATAAAATGTGACTTCATATAAGGCCTTACCAGGTCCAACCGGATCTGTTGAATCGACAAAGACCGCGTCAAAATGATTCGAATGCCTGGCGACAAAAGCAGCCCCATCTTCAAACGCAGCGATAGCCCGAGTATCATCGAGACCGCGGGAAACTTCAGGAAAATATATTCTGCATGATGACGTGACCATCTCGTCAATTTCACAAAGTGTTATTTCCTCTAAATACTTATATTTAACCAGCTCAGTCACTGCTCCACCGTCGCCCCCGCCAATCACAAGGGCCTTGCGTGGATTTGCCAGAAGATTCATGGCAGGGTGAATCAGCATCTCATGGTATATAAAGGTATCTTTTTGAGCGACCATGAAACAGCCGTCGAGTATCAGAACCCTTCCCATGGCAGGCGTTTCGAAAATTTCTATTTTTTGAAATGGGCTTTGGGCTTCATACAATTTTTCCGAAAACTTGAGACCAAAGGCCGAAATACCATCATAAGCCTCAATGAACCACTCATCCTGATTTATTGACATAGCACCACCGCTGCAAATACAGCCCCGATCCTACTCACCTTGATCGTAGCTGAAATGCTCTTGATTTCTTTAATTTTCCTGTTCCTGACCGTTTCCATGCCCTCTATAACCATATTTCTGGCCGCTTTTTCACATTCCTCGGGTCCGCCAAGTCTGGAACATTCCATGATGAGACCCGACTCCAGGGGATCCTCAGGGATTCCCACTGCCACGGCGGCGGATATAATCTGACCGGGAATATCAGAAGTGCGATCTCCGTATGCCAGGGGCACAAAAGAACCCCTGACGAGCGGATGCTTTTCTGCCAGGGTGGCCCCAGGAGGCAATATGCTACTCATTTTTATCAAATTGGTGTCGCCAACGCCCGCGTCCAATAGAGCAGCGTCAAAAGCATTAAGCTCAGTTGAAGCTTCTCCTGCGCCGGCCGTCAGGAAATAACGGGTTGGAAGAGGACCAAACATGAACTACCCCTCAAGCGTCTTTGCTAGTTCAAGGCAAAACCTAGACCCGAAAATATATCAGGCGCAAAAATTTTAGTCAATCTGCAGCTTGGGAATCGCGACACTTTGAGGATAAGACTATTCTGATTCGGATTGTTTGCCGCGAAGTGGAAACATTTCATCCTTGATTTGATCGAGTTCTTCCCTTATTGCCTCCCGACTGCCATGAATAAACATCTCGCTCTTGGAAATTCTGTCTTCCAGCACCTGCATCCTGGGTAGAAGGAAGAATGCTCCATAGCCAATGAGAGCAAGGGAAACCATGAGGTTTAGAATTAGTACTATCCAGATCATAGTCGATTGCCAGGAACCTGAACCCTGCTGTGAAACGGCCGCCGGAACAACTTTTGAATCAGACGGGCCTGATGCTCTATCGACATCCCTGGACGCCTGTTTATCAGTCACGGCGCCTGTTTTTGGATCGGAAATGTCACGAACCTGTCCTCCGCCCTGCACACTTTCCTGAAAACCGGAACCGACATCGGAGGGTGTTCTTATAGGCACCCTCAGAGTTTCGCGAATCCTGTCGCCCTGGTAAACCCTGATCAATACCTCCTTACCATTTAATGCCGCAAGTTGAGTTGGGTCGGACTCTGGGATCAACACAACAAATATACCGGAATCGGAAGCAATATTGAACTTGTCCCAACTTTCCCGGGGAACCTTGGTTTGTTCCGGTTTGCGAACGATCTGATAATACAGCAGATATTTTTCAGGTAGTTCGATACCAACAACCTGATCGAGTCCCGAACGATTATCGAGGTTAATGATTTCGCCCTTCTTGATATTACTCTCGTCAAACGATATGGATGTTTTGTCAAGGTTGAGCGAGACGTCCCGACCGGAACCGAATTTTACGGGACTATCCGCCTCCGGTCCGGTTTCCGACGGAATCAGGGTTTTTTCATCAATCTGGATGCTGAACAGATCCGGGAAACTTTTTGTCACAAAAACATTTTTTCCACTTTTATCGATCAGCTTCAGTGTCACTGACCGAATCATGGGTTCCTCCAACCTGAGCTTCGCGCTATCATAGGTAGGGCCTGAAAAGGGAGCCGGTTTTCCCCCCTTGTTTTCGGCGTTGAGCCACTCGACGCTTACTTGACTAATATTTTTTATCAGGTTCGTATTTTTCTTGTTTATCACTAAAGCGAAAGACTTGAATTTTTCTTGCGGATCAATTTTCGAAATTACCACTTCTTTTTTTCCCAAAGAGACGGTAACTTTTGGAAAGAAATTACCCTGAGCATCCCTAAGCCCGTAAATAGCGCTGTAACCAGGGTCTGCGAGTATTAGACACATGATAGCGCTGGATAGAATTACAAAAAGATGTTTAGTAATAGTTATGCCGTAATTTTTGTTCATATTGATTTGCGCCATGTGTAGAATGCCTGAATTACAATCTGAAAGGTATTGTAACAAACAAACCTAACGAAATCAACGAACAAGTTATGTAAAATCTAAGTGTCTTTTCTTCATTATTATATGAAGTTAGCGTTTTTCTTTGGGAGCCCGGTTGTATGAAAAACTTCGATCATTTTATATCAGGACGTTCACTGGAGATACCTCCATTCCTTGTTATGGATGTGCTTGAAAGAGCCATGGACATGAGCGCATGCGGGGCAGATGTCATTCATCTGGAAGTGGGTGAACCTGATTTCGACACGCCTTCAAATATCACCGAAGCTGGGATAAGGGCTTTACGAGCCGGAAAGACTCATTATACATCGAGTACGGGAATACCCGAAATCAAGACGGCAATTTGCAGTCACTATGCGGCAAACTACGGAGTAGATATTGATCCGCAATGCGTGATCGTCACATCCGGATCGTCACCTGCCATTCTTCTGGCTCTGGCAGCCCTGCTTGATCCTGGGGACGAAATAATTCTGTCAGATCCACACTATGCATGTTATCCGAATTTTGTGAGATTCCTTGGGGGAACCCCAGTATTCGTAAACACTTATCCGGAGGAGGGTTTTCAGCTAGGCTCTCAGGCGGTAGAGCGGGCAATCACCAGCAGAACAAAAGCTATCATGATAAACTCGCCGTCGAATCCTACCGGAACAGTCATGGCGCCGGATCAAATGAAAATGCTGGCTGATCTGGGGATTCCTATAATCTCGGACGAAATTTACCACGGCCTGGTTTACGAGGGTAGGGAAAGCACCATACTGGAATTTACAGATAACGCATTCGTGCTAAATGGCTTCTCAAAGCTTTTTGCAATGACAGGCTGGCGTCTCGGATATCTGATAAGCCTACCGGAGTTCGTCAGGCCAATACAGAAAATGAGCCAGAATTTCTTTATTAGCGCTGCTGATTTTGTACAATATGCCGGTGTTGAGGCTCTCACTCATTCCTCTGAGGAAACCGCCAAAATGAGGGGCGTTTTCAACGAAAGGCGTCTTCTGATGCTTTCAAGACTAAGGGAGATTGGTTTTGAAATAAAGAGCGCTCCAGTCGGAGCTTTTTACATACTCGCGGATGCAACGAAATTTTCGCATGATTCTTACAAGTTTGCATTTGAAATACTTGAGGACGCTCATGTGGGAGTTGCCCCCGGGATAGATTTTGGGGCCAATGCCGAGGGATTCATACGGTTCTCATATACCAATTCGATGGACAACATCAATGAAGGTCTCAACCGCCTGGAGAGATACATTCATCGAAGATTTGGCTAGAAACCAAACGGTTGTATCATGACAGAACACAGAAGAATTTTCGTAAATCCTGAAGACATAATTGAAAACAGTGTGGCGCTATCCTCAAAGAACCGGAAATATATTTACGATGTTTTACGACTCAGACCCAATGATCGTCTGCATGCCTCTGATGGATCAAGAAGCTTTGTCATTAAACTCATGCCGGCCAAAGGTTCAGAGGTTTGGGCGGTCATAGAGCAGCAGATCGAGATACCGGACACAAAACTAATTGATATTACGGTAGCTTTCGCATGCGTTCGTCCCGATCCTGTCGAGCAGATTATAAGGCATTGCACCGAGTTGGGGACTGAGACTTTCGCTCCCATCCTTTTCGAGCGATGTAGCCGTAGACCACCCGAGAAAAAACAGCGGTGGAACAACATCATTACCACAGCCTGTTTACAATCCAAACGATCCAATCGACCTTCGATCCGGGATCCAAAACCCTTGGGAGATTTCCTGGATAGCCTTGGAGGTACTGGAACCAAAATTGCGCTCACCGCTCATACTGGTTCAATAACACTCTTGCAGGCGCTCGAGGAGACAGCTCCACAGGTTTTGACAATTCTGGTCGGACCAGAGGGTGGTCTAACAGCAAATGAGGAAAAAATGATTGAACACAGTCAGTTCGTCAAAGCGTGTATATGTCCTTCAGTATTGAGGACTGAGACAGCTGCGATAGCCGGAGTAAGCGCCGTGATCTGCTGGGCCATGGAGAAAAAGCGACAGAATTCGGACTAGTGGCACAAAAAATAATTTGCCACACCTTGTAAATTTAATTCGAGTTGACTGTTTCCAGGCGTTTCTGTCTAAAAAATTGATAAAAGCAGATATGTAATTAGTGTATGGTTGACCTGGAATGTTCTTCATGTTATTTTTTTCATAATTTTTTTATGTTGGGGTCACTTCACTTTGTAAATTGTTGGAGCAACCCCGAGATGTATCAAGTTGTCTGCGTGAAGAGGGTTAGGGATGGCATTTAAGGCTGGGAACTTATCATTTGCACAAGAGTCATCCGAGCAGGCCAGATCAAATCATCACCTTCCTGATTTTCCAACTCCAGAAGATATCAAGAGCTGTTTCCCGAGCTTGTTTGGAGCATCCAGCTTCCTGGGTAAAACCTATTTTGGTCCGTGGGTCGAGTTTACCTTGGAATATCCTGATGAAATTTGGGAGAAGGAACAGGACGATGAAGAGATAGCAAGTTATTACTATATCACGTTCTTTGGCGCCAGGCATAAGGAGCCTGTCTTTGTGGCTGAAGTTTCCATGATGGACGAATTTATGGAACTGGTTGATTATTCATTGCTTCTGGATAAATTTGAAGTCAGTGCAATACGTAGCGGTGTTCTGGTTTACTCAGCCGCAAAGGAACATGAACGGGAAAAACAGATAAAAGGGCTTAACGAGAAAGCGCTTCAGAAATATGAAGAAAACAGTCTCGAGGAGGCTCGGGATTATATTGATTCGGCCATCCGGATAAGTGGCCCTGGTTCGGCCTACCTTTTCAACAACAGGGGGCTGATCTGTTGGAAAATGGGCAGAATCGAGCAGGCTAAACAGGATTTTCTGGCGTCTATAGGTCTTGATCGTGAAAACGCCGATCCGTATTTCAATATTGGTTTGATATATCTTGATGAGGCTGAGTACAGAAAGGCTTTATTATACCTCAGAAGCGCTGTTGAACTTAACCCGTCAGATAGTCAGTTCCTGACTGAATTGGGGCATTTGTATCTTGAAATGGATCGTGAAAAAGATGCGATGTCTCTTTTTCAGAAAGCTTATGAAGCCGATCCTGATGACGCCCAGGTTGATTTCCATCTTGGATATTATTTTCTGTACAAGAAGCGCAGGCCGGTCGAGGCTTTGAAACATTACAAATGTGGTCTCAAAAAAGAGCCCAATGACCAGTTTGCATTGGCTGATATGGCTGTGGCCTACTGGGTAAAGGGCGCCAAGAAAAAGACAGAGGAAGTTCAGAAACATCTCAAATCGATGCCCAGTTTAGCCCCATACACGGTTAGCAGACTGGTCTACCTAAACATGGAAATGGGCGCCTATGAACAAGCGCTGGACTATTACCGACTGGCAATGGATGAAAAAGATCCATTCGAGCCGGAATGGCTTCACTACAACGCAGCGCTGGTCTATGCAAAAACTGGCAGGGATAAAATGGCCCTCGATGTGCTTGGCCTGGCTGTCGGGGTAGGCGGGCATGCTGTAATGGAAAAGGCCATGACCGAACATGCTCTTTCGCGGTTCAAGCAAAATGATGATTTCAAGAAGTTGGTAAGATCAGCGAAAAGAAAACATGGATGATCAGTCCGTAAGATACGGACACCATAACACATTTGGGATCTTTGGGACTAGTCGTTCGCTGTTATTATCCAAAACGTGCGATCAAGAGTCGCAGCTTCTCTCTATTTCATCGAGTTCGATGTGGAGCTCTTCCCAACGCTTTTCTATAAATTTGATGTCCTGACTTACGATTGGCTCCTCTTCGAGAATCTGTCTGATGTTTTCCTTCCTTTCATAATTAGTCGGATCAGAAAGAAACGTGGTTATTTCCCGTGATCTTTGTTCCCTTTCAGCCAGTTTCTTCTCTAAGGCTTCTATCTCTTTACGGATGGGTTCCTGTTTCTTGAACAGTATGATTCTGTTCTGCGCTTCCCTTCGTTTCCGGTCTTTTCTTGATTCTTTTTCTTCGGATTTGTCGTTTTCCTTATCATAGCTGGTTTTCGCCATTACAGGTTGATCAAAACCATTTTGAACAAATTCGGCATCGATAAGCTTTTTCTTGTAAATGTAATCTTCATAATTGCCGATGAAGTACTCCTGTCTACCCTTTTCCACCTCCAGGATTCCTGTACATATAGCATTCATAAGCCTTCTGTCATGGGTGATCAGGATCAGGGTTCCGTCATATTTCTTGAGACCCTCCTCAAGTATTTCGCACGAAGGGATGTCGAGGTGGTTCGTCGGCTCGTCCATTAAGAGTAGGTTGGGTGGGGATAGCAGTATCTTGGTCAGCGCCAGTCTACTTTTCTCTCCCCCGGATAAGACTTTCACCTTCTTAAAAACATCATCACCCGAAAAAAGAAAAGCCCCGAGAAGGTTTCTAACTTCCTGCTCGGTCACAGTGGATGAAGTTGAATAAGCTTCTTCGAGCACTGTCAATTCGGAATTTAACATTTCGGATTGATGCTGGGCAAAATAGCCGGGTTTTACATTGTGACCATATTTCACAATCCCGGAATCATGCGGAATCATACCTGCAATAATTTTCATCAAGGTTGATTTTCCAGCCCCATTGGGTCCTATCAGCCCTACGCGCTCACCCCTGTCTACCGAAAAGTCGAATCCGTTGTAAACGACATTAGAATTGTATCTTTTTACAAGATCGTTGATTTGCAGAGTTCGTTTTCCGGATGGCGCAGATGACGGGAACGAAAATTTCAGCTTCCTTTGTCGGGTGGGTAATTCAACCTTCTCCATTTTATCCAACATCTTCAGACGACTTTGAACCCTGCTGGCTGTTCTGGCCTTTACACGATTCTGATTAACGAATTTTTCAATCCTCTTGATCTTCTCCTGCTGGTTTTTGTAGGCAGAGACCAGAATCTCTTCCTGAGTCTGTTTGTTGGACTCAAAGTCGTCGTAATTACCCGTATAGGATGTGACCTTGCCATTAGATACTTCAAAAATTCTTGTAACCAATTTGTTTAGAAACGCACGATCATGGCTGACCAAAACAAGAGCGCCCTTGAATCCGGAAAGGTATTCCTCAACCCAGATTAGGCTTTCAAGATCGAGGTGGTTGGTTGGCTCATCGAGCAAGAGCGCGTCGGGTTCTGACAGCAGTATTTTTGCTAATGCTACTCTCATGCGCCAGCCACCCGAAAATTCACTCCAGCGTCTCCTGCCGTCCTCAGCCTTAAAGCCAAGTCCCTGTAAGGTTTTTAACGCACGCGCTTCAAGGGTATAACCATTGTAGCGTTCGAATTCATGCAACAACGCCCCATGTTCTTCCAGTAAACCCGTCGCTTCAGAACTATTTTCCGAGAGCCTCGTCATACCGCTTTCAAGCTCTTTCAGGCGCCGTCGTATTTCGCGAAGTTCATCTGACACATTCATGATTTCGTCAATAATGGGACCATCACTACCCTGTATTAATTCCTGATGAAGAATTCCAACCCGGATCTTCTTTTCAATGGACACTTCTCCACTATCCGGTGAAAGAACCCCTTCCATCATTCCAAGAATGGTTGACTTCCCAGCCCCATTTGGTCCCACTATTCCAACCCTGTCTCCCCTGTGAACGCTCAGGTTTACCTGCTCAAAAAGTGGCTTCCCATTGAAATACTTGGCTACATTATTCAAAAAAAACAATTTGCATCTCCGGCGCGCAAGTCCTTGATAAAAACTGAGGTTTACAACGCGGCGGCAGAGTTCGTAAATTTTTCTGTCCGCACGTTGGACAAATCAAAATCAATCTTTCATTATATCCCATCTTTCCAGGTATGACTAGTTTGATGTCCACATTTCGAATGGAGCGGGCCGTGCGCCAAAAGTTGGTTAGATTGGTTGGTAGGGCTATCGGAGATTTTGATCTGATAAATGATAATGATCGCGTTCTTGTGGCGCTATCCGGAGGAAAGGATTCATGGTCCCTGCTACTGGCTTTGATGGAACTCCAGAAAAAAGCGCCGATCAGCTACGAAGTAGGGGCAGTTACAATCCACCCCGGCCAGGAGGTCTTCAGTTGCAGGGAACTCATTGAAAGGCTGGAAAAGGAACTCACACCTTATGAGATCATATACAGCAACCTCACAGAAATAGTTAATGAAAACCTTACCGAAGGAACAAACCCCTGTTCCTTTTGTTCCCGCTTAAGGAGAGGATTACTTTATTCTTACGCGGTTCGAAACAATTGGAATAAGATTGCCCTTGGTCATCATGCCGATGATTTTATAGAAACCCTGTTGCTGAATCTTTTTTTTAACGGATCTATTAAGGCCATGGCGCCAAAGCTTCACTCAGATGACGGGAGAAACATAATAATAAGGCCCCTGGTGTATGTTGACGAAAGCCTGACAGCATCATTTGCGCACGAACGCAAAGTTCCGTTGCTGGGCTGTTCATGTCCGTACCAGGGCATGACAAACCAGAGAAGGAAATGGGTGAAAAATTTAATTTCAAAAATAGAACTTGAAACACCGAACGTAAAATCGAGTATGTTGTCCGCTATGGGAAGAGTCCACACGAGGCACCTGTGGCCTATGGCCCTGAAAGACCAGTCAGGCCCCAAGGATTAATATAATTAGGAAACATAATGTTTACAGGAATAATCGAAGCTCGCGGCTCAATAGTCTCAATGGAGCCGGTAAACAGGTTTGAACGTATTACGATCAAATCCGGTATGGATTTGTCTGATGTCAAATTAGGGGACTCAATAGCAGTGGATGGAGTATGTCTGACTGTGACCGGTCTCAAGATTGCTGCCGGACAGTTTTCCGCTGATGTTTCACCCGAATCCATGCGGGTAACCACATTGGGCAGCCTGAGGTCAGGGGCAAACGTCAATCTGGAGAAAGCGTTGACGCTTGGATCCCGGTTGGGTGGGCACATGGTGGCTGGGCATGTTGATTGCGTCGGGAACATGATAGAAAACAGGTCGGTTGGGCAGGGAAACCTTCTGGGTTTTCAGGTAGATTCCTGCAAATATGTCGTGGAGAAAGGAAGTGTGGCGATAAATGGAGTGAGTCTCACTGTTAACAAGGTTGAGGGGAATCGTTTTTGGGTCATGATCATACCGCATACAGCCAGTTTGACCGGATTGACCCAAAAAAATATCAATGATAAAGTAAATGTTGAATATGATATCGTTGGGAAGTATATTGAAAAATTCGTGTCAGCCTGGTCCCACAGTGGTGGGGTGACAGAAAAAACATTAAGAGATTACGGATTTATGTAAGGAGGATGCCTGAAATGGGCGTGCTTGTAGGGGTTGAAGAAGCCATCGAAGAGATAAAAAAAGGCCGTATGGTAATTCTCGTTGATGACGAAGACAGGGAAAATGAGGGAGATCTGACAATGGCAGCGGAGAAAGTTACTCCGGAAGCCATTAATTTTATGACCAAATACGGCCGTGGACTGCTATGTCTATCCATGACAAGGGATAAAATAGAATCGCTAGACTTGCCAATGATGGTTGCTGACAACAAGTCTCCTTATGGCACAGCATTTACAGTTTCTATAGAAGCGGCTCGCGGGGTAACGACAGGAATTTCGGCTTACGATCGAGCCATAACCATACTCACCGCGATTGATGATAACGCTGGTCCGCACGACATAATATCGCCCGGTCATGTCTTCCCGTTAAGGGCCAAAAAGGGTGGAGTTCTAGTGAGGGCAGGTCAGACAGAGGGCAGCATGGACCTTGCGCGTTTAGCTGGTCTCAAGCCTGCCGGTGTTATATGTGAAGTCCTTAACGATGACGGAACGATGGCGAGACTGCCCGATCTGATGTGCATGGCAGAAAAGCATGACCTGAAAATTTGCACGGTCAAGGATTTGATCGAATATAGAATGCATAATGAAAAACTGGTCAGACGCGGAGCCGAAACAGTCCTGCCCACCGACTTTGGCGGAGATTTCAGGCTTATCGTTTATGAGAACGACGTTGACAGTCACAACCATGTGGCCCTTGTAAAAGGTGAAATTCATCCGGATGAGCCGGTCCTGGTGAGGGTTCATTCCGAATGCCTTACCGGTGATGTGTTTGGTTCAAGGCGATGCGATTGTGGCAATCAATTGGAAAAGGCCATGGAAATGGTTGAACAGGCAGGTAAGGGTGTAATCCTCTATATGCAGCAGGAAGGTAGGGGAATCGGTCTGCTGAACAAGATCAAGGCTTACGCATTGCAGGACCAGGGTTGTGACACTGTTGAGGCCAATATCAGGTTAGGATTCAAGCCGGACCTTAGAGACTACGGAATTGGCGCGCAGATGCTTCATGATCTGGGGGTAAGGAAAATGCGCCTCATGACAAACAATCCTACCAAGATAGTAGGTTTGCAGGGCTACGGACTTGAAGTTGTTGAACAGGTTGCCATAGTGGTGGAGCCTTGTGAAACCAATATGAAATATATGCAGACCAAAAAAGAAAAAATGGGCCACCTCTACGACCTGAACTGTACGATGTAGTGAGGCGAGCGCTGACACATGACAGCGCTCGTTTCTCCTACCAGGATGATCCAATACAGGACTTTTCGGAGTAAATATGATCAATAGGATAGAAGGCTCTTTTGACGCTTCGGGGCTCAAGGCGGCCATAGTGGCAAGCCGATATAATGATTTCGTTGTTGGTCGTCTGATAGAAGGCGCTATTGACGCGTTAGTCAGGCATGGAGCCAATGAGGACGAAATCACCGTCATCAGGGTTCCAGGAGCTTTTGAAATACCACAGGTGGTAGCCGCTACCGTCAAATCCGGCAAATACAATGCGGTCATAGCTCTCGGCGCTGTTATAAGAGGCTCAACACCTCATTTTGACTACATTGCGTCCGAGGTGGCAAAAGGCGTAGCGCAAACTGCTATCTCCGCTTCTGTGCCGGTTAGTTTTGGCGTGCTAACAACTGACTCAATCGAGCAGGCAATTGAGCGAGCCGGATCTAAAGCCGGCAACAAAGGCGCAGAGGCGGCCCTGTCGGTTATCGAAATGGCCAACGTTCTCAAGTTGATTGCATGAACGCTATATCAATCAAGTCTAACTACCTTAGCGATAGTAGAAAATAAAGTGCCTTCCCGACGAAAAACTCGTGAATTCGTGTTGCAAGTCCTTTTCGCTGCTGACGCAAGGAATCAGGATCCATTGGAGGTTCTGGATTTTCTTGGAAAACATTTTGACACGGAAGCGGAAGAATCCCTCAAAATGGAACGGGTTGTCAGGGATTTCGCCAGAGAACTGGTAACTGCTGTCGCTAGGGATAAACAGGTTATCGACTCCATCATATCGAAGTTCTCTACCAACTGGAAATTGTACAGGATTAACCGCGTTGACAGGAATATTCTCCGAATGGCTATTGCCGAAATGACAACTTTTCCGGATTCTCCGGGCCCTGTTGTTCTTAACGAGGCTATAGAAATAGGGAAAAAATACGGGGCGGAAAACTCCGGCGCATTCATTAACGGCATCCTTGACCGGGTTCAATCCTCCGGAATTCGTCCACAATCGGTGACCAAACTGGAAGAGTTTCTTGAAGAACTTGACGAAACTGTGACAAAGGTTTAAAATTATGATATAAAAATGTCAACGATTGAGTTGAGTCATTATGAAAAACATGACTGGCGCCTCAGATTCGAAAGTTTTGCAAAATCCGGTTAATTTTTTATCTTTAAGAGTATTCTTGTGCCTCGTTTCAGTGACCATGCTGGTCTGCGGCGTCTTTGACAATCCCGCCAATGCGCAAGCCCCAAAGGGATCCACTCCCGAGCTGCCCTCAATGGGATCGGCCCCTGGCTCATCCTCCGCCACAATTGGAGGAACTGGCTTCAATGTTAACATTCCGGAAATCAGGATGAACAGGATAATTGGTGAGCCTGCGCCTAAAAAAGCTCCTGTCGAGCCTCGAAGAGGGCCAGTCAGTTCACCGAAAAAAGAGTCAGAAATTCAACCACTTCATCCGGATCAGGCAAAAGAACAACTTACACGTCCCGGACCTATTCCCATGAGGCTCCCTTTCGATTCCCAATACAGAAAGCCACCAGTTGAAGAGGTTAGAGAAGTTCCTCCTCCAAAGGAAGAAATAAAGCCTGAACCGGCGCCTGTCCAGATCGCTCCGGAAGTTGTTGACAGGCCACGGTTGAAGTTTTCACCGCCTAAAACCCGTTATCGTCTGCCAGACCCCGAGGAAGAACCTCCGACAGAAACCCAAAAGGAGCAAATTCCTGAAACGCCCATTGCTGACAAACCGCAGACATCCGAAAAACCACGTCATGAACCGCACAGCCCTCCATTTAGGGAGCCAATAGCGCCGGTAAATATTACAGACTCGTTACCCGAACCAAACAAGGACATCATCATAAAAAGAATGATACCGCTCCCACATATTTATGAGGTGGACGCTGCGAAGGATAACATAAAAAGTCTGCCTGTCGAAAGCCAGGTTTTTGGTCAGAAGGGAGTCGAGCAGGATCAAATACCCATGGAGTCGCGTCGAGCCCCCTTGGTTGTAGAAATTGAGGAACCGCAACCATTGGTTCCCCCCAAGGAGGAAATTGTCCCTCAGGTTAAAGAACATGAAGCGCCTCAGGTCAAAGAACATGAAGAACCTAAGCTCACGGAACCTGTCAAACATCAGCCGATGACTCCACCCGAAACAGAGCAGGCATTTACGGTGATTCCACCTAAAGAGCAAAAACCGGTGGTGGAAACGAAAGAAACCAAACCTGAAACAGTCGTGGCTCCCATTATTAAGGAAGCCCCCCAACATGTGGAACAGCCACCCGCTCCTCCCAAGGAAAAAATCCCCTCGCCACTGGACGAAGACTCGGTGATCACCCCCGAATTAAGGAAGTACCTAAAGGAAACCGCTCCAATACTGGAAGAGTTGTCTCTCCTGATGGCGCGTACTCCATCCCTTAGCATAGCCGATTTTGACCCCTCAGATATGCAGGCGCCATTAATTCCCAAAGAGATTAATCTGAAAATGGAATCAATGAAGCGCGAACTGCGGATACTGGATTCAAAAATATTCTCTATAATTCCCCCGCAAGGGTATGCGCAATATCACGATCTGATAAGGCAGTCCATCAACCATACCTACATGGCGACTGAAGCGTTCATAAACTTTTTCAATCAATCGAGGGTTGAGGATCTGAACCAGGTTCGCGAAAATCTGGCAAAAGCTAAAGAATTCATACATAGGACTACGGAATAGTTGAGGTTTCGTTACCATCCGGAAAATCGGTTGTTTCTATCCGGAGATACTGCCAAAATTTTATGGCTGCTCAAGCAGGTTTAGCGAGCACAAGTTCGTCGCTAACCGACTCAACCACAATTTTGAACAGACCCCTTCTAGGAATTCCAGCCGCATCAATTAATCTGGCCAGAATATAATTATCGGTTCGAGCGGTTATGTAACCACCGGATGAGTCTTGACCGGATTCAATGCATGCCTGGAGCTCACGACCGACAAACCTTGCATAAAACGTGTTGCGAAGTCTTTCAGAAAGGAGTCGCATCGCTGTCACTCTCTCTGCTACCACTTTTCTGTCGGGTACGTCTCTCATTGTTGACGCCGGAACGCCAGGCCTCCTGGAAAAGGGAAAGACATGCAGGTAGCCGAATCCAGACCGCGCCAGTGAATCATACGTTATCTTGAAGGAATGGTCATCTTCACCCGGAAACCCGACCATGACGTCGGCCCCAATACAGGCGTCAGGAATCTTTCCAAGTATCCTGGCGGCGAGTTCCTCGATCTGTCTCGAACTGTAAGGCCTCCCCATGGCTACAAGGATTCTGTCGTCCATGTTCTGAACCGGAATATGGAAATGATTGCAAATCCTGGAGTCAGCAGCGACGATTTCTATGAGCTTGTCCGACACCTCCTGCGGTTCTATGGAGGAAAATCTTAACCGGGCTTTTACGAGTATTCCTAAAGCCTTTACAACAAAATCATCAAAACCTATTTTTGAAGAAAGATCCCTTCCGTAGGCCCCAAGGTGTATGCCAGTGAGAACAATTTCTGGAAAACCGGCAATTTCCAACCTCGATATATCTTCCAGAGCCCTGTCAGGTTCCATGCTTCTGGAAGGGCCTCTCGTTGTAGGCACGATGCAATATGAACAGCGTTGAGAACACCCGTCCTGAATCTTGATCAAAGCCCTGGCGCGATTTTGGTCGGTCGGGGTGGGAAGGAAACCGAAAGTTCCGCATCCCGAGGCTGAAATGCCCGTATGTAAGCCGTCGTTATATTCAAAAATTGAGGCTGTAGGCGCCATGCAATCTTTCGCATAGGTACCTAAACACGCAATGTTAGGGGAAAGCGCCTGTAAATTGTCAGGCTTAAGTTCGGCAAGGCATCCCGCAGCAATGATCCTGGCCGAGGGGAATCTTTTTGCGAGACTTCCCACAAAACGTCTGGACTTAGCCTCAGCGCGCCCGGTTACACAGCAGGTGTTTACAAAGATCAAATCAGGATCTTTATGTCTGTCCGACAACTCGTATCCAGCGTCTCTCATGAGTTGAGCCACAGACTCTGTCTCAACCTGACTCACCTTGCAGCCGAGAGAATGAACTATTCCCTTTTTGTTGGAGTGTATAATGTCTTTTCCCCGCAACTCTGGTATTGTTATCACGCAAAAATCGCTTTTGCTTTATTCCATTTCCATAGTATTAACTAAAAACAAATCCTGCAGGAGGTCAACCTGAAAAGACAACTAAGTATATGGATTATAATTTCAGCTCTTGTTTTCCCTGTAATGATCGGTTCCGCTGAATACGCCCGCGCTCAACATACCAATTCTGCTGAAGCGGTCAAGCCAGTCGGTGAAAATGCGGAACTGTTCTTTGATATGAAAATCCCTGAAGGTTTTAAATCGGTGGCGGTGGACGAACCGGGAATATTGAAATGGGGCAAAGGGAATGCCGAAATTTATCTCGTGGTTGGTGAGATTTTTTCGAAATCAGGCCCTGTTGTATTTGAGGCTCTAAGGAAGGCAGCGCAACGTGACAAGGGTGTTGAGGAAGTCAAGAGCTTGAAAATAAAGGGCGCCAGGGCCGCATTGTTGAAGGAAAAGACCCCTTCCGATTTATCACGTTTACGTTCATGGCGTTTGTTGGTTGTGACGGAAAAGCAGATTGTAAATGTCGATTTTACAGCCCCTGCAAAGGATTTCAAAACATACATTCCAAGCTTTGATGAAGCTGTAAAATCTTTCAAAATCAAGTCCAAATCCTGAGAAAGGCCATTTCGTGTCTGAATCCAAAGCCCAGTCCCTTTTCCGAAAAATTCCATCGGTTGACAAAATGCTCTCTCAAACCTCGGTTACTTCATTACGTAAAATCTATTCCGAAACAACTGTAAAACGAATAGTCAGAAAGGCTCTGGAATCATTGCGGTTAGGGATTCTCTCTGGTGAAATCTCTGAAGGGGATTTCGATTCAGTCGATTTGGATAAGCTTCTGAACACAGAGGCGGACAGACTATACGGTCGGAAACTGCGAACCCTTGTTAACGCCACTGGCGTCATCGTTCACACCAATCTGGGCAGATCTCCATTGCCCAAGCCGGTTATCGACAGGATTACAGAAGTGGCCATGTCTTATTCCAACCTCGAATACGATGTGGACAAAGGCAGCAGGGGGGACAGGAATTCACACCTCAGAGTTCTCATAGAGGAGCTTACAGGCGCAGAGAGCGCACTGGCTGTGAACAACAATGCCGCCGCCGTCCTTCTGGCGCTGTCAACCATGGCTGAAGGAAAAGAGGTCATAGTTTCCCGTGGTGAGCTCATAGAAATAGGCGGGTCTTTCAGAATTCCGGAAGTAATGGCTCGCTCAGGGGCAGTTCTAAAAGAGGTCGGGGCCACTAACCGCACCCATCCGCGTGATTATATAGGGGCAATAAATCAAAATACCGCCCTTATCCTCAAGTGTCACACGAGCAATTACAGAATAGTCGGGTTCACCAGGGAGGTTGAGCTTAACGAGCTTGTGGAGATTGGACGAACACACAATATCCCTACGATGATGGATTTGGGGAGTGGATGCCTTGTGGATTTGAGACCGCACGGATTGACTGATGAAGTCACCGTTCAGTCAGTTATAGCCAGCGGGGTAGACATTGTCAGCTTTAGTGGCGACAAACTGCTTGGTGGCCCGCAGGCGGGACTCCTGGTAGGAAAAAAGGAATATATAGGCGCCATGAAGAAGAATCCGCTGGCCAGAGCCCTAAGAATGGACAAAATGACATTGGCGGGTTTAGAAGCGACTCTTGAACAATATACTCGTCCTGAGGGGCCATTTCAGAGCATCCCCACGCTCGAAATGATCGCTCGTTCGAGTGAGAGGCTACTGTCAGACGCCGAACTACTGGCCAGTTCACTCAGAAAAAGCCTCGACCCCAATTTTGTCATAACAATCGAGGCGGGAAGCGGTAAGGTAGGTGGTGGGGCTTTGCCGATGGGTGATTTGGAAGGGCCGCGCGTTACAATCAGAAATGAGTCCCTCTCGGCAGCAAAACTGGAACGCAGCTTGAGATTTGGCGCCACGCCGGTGATTGCGCTAGTGCATGAAAACTCAGTAATGTTCGACTGTAGAACCCTTCTCCCCGGGCAGTTGGATATTTTACCGGGATTGATCAAAAAAGCCGCTGATATTGCTACAGCCTGATTTGCTGATTAATCGAAACCGGCGGTTCTGCAAAGCTGTTCTTTCTCGGCTTCCCTCAAATCCGATATCACCATTCTACGCACCAGTTCCGCAAAACTTATCCTGGGCTGCCATCCAAGCACGTCACGGGCCTTGGAGGCGTCACCGAGGAGCTCATCGACTTCGGTCGGCCTGAAATACCTTGGGTCTACCTGAACCAGTATATTCCCGGTTTCCGTGTCGATGCCCTGTTCATCGACTCCGGAACCTTTCCACTCTATGGCTATCCCTACTTCACGGAAGGATCGATCAACAAATTCCCTCACAGAATGATTCTGCCCCGTGGCTACGACGAAATCATCCGGTTCGGAATGGCGGGTAATCATCCACATGGCCTCAACATAATCTCCGGCATATCCCCAGTCACGCCTCGCATTGAGATTGCCCAAGTAAAGGCTATCCTGCATCTGAAGCTTTATTCGGGCGACTGCGCGTGTAATCTTGCGCGTCACGAACGTCTCGCCGCGCATCGGAGACTCGTGATTGAACAAAATACCGTTAGACGCAAAAAATCCATAAGCCTCCCGATAGTTTCGAACAATCCAGTAAGCATACAACTTGGCCGCCGCATAAGGACTACGAGGGTAAAAAGGGGTTTTCTCTGTTTGAGGAACTTCCTGAACCTTGCCATACAACTCACTCGTGGAGGCCTGATAAAACCTGACTGTTTTACCCATACCCAAAATCCGGATCGCTTCTAGCAGTCTTAGCGCTCCGACGGCATCCGAATTGGCGGTATATTCCGGTGTCTCGAATGACACCTTTACGTGGCTTTG